>CANRDC010000052.1 GCA_947629245.1 uncultured Oscillospiraceae bacterium | reverse complement strand
GCCGCCGTCAGGATGCGGCGGATGGACTTGATCTCCGTGACGTAATAGCTCTCCCCCGCCAGCAGGTCGTCCTCCAGAGCCATAGACGAATAAAGGAAAAAAGCGCCGCCCCGGTAGCTCTCCGCCGCCGCCGTGCACAGGCTCTGGGCCAGCAGGGCGTTCAAAAGCGCCGTGCGAAGATAGGTGCTCTTGCCGGAGGCGTTGGAGCCGGTGAGCAGGATGGAGCCGCCCAGGTCCAAGTCGTTGGGCACGGCGTCGTCCAGCAGCGGGTGGACCATGCCCCGGACATGCAGCTCCGCCGAGCCGTCAAAGGAGATGTCCGGCACGGCGTATACGTCCATGCTCCCGCGCCAGGAGACCGCCGCGATGGCCGTATCCAGCCGTCCCAGGCCCTCGATGACGGCCATCAGGTCCTTTTGGTGGGTCCACAGCTTGTTTTTCAGGTACTCATAGGTGATGAGGTCCAGCAAAAACACCGAGGCCAGCAGGTCCCCCGCGTCGCCAGTGTCCATGCCGGATACGCCGCCGGTGCGCAGTACGAACCGCAGCTTTTTCAATGCCTCGTAGGCCCCCGTCAGCTCCCGGTCCAGGTCCGGTATGCCCAGCTTTTGGACCCGCCGCAGGGCGAACACCTCCGCCACCGAGTAGTTGAGGGTGTCAAATTCCCGGCGCACCCGCCGCAGCGCGAACTCCCGGAGCGCCATATTGAAGGACATGATCAGAAGCGCCGCCACGATCGGCAGGTTGCCCAGCGCCCCCAGTACAAGGCTGGCCACGAACGCCGCGACCAGGACCGCATAGACGGCAAGCCGGCCCCGGCCCCTGGCCTCCGGCGCAAACGCCGTGCAAAGGTCCGACCGCCGGGTCCGGCCCAGAGCGTCCAAAATGACCTGGACCTCCAGGCGCGTCTTGGGCTCGCCCTCCATGAACGCGATGAGCCTGGCCCGGCGGCAGTATTCCGCCTGGGTCAGGGCCGGGTGGCGCAGGGTGTCGTAGAGCACCTGCTCCCCCGGCGTGGACAGGCCCGGATCGATACGCCTAAACACCCGGTCCATGTCCAGGTCATGCCAGGTGACGTCGTCCACGCTGTAGCCGTCCTCCCGCTCCCGGCGGTAGTCCGACCAGGCACGGATGCGCTCCATGTCCCCGTCGGTAAAGTACACGTCCGGTCTTTTCCCGAAGGCCGCCTCCAGCCTGCGGCGTCTTTTCCTATCCCTGCCGAACATGTCCCCTATCAGTGGTGGAACAGCCGCATGCCCGTGAAGGCCATGACGATGCCGTACTTGTCGGCTGTCTCGATCACGTTGTCGTCCCGGATGCTGCCGCCGGGCTCGGCGATATAGGCCACACCGGATTTGCGCGCCCGCTCCACATTGTCCCCGAAGGGGAAGAAGGCGTCGCTGCCCACGGTCACGCCGGACTGGGTGGCGATCCACGCCTTTTTCTCCGCCGCCGTCAGAGGCTCGGGCCGCTTGGTGAACACGTTCTGCCAGGCCCCGTCGGCCAGCACGTCCTCGTACTCGTCGGAGATATACACGTCGATGGCGTTGTCCCGGTCGGGTCTGCGGATGCCGGGCTTGAAGGGAAGATAGAGCACCTTCTCATGCTGGCGCAGATACCAGTTGTCCGCCTTGTTGCCCGCCAGGCGGGTGCAATGAATGCGGCTCTGCTGGCCCGCGCCCACGCCGATGGCCTGGCCGTCCTTCACGTAGCAGACGGAGTTGGATTGGGTATATTTCAGCGTGATGAGGGCCACGGTCATGTCGGTCCGTGCCTCGTCGGTCAGGTCCTTGTTCCTGGTGACGATGTTGGCGAAGGTATCCTCCGTCACCTTATAGTCATTTCTCCCCTGCTGGAAGGTGACGCCGTACACGTCCTTGCGCTCCACCGGGGCGGGCACGTAATCGGGGTCGATCTCGACCACGTTGTAATTGCCCTTTTTCTTGGTCTTGAGGATCGCCAGGGCCTCGGGGGTATAGCCCGGCGCGATGACGCCGTCGGACACCTCGTCCTTCAGATACCGGGCCGTGGCCTCGTCGCATATCTCGCTGAGGGCCGCCCAGTCCCCATAGGAGCACAGCCGGTCCGCGCCCCGCGCCCGGATATAGGCGCAGGCGATGGGGCTCAGCTCCGCTGCCGGGTCCACGAAGTAGATCTTCTTATCCGTCTCGGAAAGGGGCTTTCCCACGGCGGCTCCCGCCGGGGATACGTGCTTGAAGCTGGTGGCGGCGGGCAGGCCCGTGGCCTCGCTGAGCTCCTTCACCAGCTGCCAGGAGTTGAACGCGTCCATGAAATTGATATAGCCGGGCTTGCCGTTCAGCACCCGGATGGGCAGCTCGCCCCCGTCCGCCATGAAGATGCAGGAGGGCTTCTGGTTGGGATTGCAGCCGTATTTCAGTTCCAGTTCCTTCATATTCGCTCCTTTTCAGCTCGTGTGTTTGTTGACGATCACCGTGTCCCGCTCGCCGGTGGCCAGGTCGATATAGGACACGTACAAAGACACCTTATTGTCCTCGTTGAGCCCCGCCCAGACCTGCTCCGCCAGGGTCCTGGCGTCGGGGGCGTCGATGACCACAGGGGCGGGCTCTCCCCGGTAGGAGGGCAGCGGGTCCCCGTGGTCGGCGTAGGTGTGGATGATGTGGCCCAGGCCCGCCTGGGGCTTGTCGTACTCATAGAAATACCGGCAGCAACAGGAAGGGTCTCCGTCCAGGCTCTTCAAAATGGACAGCTTATAGCTGCCGTCCGGGTCCACCAGGCCGGAGATGCGGGGGGTCCAGTTGGGCCCGTCCGGCTCAAACTCCCTGGTGCGCAGGGCGGCGGCAAAGGTCTGCCCGGCCAGCAGGGCGTCCCGGATGGTGTCGGTCTGGTCCCCGTTGGTGACCACGGTGCCCCGGCCCGCCGTCCGGACCGGGTGATAGATGATCAGGCTGGGGTCCGACATCTTGGCCGGGTCGTGGGCCTGGGTGCGGATGCCGTCCTCCGTCTCGACGAACACCCGGTTGCGGCTGTTGACGCTGCGGCCCATGATGAAATACACGATCACGGCCTTTTTCCCGTCGGCGCTGCGGCCCAGGGCGATGCCCCGGCCAGGGTAGGTCCTCTCGCTGAGGTATGCTTTCAAATCAGTCGGCATGTTCTTTCCTTTCTGCGATGTCCGCGGCCACCATCTCCGCCGCCTGGGGCAGGATGATCCACTCCGCCTGTTCCATGACCCGCCGCTGCAACGTCCGCGGCGTGTCGCCTTCTTCTATCATGACGGGCTTTTGCAAAATGATGCGCCCCCCGTCGGGGATCTCGTTGACAAAATGCACCGTGGCTCCGGTGACCTTCACGCCCCGCTTCAACGCCTCCTCGTGGACCCTGAGGCCGTAATAGCCCTTGCCGCAGAAGGAGGGGATCAGGGCCGGATGGACGTTCAAAATGCGCTCCGGGAACCGGTCGGTGAAGTCCTTGCTCAAAATGCTCATGAAGCCCGCCAGCACGATCATCTCCGCGCCGTACCGCTCCAGCACCTGCAAAATAGCGGCCTCGAAGGCCTCCTGGCCCCCCAGCTCCTTCCGGGAGCAGACCACGCCGGGCACCCCGGCCCTCTCCGCCCTCGTCAGGGCGTAGGCGTCCGGCTGGCTGGACACCACCAGAACGATCTGGCCCGAATGGAGCTTGCCCGACGCCTGGGCGTCCAAAAGCGCCTGTAAATTGGTGCCGCCGCCGGAGACGAACACCGCGATACGCGTCTTTGTCATGCCATCCGCACCCGCTCTCCGCCGGAGGCGATCTCGCCCAGCACGTAGGCGTCCTGCCCGTTGGCCCGCAAAACCTCCAGGGCCCTGTCCGCGTCCGCCGCCGCCACCGTCACGGTCATGCCCACGCCCATGTTGAAGGTGTTGAACATGTCCCGCTCCGGGATAGCGCCGGTTTTTTGAATGAGCCCGAAGATGGCCGGGGTCCGCACCGCTCCCTTCTCGATCCGGGCGGAAAGGCCCTCGGGGATGCTCCGGGGGATGTTCTCATAAAAGCCGCCGCCGGTGATGTGGCTGACGCCCTTCACCGCCACGGCCTCCATCAGGGCCAGCAGGGGCTTGACATAGACGCGGGTGGGCGTCAAAAGGGTCTCGCCCAGCGTGGCTCCCAGTTCGTCATGATACTTGTCCAGCGCCTGGGGGCGCTCGTCCAGGCCAAAGACCTTCCGCACAAGGGAAAAGCCGTTGGAGTGCACGCCCGAGGATGGCAGGGCCAGGATCGCGTCCCCGGCCCGCATGGAAGAATTATCCAATATTTTGCTCTTGTCCACGGCGCCCACGGTGAAGCCCGCCAGATCGTAGTCGTCCGGGGGCATGACGCCGGGGTGCTCGGCGGTCTCGCCGCCCACCAGGGCGCAGCCCGCCTGGACGCAGCCCTCCGCCACCCCTGCCACAACTTCCGCAACGCGCTCGGGCACATTCTTGCCGCAGGCGATGTAGTCCAGGAATATCAAGGGTTTCGCGCCCGCGCAGACCACGTCGTTGACGCACATGGCCACGCAGTCGATACCGATGGTGTCGTGCTTGTCCAGATACTGGGCGACGCGCAGCTTGGTGCCTACGCCGTCGGTGCCGGAGATGAGCACGGGATGGGCCATGCCGGTCACGTCCAGCTCGAAAAGGCCGCCAAAGCCGCCGATCCCGCCCAGCACGCCGGGGATAGCGGTGCGGGCGATATGGCGTTTCATCAGCTCCACCGCCTTATAACCGGCGGTGATGTCCACCCCGGCGGCGGCGTAGCTGGCGGAATAGCTGTTCTCAGGCATCCGCGTCCGGCCTCCCCTCGCTGATCTTGTACTCAAAACGGCTCTTGGCGCTGTTGGCGGGAATGGCCGTGGGGTAGTTGTTGGTGAAGCAGGCGTCGCAGAAGCCCTCGCATGTCTCGTCCCCCAGCAGCCAGGGCAGGTCCTCCGTGGGCAGATACCCCAGACTGTCCGCGCCGATGATGGCGCAGGTCTCCTCCACCGTGTGGCGGCAGGCGATCAGATTTTCCCTGGAATCGATGTCCGTTCCGTAGTAGCAGGGATTCAGAAACGGCGGCGCGGAGATGCGCATATGTACCTGGGCGGCCCCGGCCTCCCGCAGCAGCCTGACGAACCGGGCGCTGGTGGTGCCCCGGACGATGGAGTCGTCCACCACCACCACCCGCTTGCCCCGGATGACGCTGGCCACCGGATTGAGCTTGATGCGCACCAGGTCCTCCCTGGTGCTCTGGCCGGGTGCGATAAAGGTGCGGCCGATGTACTTGTTCTTGATGAAGCCCACGCCGTAGGGGATGCCGGAGGCCCTGGCGTAGCCCAGAGCCGCGTCCAGGCCGGAGTCGGGCACGCCGATGACCACGTCCGCCTCCGCCGGATGGCGGACGGCCAACCGCTCCCCGGCCCGGAGCCGGGCCTCATGGACGCTGACGCCGTCGAGCACGGAGTCGGGCCGGGCAAAGTAGATGTGCTCGAAGATGCAAAGCTTCTTGGGCGCCTTGCCGCAGTGGTCCCGGATGCTCTGGACCCCGTCCTTGGAAAACACCACGATCTCCCCAGGGTCCAGGTCCCGGATGAACCGTGCGTTGACCGCCTCCAGGGCGCAGGTCTCCGAGGCCACCACATAGGCCCCGTCCTCCCGCTGGCCGTAGCACAGGGGCCGGAAACCGTTCTCATCCCGGACCGCCAGCAGCTTGGACGGGCTCATGACCACCATGGAGTACGCGCCCTTCACCAGGAACATGGCCTGGTTCACCGCCTGCTCGATGGAGGGGGCGGTGAGACGCTCCTTGGTGATGACGTAGGAGATGACCTCCGTGTCGCTGGAGGAGTGGAAGATGGAGCCCTGCAGTTCCAAAGCCTTGCGCAGCTCCCCGGAGTTTACGATGTTGCCGTTGTGGGCCAGGGCCATGCGGCCCTTGATGTGGTTGACCACCATGGGCTGGCAGTTTTCCCGGCCGCTGCAGCCGGTGGTGCCGTAGCGGACGTGGCCCACGGCCATGTTCCCCTCCGGCAGGGCCCGCAGCACCCGGTGGCTGAACACGTCGCTCACAAGCCCCAGGTCCTTGTAAAAGCTGAACAGGCCGTCGTCGTTGATGACGATGCCGCAGCTCTCCTGGCCCCGGTGCTGGAGGGCGTACAGGCCGTAATAGGCCGTGGAGACGATGGGCATGCGCTCCGGCGCGAAGATGCCGAAAACGCCGCATTCCTCATGAAGAGTACTCATAAGCCTTGCGAAGCTCCTTATTTTTCAGCCCAAAATCCGCCTCATCATCTCGGCGTAGGCGTCCTCCACCCCGCCCAGGTCCCGGCGGAAGCGGTCCTTGTCCAGCTTCTCGTGGGTGACGCTGTCCCAGAACCGGCAGGTGTCAGGGCTGATCTCGTCGGCCAGCACCAGCTTGCCGTCGGAGGTCTTGCCGAACTCCAGCTTGAAGTCCACCAGGTCCACGTTCACCGCCTTGAAAAACGCCTTGAGCACGTCGTTTACCTTGAAGGCCAGAGCCTTGATGGTCTCCAGCTCCTCTGCCGTGCACAGGCCCAGGGCCAGGGCGTGATAGTCGTTGATGAGCGGGTCGCCCAGATCGTCGTTCTTATAGGAGGTCTCAAAGGTGGGCTCCGCGAACACGATGCCCTCCTCCACGCCGTAGCGCTTGGCAAAGCTGCCCGCGGAAATGTTGCGGACGATGACCTCCAGGGGCACGATGGACACCCTGCGGACCACCGTCTCCCGGTCGTTCAGCTCCTGCACGAAATGGGTGGGCACGCCCTGCTTTTCCAGCAGGCCCATCAGGTAGTTGGTGACCCGGTTGTTGATGGCTCCCTTGCCTGCGATCTGGCCCTTTTTCAGGCCGTTGAAGGCGGTGGCGTCGTCCTTGTAGGAGACGATCACGAGATCCGGGTCCTCGGTGGCGTAGACCTTCTTGGCCTTGCCCTCGTACAGCTGCTCTTTCTTTGTCATGGGATATATCCTCCGTTTGATAATGTTCGTGATTGGAACTGCAAGGGGAAAGTGAATTCCCCCTTGCAGAAAGTCAAAATCCTGTCGCACAGCGGATTTTGACTTTGACGCGCGGTCATGGGGTCCCCAAAAGGCTCGCCAGCCTTTTGGGGAGAGGAGATGCCGCCGCCATTCGAGCTTTGCCAGCTTGCGGCAAAGGGAGACCTGGCCGGCGTGCATCGACGAGGCGGCTCGCCCTGACCGGGCTTCGCGCCTGTCCGCTGTTGCGGACAGGCAGGTCCGTTTATCAACAACTGCTGTTGAACCGCGCCTCCACGGCCGCGTTTTTTGCCAGGACCTTTTCCGTCTCGGCGGCCCTGGCCGCGTCCAGCTTCGCGGCCAGAGCATCGTCCGACAGGGCCAGGATCTCCGCCGCAAGCAGAGCGGCGTTGGCGGCTCCGTCGATACCCACGGTGGCGACCGGGATGCCGGAGGGCATCTGCACCGTGGACAGGAGCGCGTCAACGCCGTCTAAGGCTTTCGATTTTAAGGGGATGCCCACCACGGGCAGGGTCGTGTTGGCGGCCAGGGCTCCGGCCAGATGCGCGGCCATACCGGCGGCGGCAATGATCACGCCGAAGCCGTTTTCACGGGCGCCTCGCGCAAAGGCGCGGGCTTGGTCCGGCGTGCGGTGGGCGGAGAACACGTGTACCTCGCAGGGCACGCCGTATTCGGCCAGCTTTCCCACGGCCTTCTCCACCACGGGCAGATCGCTGTCGCTGCCCATGACAATGGCGACTTTCTTCATCCGTACACTCCCTCAAAGCAATTTGAGCAGCCCTATTTTCTCGCAAATAGAACTGCCCAGGCGTTCGCATACAATGAAATTGGCGTCTCTCGGCGGCACATAGGCCCCGCCGTCTGTCAACTCATGCCTGTTTCCTTGTGCCCTTATTATACCAAGAGGAAAATGGTAAGTCAATCGCTTCCGTCCTTCGCGGAAAGACATTTTTCCGACGAACTGCCGGTGGATTTTAGCTATTCTGCCCAGTTTGTCCCTGACCGGTCCCGCCCAAGAGGACGGGGCCGGACCGTTCCGCCGGATAAAAGCCCCGGACGCCGGAAACGGCTTCCGGGACCTTCTTGTTCGCGCCTGCCGCTCATCCGGCGGACCGGCCATACATCCGCTCGTAATAGCTCCGGTAGGCGCCGGAGACGATGCGCTCCGTCCATTCCCGGTTTTCCAGATACCAGCGGATGGTCTGGGCGATGCCGTCCTTAAACGTATACGCCGGACGCCAGCCCAGCTCGGTCGTGATCTTCGTGTTGTCGATGGCGTAGCGCCGGTCGTGGCCAGGCCGGTCCGCCACATGCTCGATGAGGCTCTCCGGCTTGCCCAGCTCCCGCAATATCAGCCGCACGATCTCCAGATTGGCCCTTTCATTATTGCCGCCCACATTGTAGATCTCCCCCGGCGCGCCCTTTTCCAGCACCGTCCAGATCGCCGCGCAGTGGTCGCGGACATACAGCCAGTCCCGGACCTGCATCCCGTCCCCGTATACCGGCAGGGGCCTGTCCTCCAGCGCGTTGTGGATCATCAGCGGGATCAGCTTCTCCGGGAACTGATAGGGCCCGTAGTTGTTGGAGCAGCGGGTGACGTTCACCGGCATGCCGTAGGTCTCCCGATACGCCCGGACCACAAAGTCCGCTCCCGCCTTGGACGCGGAATAGGGACTGTTGGGCGCCAGCGGCGTCGTCTCCCGGAACTTCCCCGTCCTTCCCAGAGCCCCGTATACCTCGTCCGTGGACACCTGCAGATACCGCACGCCCGGCTTATATTCCCTGGAATATTTGTTGTCCGGCTCCGTCTTCCAGTGGGCCTTCGCCGCGTCCAGCAGCGTCTGGGTCCCCACCACGTTCGTGGTCAGAAACACCTCCGGCTCCACGATGCTCCGGTCCACATGGGTCTCCGCCGCGAAGTGCACCACCGTGTCGAACTCATACCGGTCAAACAGCTCCTCCACAGCCTTCCGGTCCCGGATATCTCCCCGCGCGAACCGGTAACGGGGGTCGCTCTCCACCGACCGCAGATTCTCCAGATCTCCCGCGTAGGTCAGCAGATCCAGATTCACCAGCAGCTCCACTTCCGGTTTTGTCTCCAGCACATAGTGGATAAAGTTGGACCCGATGAAGCCCGCGCCGCCCGTCACAAGCATAGTTTTCATTCGTCTTCCCCCTCGGCTATCGCGCGCAGATACTGTCCGTACTCCGTCTTCATCATCGGCTCGGCCAGCCGCAGAAGCTGCGCCCGGTCGATGAAGCCCCGCCGGTAGGCGATCTCCTCGATGCACGACACGTACAGCCCCTGACGCTTCTGGATGATGTTCACGAACTGAGACGCCTCCTGCAGCCCCTCATAGGTGCCGGTGTCCAGCCAGGCTATGCCCCGGAACAGCTTCAGCGCCCGCAGCTTGCCCCGGCGCAGATATTCCTCGTTCACCGCCGTGATCTCCAGCTCGCCCCGCTCCGAGGGCCGGATATGCCTGGCGATATCCACCACCTGGTCGTCGTAGAAGTACAGTCCCGGCACAGCGTATCTGGACTTGGGGTGCGCGGGCTTTTCCTCCAGGGACAGCACCCGTCCGTCCCTGTCGAATTCCACCACCCCGAACTGGGTAGGGTCGTGCACCGGATAGCCGAAGATCACCGCGCCGTCCTCCTGGGCGGTCGCCTCCGCCAGAAACGCGGAAAGGCCGCCGCCATAGAAAATGTTGTCGCCCAGCACCAGCGCCACACGATCGCCGCCGATGAACTTCTCCCCGATCAGAAACGCCTCCGCCAGACCGCCGGGCCGCTCCTGCACGGCGTACGTAAAGCGCATCCCCAGCTGGGTCCCGTCGCCCAGTATCTGCTCGAACACCGGCACGTCCCGGGGCGTGGAGATAATGAGCACCTCCCGGATCCCCGCCAGCATCAGCGTCGACAGCGGATAATAGATCATGGGCTTGTCGTACACAGGCAGCGCCTGTTTGCTCACGCCCGTTGTGAGCGGATGCAGCCGGGTCCCCGCTCCCCCCGCCAGAATGATCCCTTTCATATTTCGTCCTCTGTTATCTCTTTTTTCCTTCCAAATACGCCTTGACGACCCCAAAGCGTTCCAGGGTGTGCAGGATGCACGCGTCCATGTTGTAGTACTTATAATCCGCCAGCCGCCCGCAGAGGAACAGATTTTCATACCGCTTCGCCAGGTCTTCGTACTTTTTGTAAAGCCGCCCGCTGTCCTCTGTTATCACAGGATAATACGGCTGCATGCCGGTCCCGGACTCCGGGTCGTATGCCACGGGATACTCCGTGGCGATCACCGTACCGCTGACGCCGCTGTCATCCGGCATGACCTTGCGGTACTCCGTCGTCCTCGTATATCCGGCCGCCTGCGGATAGGAGACCATCATGCTGGGCTGCATGCTCTCCCTGTCGAAATACTCGTAGCGGATGTCCAGCGAGCGGTAGGGCAGACGCCCATACCGGCAGCCGAACAGCTCGTCGATCGGTCCCGTATAGATCAGGCATTCTACTGGCTCCCCGTCATAGACGGCCTCGCCGCCGCTGAACCCGATATGCCGCAGCGCGTCGTCGCCCAGGCGGACGGTGATATTCGGATGCGCAAGCATATTTTTGAATAGCTCTGTATAGCCTTTTTCGGGCAGGAACTGAAAGTCCTTGTTCAGGTATCTCTCGTCATAGTTCATGGCCATGGGCACCCGGTCCAGAACGGAGCGGTCGATCTGCTCCGGCTGCAGGCCCCACATCTTGCTGGTATAGGTCCGGTACGCCTTCTCGAAAAGCAGCACGCCGTAATTGCGTATATCCTCATCCGGATGCTCCACCAGCGCCGATACCGGTACCCTGCCGCCTCCCGGAAAGCTCTTTCTCAGCTTGGGCAGCAGCCCCGCCGCTTTTTCCGGTCCGATCAGCTGCTGGACCGTCTCAAAGTTATACGGCAGCCTCACGTACTTCCCGTCGATCACGCTGTAAAACTTCGCGCAGCGCGGCACCAGCGCCGTGAACTGTTGCAGAAACTCCATGACGGACCAGTCGTCCGTATTCAAAAAGTGCGGCCCGTACCGGTGTATGAGTATCCCGTGCTCGTCATATTCGTCGTACATATTCCCGCCGATATGGCGCCGCTTTTCTATGACCGTCACAGGCCGGTCCAGTTCCTCCGCGATCTTCCGGGCCAGGATGCCCCCGGAAAAGCCGCTTCCTACCACAACGATCCTGCCCATAGCCTCCGTTCCCTTTCTCACAATACCTCCGCCTTCAGCCAGTCCCCGTATTCCCGTATCCCGGTGCGAAAATCGTCCAGGCACTCAAAACCGGTATCGTTATACAGCGCGTCAAGGTCCAGCAAAGAATAATCCATATTGAGCGGGTCCTGGTACTCCCCGAATCTGAGCTCCACCTCCGGCGCTATGGCCGCGCCGATCTCCAGCATCCATTCTTTGAACGTCTTCAGCGTCCGGTGGCCTATGTAATACCGCTTCCCGTCTCTCCCCGCTCTGCCGATCGCCACGAACGCGCGGGCGACGTCGTTCAAAGAAGCCAGATCGTACAGGTTATTGCCCTCCGTCAGCTTGGGAGACTCCCCGCGCAAAAGGGACGAGATGACGACGTACAGGATCTGCCTGGACGCGTTTCCCTTTCCGTACAGCATGGGGATGAGGCCCGCGTTGTAATGCAGTCCCTTTTCCTGCGCGATCGTCCGGCAAAGCAGCTCGCAGACCAGCTTCGCCGAGCCGTAGACGCAGGTGGGCCGGGACTGGAACGTTGGGAACGAATTCAGAAACTGGTGGCTCTCGACCTCGTTCACGGAGGACGCGAATATAAACCTGCCCGCATGCAGCTCCGCCGCGGCCGTCACCGCGTCGCAGGCGGCCCGGACGTTATCCAGCTGCATGGACCAGTCTCTTACGGAGGCCCGTTCAAATCCCCCCGTCCACGCAAAATGGTAAAACGCCTCGACCCGCTCCTCCTTTACGAGCTCCTTCAGGCGGCCATAGTCCTCAAACCCGACCTCCAACGGGATATATCCCTTCTCGCGCAGAAGCTCCGGACGCTTGCCATGATCTCTGCCGGTCCCGTAGACCTTCCAGCCGTCCTCCAGAAGCAGCTTCGCCACCGCGCTGCCGATAAACCCGCTGGCGCCGGTCACAACGGCGGTATTCATGACTGTTCCCCCACCAGGAGATTCACGTCGCTGTCCGCCAGACGCGGGGCGGCGGCGTCCTTCGCGGAGACCACCGGCGTCTCCACATCCCAGTCGATCCCGATATCCGGGTCGTTCCAGGCCACCGAACGGTCCAGCGCCGGATCGTAAAAGCTCGACGCCTTGTACTGCACCTCGCAGTTATCCTCAAGGCTCATGAAGGCATGGCCGTATCCCGCCGGGATGAACACCTGCTTCCGGTTGTCCTCGCTCAGTTCTACCGACACCCATTTCCGGAACGTCGGCGAGTCCCGCCGCAGATCCACGATCACGTCCCGTATCCTTCCTCTGGTGCAGCGGACGAGCTTCGCCTGGGGCGACGGCGCGTTCTGGAAATGTATCCCCCGTATCGTCCCGGCACTCTTCGTCATGCTGTGGTTATCCTGCACGAACACGCAGTCTATCCCTTCCTCTGCCAGCGTGCGCTGGGAGTAGGTCTCGCAAAAATATCCTCGGTGATCTTCAAAATACTTCGGCTCCAGAACTTTTACGCCCGGCAGCTCCAGTTGTGTGACTTTCATGTCGCGGCTCCTTTCAAAAATCTCTCCGTGTATGTCTCATGCCTTCCCAAACAGGCTTCTAAAGCTGCGCGTTATCGCCCTGAGCGGCTTCGTGACGCGCCAGGACCGCGTGTTCTGCATCCACTGCAGCTGCTTTTTCAGCTTCGCGTTCTCCTTCTTTTGCGACGCCTTTTCCTTCCGCGCAAGCTCCATCGCTTCCCGCAGCTCGCTCAGCCGCTTTTCCCTTTCGCCAAGCGCAGCCATGAGCTCATCGTTCTTTTCCTGGAGCCCGCCGCACCTGCGGAGCAGTTCCTCGTTCCGCTCCTGGAGCCCGCCGCAGTTGCGGAGCAGTTCCTCGTTCCGCTCCTGGAGCCCGCCGCAGCCGCGGAGCAATTCCTCGTTCCGCTCCTGGAGCGTCCCGTTCTCAACGCGCAGGTCGTCGATCCGCTGCCGCGCCTCGTCGTTCTGGCGGCTGAGCTGCTCGACCATCCCGGTCTGCTTTGTGAGCTCGTTTTGCTGTCTTGCAAGCTCTTTATTGGACAGCGCAAGGTCGACCTTGGCCTGGTCATAACCGGCCAGGAGCTTTTGATAGGTCTTGTTCTCCCGCGCGATGCCGTCCCTTTCCCTCTTCGCCTTTACCACATCGTCTCTGTCCGGCAGTTCGCTGCGGTTTACGCTTCCGTCCAGGAACATCTCATTGATATTGCTGACGATATCGACCATCGTTCTATTATGCACGTCGCGAAACGAGTGAGGGGTCGCGTTCTTGCGTCCCCATTGGCAAACATACTCATAAAAATAGGGTTTCAAATGCTTGTCGAGCGAAACCTCGTCTTCCTCATAGGCTATATTGGCCTTATCCAGATACTGTCTCCAGTAAACGGTCGGGCCGCAGAAATGCACGCTTGTGGTCTGATACACCCCGCCAAGGAAATTATTTGAGATGTCTACAATGGAGACGTCTATATCCCTGCCAAAAAGAGGGATGATCATACCCTGCGTCACATCCCGCGTCCGGCACAGAACGACGCCTTTCGTACGCGGTTTGCAAAACAGCAGCTGCAACACCAGCGAGCCGTTGGTCGAAACGACTTCATCCGCTCCGTGCATGATGGAGACCTGCTCCAAAAAGGGGAGCTGCTCCGGATGTATGATCGCATATCCGCGCCTGGCGTAAAAGTTTTCAAAGTACTCCTCATTGACCATCCTTTTATCTTCGCTTAATCCGGAGCGCGAGAGATAAACCTTTTTATAGGGGCCCTGCGGCGTTTGATCGCGGATACGGTCATAGACCAGATCGATCTTTCGCGTATAACTTGAGAACATATGGAACGATTCTTCCGGAACGATGATCTTGTCAAACCGCGTCGGCTCCGTGATGATCTCCATGCGTTCCCGGGGGATCCCGACCGTCTCCAGTACTTTGCGATCGTCAAACGCCATAAACGCAGGCGCGCGAAGAAAAACCAGCTTATACGGCGTATCCGGGTGTTCCACGAACCACCAGAGCCGTCCCAGAGAATCAATAATGCTGTGTCCAAAATGCCCCAGCAGGACCCCGCCGAATATCACAGTCTCGTGCCGTTCGGCTATCGTCTCCGGCAAAGGATACGCCGAAGCGCAATTGAGGTTGGCGTTTTTGATCTCCGTGTTTCTCAGCAGCCCGCCGACAAAGTTTCCCTCGCTGTCGCAGCAGCCGCCCTCAAAGACGGAGTTGCGGACCTTGACGTCCTTCTTCACTCTAAGCGGCAGAAGAACGCCGTTTTCCAGCTCCGTCACAGAAGGGTCCTCTGGGATAAAGTGATCGGTCTCACACACCTCCAGCCATTTTTTCCGATTGGCTGTAAAAAGCTGTTTTTCGCTGTCAAAAGGCAACATATGCCATTCCTCCGTTAGTCTGATTATTGCGGTCGATACTTCGCCCAGGTCATCCCTCTTTTTCCTCGCAGTTCGCGTATTCTCCCAGGTCCATCCGGGCGATCTTATGGTCGGAATTCCGGGACGAGATCGGGGGTATGTCCATGTAGTGCTCGCCGTACCAGTGGGTCAGATACTCGTGCCAACCGGCGGGGATGGGGACCGTCATATCCTCAAAGGGCACATACTCCAGCGCGCCGCAGATGCACGAGCCGGGGAACGCTCCCTTCAGCAGGTTCATGCCCACGCTGTCGATGTACATATCCGAACCCGTCCTGTCATACCTCTTGATGACCCGTTCGTAGAGCCGGTGGTATGCCCGCAGGGGGAACAGCCGCATCACCGGCAGGAAGATCCGGCTGAACCTGCGCAGCCGCTTTTTCCGGGGCTTGTTCACCCACCGGATGCTGATCATTTCCTTGACGAAGTTGACGGTCTTGATATGCCGCTTTTGCGCGCGCGGACGGCTAGAGGTCTTGTCGTAGACCAGCACATCCACGAACACGCCGTCCTTGATCTTGAACTGTTTGGAGAACTTTGTGGAGAAGAACGTGTCCTTCAGCCGGATCTTGTCAAACACATAGTGGCTCTTCTTCTCCGTCCGCCAGGACTGATACCAGTATTTCTCCGGCAGCTCCTCCGGCGCGATCCGGCGGAACTTTTCATAGTCCTCCCGCAGCATGCCCACGTCCAGATCGTCGTCCCAGGGGATAAATCCATGGTGCCGGACCGCGCCCAGCAGGCTCCCGCCCACCAGAAAATACCGGATACCATGGGTCCGGCAGATCCTGTCGATCTCTTTGAGGATATCCAGCTCCTGCCGACGCAGCAGCTCCAGCCGCCCGTGATACTTTTTCATGCGGTGCATCTGGTCATACTGCCTGTCGAACCGGTCGCAGAGGGTCCGGTAGATCGCCTCGCCCCGTTTCATCTTCGGTTTCCATCCGGCGCTCTTCGCTTTCAGCGTCTCCAGATTATAGTGCCGCTCCGCATCGCCCTCCCGCCGCAGCTCCAGCACCGCGGACGGGTCGTCCAGAAAGCGGTAGATCTCAATGGGTATGGTCGACCCGCGGAAGTTATAGGCCGCCAGGTTGTATAGCCCGCTTTTTTTCTGCACGAAAAAATAGCGCCGCAGAGCGAGCAGAACGTCCCGGATATAAATGCAGGAAAAGAACTCATTGCTGTCGGAAATACGCAGCGCGGGCCCGTCCTGCGCCAGCATGTCCACATACTTCGATATCTGCATAGGACCGCTGTCCTTCACGCCGGGTCCGAAAACGGCCCCCAGCCGCAGACAGAACCACTTCCGCTTGTCCTTCTTGTTCTCCAGTTCCTCCTCCAGCCGACACATGAACCACTCCGGACTGCCAGGGCCGCTTTTTTCGTAAACGCCGGTCACTTCCTTCTCCGCCAAGTGCGTGACCGGCCCCTCCCAGGGCCCATGCTCCGGCAGCTCCGACGCCAGGATCACCCGGTGGCCCTTGTTCAGCGGCTGTCTGGCGATCACCTGCCGCATCATCTCCAGGACCCTCTCCTGCACCGTCTCCTGCCGGTAGATGGGGTCTTTCAGGTCCAGCACGAACGCCGTGATCACCTTGGTGTCCCAGGTCATGGGCTCCAGGGTGCGCAGCCGTTTGATCTCCTCCGTCGGCCCAAACAAGGGCTCTTCCTGTTCCGTCTCGTTGATGTTCAGAAAAAAGACGTTCAGATCCTTTCTGCTCTTGGACAATTCGTGAAACAGCGCCCGGCAGTACTCTCCGATCTCGTTCCCGTCGGTGATGAACAGGAACGTCTGTCTCTTCTTGAGCTTTTTCAGCGTTTTTCGATATTCCTTTTTCAGCAGATGCAGCTCGTCGTCAAAGATCTCCTGCGTCACTCTCTCTTGCATATGACCCTTCCTCTCGTCACGTCTCTTCCAGACTCGTCACCATGCGCCCGACGCCTTCCTCCAGCGGGACAAAGCTCTCCCAGCCCAACGCCCGGAGCCTGCCGTTGTCCAGGACCGCGTCCCGGATCGGAGAGAACCGTTTCATCTCTTCCCCGACCGGCATATCATAGCGGACGCGCAGCTGCCGTTCCGGGCGGCAGTTGACAAACGCCTCCGCCAGACCCGCGATCGTCGTCACGTTCTTCTCTGAGGCGATGTTGTACGCCTGACCCACATCGCCCCGGACCAGCACGGTCAGAAGTCCCGCCGCCGCGTCCGAGATATAGCAGTAAGACCGCCTCTGCAGGCCCTCGCTCTTCAGCACCAGATCCTCCCCGGCCGCCGTCTTTCGGGCGAACTCCGCCACGACCTTGGAATCGTCCGGCTTCATGCCGGGGCCGTACAGGTAGCTGAGCCGCCCAATCACCACCGGCAGGGCCTTCTGTTCCACATACGCCACGCACAGGTTTTCCGCCAATTGTTTGCTGAGCGGATAACAGGAGCGCACGCTGGCGCAGTTCAGCGTTCCCTGCCGGTCCTCCGAGATGAGACCGCCGGACTGCTGAACTCCGTAGATCTCGATCGTTGAAAGATACAGGACCCTCTTCACCCCATGCTTTTCCGCGTACGAGAGGATATTGTTCGTCCCGATGCAGTTGGTCAGTATCGTCCCCACCGGATCGGCCAGATACTCCCTCGGACCGGCGTTGCTGGCACAGTGCAGCACGTAGTCCACGCCCCGGTCCAGTCCCACCGGCTCCGTGACGTTCTGCTCCAGGAGCGTGAGATATCCGTTTTCTATATACTCGCCGAACCGTTTTGCGGCGGCCCGCGCGTTCCGCACGATCGCGTATATCTTCGTATGAGAGGACGATCCCGCGGCGTCCGCCAGCAGGGCGTGGATCAGAAACGACCCCACGAACCCTGTCGCTCCCGTCACCAGAAGCGTGCTGCCTCTCAGCTCCTTCATGACCGGACACCGCTCGCCCATGGCAAGGACGTCCTCCCGGATGATCCTGTTCACCGTCCGTTCCTCCCTCTCATATAGCCTTTTGCCTGCGGCAGTCCAGATACGCTTCCATCAGCGCAAAATCTTCGTTGGTCGTGATCTTGAAATTGATCACATTTCCCTCCACGAAATAGACCGGTTCCCCCAGCTCGATCAGCAGCGTACATGTGGCCACCGTATCCGTGATGCCCCGGCGGGCCGCCTCCTCATGGCACCAGATGAACTTCGACAGGTACAGGCTCTGGGGCGTCTGCGTCCGATACACCTTGCTCCTGTCCACCACCCGCTCGGATATCTCCCCGCTGTCGGATTGCAGCAGCGCCTCCGTGCAGGGGATACATGTGATCGCGTTGCCGTACTTTTTCACACCGGCCACATTTGCGTTGATGATATCGTCGCTCAAAAGCGGCCGGACCGCGTCGTGTATCACGACGATGTCCTCCGGCTCGCAGTTGCCCCGGAGCAGCTCCATGCCGTTGCGCAGCGAGTGCATGCCCGTATCGCCGCCGTGGGTCACCCATTTCAGCTTTGTGATCCCATATTGCTCCGCGTACTTCCACAGGATATCCTCCCAGCCCTGCAGGCAAACCACCGCAATGGCGTCGATGACGCTGTTGCGCTGAAACGCCTCCATCGTGTACACGATGACCGGCTTGTCCCGGACCACTACAAACTGCTTCGGGACACGCGTCTTTGCCCTGGCGCCGACGCCTCCGGCGATGATCAGGCCGATATTCATGCAAACACTTCCTTTGTCTCTTTCTCTTTTGTGCGGCATCCCAAGCCGCGCGTCTCACGCGTCCCAGCCTACCGTCAATTGCTCCTTCTCCAGCTGCCGGTCCAGGGCCTGCTCCACCAGCAGCGCCACGTTGGCCTCTACCCCCGCCTTCGTCGCCGTGTACAGCCGCCGCAGACACCGGGGGTTGCCCTTCTCCTCCGGGATCTTCGCCTCCCCGCAAAGCCGCGTGATCGCCGTCGTCACATACGTCCGGCTCATGGGACCGCCCTTCCTCGTCACAAAGATCGGACCGCTGCCTATCCCGCACCGGTCCGCGTATGCCAGAAGCTCCCGGCACAGACACCCCGGCAGACGCACGATCTGGCGTATCCCGCCCGACGTCGCCGTCGTCTGCCCGGCCTTCGCCGCCTCCACCGTCACCTTCTCCAGTTCCTGCACCGGCAGTTCCGTGGCCGCGAACAGCTTCACCAGCAGATATACCTTTTCCTTCCCCAAGATCTTCGCCGTCTGCAGCAGCCGCAGATATTCCCCCCGCGTCAGCTCCGGCTGATACCGCTCCTCCTGCGGGATCGCCCCCGGCAGCTGATACTCCCGACGGTCAAAAAACTCCAAATATGTATTCGTCACCGACAGATACAGATTGATGGTGCTGGGCGCGTATCCCGCCTCCGACAGCTCGTTCCGCCACGCCTTCAGCGTCCCGCGCCGGATACGCTTGTCGCCGGGCAGCGCCTCGTACATCTGATACAGGCCCCGCCGGTACCACTTCAGCGTCCCCTCCAGGCGGCCCTTGGCCTCCCACTCCGCCAGAAACCGCTCGATCTTTTCCGGCGTCACCAGCACGCCCGCGTCTCTGGGCCGGGACGCCGCCTCGCCGCTCGGCCGCGCGCTCTTTACCGTATCCATAGCGTCTCCTCCCATCTTCACGTTCACGTTTGAGACAAAAGAAGCATTTTGCCTCTTTCTAAGACAAAAAATAAAGAGAACCACTAGATTTCTGATTTGTCCGATACATATTAGCATAGATGTAGTGTGAATGCAAGATTATTTTTGCACAGCAAACATGGCCGGTAACTGGTAAATTATCCGGCTGATATTTGTATGCTTATTTTGTTCTCCCGTGCGTGCTGCACGGGAGCTTTTTACGCAAAAATGTTGATCTTTCTTTGTCTCCCCTGACGATTTTGGAGCAAAATGCTTCTTTTGTCTTATTTTTGCGTCAACAGATGAGCCCCAGGCGCTCCATGCGCCGGGCGTGCTCCGCGCCGGTGGAGATCAGATAGATCCGCGTCGTC
>CANRDC010000051.1 GCA_947629245.1 uncultured Oscillospiraceae bacterium | reverse complement strand
ATAACCCCCAGCGGGAGCAGTGAGCGTCTGCCTCTGTGACATAAAAAACGAAAATAGAAAGCGCCCCACGGCGACAGTGCACCGGCCCACAAAAAACGGACAGTAGACAAAATGCCCCCTGTTGTAGGAGAATGACTACGACAGGGGGTATTGTTATGGGAAAACGGAAGTATACACACGTAAAGGAACTTGAGCCAGTAATTCTGCAAATGCGGAATGAAGGGAAAACACGGCGGGAGATTGCAGAACATCTGGGCTTGACAAAGAGGCAGGTCGAGACATGGGTCACCCGCTATAACCGAAGGCAGGCAAAGATAGCCGCAGGGATACCGCCTAAACCAAAAGGACGGCCAAGAAAACGTCCGTTGAGCCGCGAGGAAGAATACGAGAAAGAGATCGCCAGGCTGCAGATGGAGAACCAGCTGCTGCGGGATTTTCTGCAATTCACAGAAAGGAAGTGAGGCCAAAAGCGAAATACCATGTGATCTACGCCCACCGGGACCAGTACCCGGTACAGGTGATGTGCCGGTTCTTTGAAGTCTCCCGCAGCGGCTATTATGCCTTTGTCAAGCAACTGGGAAGGCCCGAGGCAGACGAAGATCTTGCAAAAGCTATCCAAAAATGTCAAGATAGCTGTGACAGGACATACGGCTACCGCCGCGTGTGGCGCTGGCTGGAGATACGGGGCATCCACAGGAACAGGAAAACTGTTCTCAGGGTCATGAAGAAGTATGGGTTGCTGTCCGAGATCCGCCGCCGCAGGAAGTGGGTACAGATGGGCCAGCAGGTACACAAGTACGAAAACCTTCTGAACCGGCAGTTCCATGCGGACAGGCCCAACAGCAAATGGGTGACAGACATCTCATACATCCATACCGGCCAGGGCGTGCTGTTCCTGTCCATGATCCGGGACCTCTATGACAACAGCATCGTGGCTTACAAGACAGCAACACAGCAGACCGTGAACCTTGTTCTGGACACGATACGGCTGGCAATGAAGAAGGAGAAAAAGAAGGTCGCCGCAGAGTTGCACCTCCACAGCGACCAGGGATTTCAGTACACCACACAAGCATACTTTAACCTGACACAAGAATACGGCATAACGCCGTCTATGTCAAGGCGCGGGAACTGCTATGATAATGCCATGGCTGAAAACTTCTTCTCCATCCTCAAAACAGAGTGCATTTACAGGCACAAACCCAAAACCTTCCGGGAGGCCAATGAACGCATTGACAGCTTCATCCACTTCTACAACCATGAGCGCATCCAGTTAAAAACTGGAGTGGCGCCGCTCTCGCTGCGCCACTCTGCTTAAATCCTATATTTCCTACGCAGGGACCTCTTCTTTTCTCTGTCCGTTCCTTATGGGGCAGTACATTCCTTTGCGCATTTTACTTTATACCTTTATATTTTCAGGCGGCCGGTCAGATCCCGAGGATCCGGACCGGCCGCTTTCATTTATTTATTATTTGCATCTTTTTCAACTTTTTCATTCTTCTGGTAGAGCTGGCGCCATTGGCCGGGCGTGAGTCCCTCCTCCAGCTTGAACCGGCGGGAAAAACTGGACACGTCAAGATATCCCACCTCGTTGACCAGGGCCTTGATGGGCCGGGATGTGGCGACCAGCTGCTCCTTGAACAGGGCGCACCTCCGGCGCCACACGAGCTCATTGAAGGGCGTGCCGATTTGCTCGCTGAAATACCGGCTCCAATAGGTGCTGGAGAATCCGAAGTCCACTGTCATCATCTCCAGGGACAGGAGCGGATTGGTCAGGTTGTCGTCCAGCCAGCGGCGGACCCTGCCCTGGGTGTCGCTGGCCTGCTGCGCGTCCCAGGCGAGAGAGGCGTCCAGCATGAGCTGAGCGGCCTGACGGATCAGTTCGTCATACTCCTTCGGGTTAGATGTGGACAGGGCGATAGTCAGAATGGTCGAGATGTTCGGACTGTCTGCCGCTTGACGGAAACGGGTGGATCGCTCGTCGTTCAGAAGCTGCACCAACGCCTCGGCGAAACTGAAGGAGTAAAACTGCCACAGCGATCTGCCCGCGCAGCTGTCGAGATACTCCAGAAGCTCCTCCAAAAGGGGCTGCGGACTGCTCTCGCCGGCGTTTTTCAGGCCGTGGACATAGAGCATCGTCATCCGCTGGAACTGGGGATCGATCTCCAGCGTCACGTTGGACAGGTCGCTGAAGCGGATGATCTGCTGGGCATCGGCGTCCATCGGATGTTCCAGAGCGATGCTGGCCTCGATGCAGGAGGTAGGCAGCTGATCCATCGGTACGATGCTGCCGACGCCGAAAAAGCAGCCCACTTTCATCTGGTGGCGGACAAAGATGGACAAGTCATTGACGACGGCTTTGATCTCCTCCTCCGGCACCGCCGAGAGGAGCTTGACCACCATTGCGACCGCCGGTTCGCCGTTGAGCGCCATTTCAATGGCGTAGGCACGATCCTGCCGGGAGTATCTGGCGTGGATATAGTCCAGCAGCGCATCGTGACTGATGGGCTGGGGCGTAGTGAACATACGAATGCGGATAACGGTCAGCACCTTGGCGTCCGAGAGCATGTTCAGGGTACGCATGGCGTGAAGGGCGTCGTCCCATCCCATGCTGTGACCCTGGATCAGACGGAAGATCGTGCTCTCCATCAACATCCGTCGCTGGACGAGAGCGGTCTGGGAGAGCGTGCGCGTCACATCCAGGCGGGACGAGATGGACTCCAGCTCGTTGGAGGATTGGTCATCCTCTCCGAGCATGGCCATAGAAGAGAGATGCTGGATCGGCCGATACTGGCGGCGTGTGACCGCCAGCGCCAGGCACACCGCCAGCAATACAGTGCCGGACACCAGCAGAAACTGAGACGCCGAGTGCATACGGGAGCGGAGCACGGCGTTGGGCAATATGACGAGAAGCTTCCAGGAGGTACCCTCGATGGTCACGGCCAAGTCCCAGTACCTCGTACCCTGATACAGGAAGCTCTCATCCGACACAGCCGCGAAGGCCGCCTCCCGGAGACCCGACGTGAGCAGAAGTCCGTTTCTATCCACGGCATAGAGCGGCTGGCCGTCGCTCCCGCACAGTACCAGCGCGGCGCCCGCGCTGGTAGCATCCAGCGCGGAATCCAGTTCGGACATCAGATCGCCGGACAGCACGGCGATCAGACAGCCGCCCTGGGGAAACGGCACGATGCGCATGAGGATGCCGCTGTCCCGAAAATAGTTCAAATGGCTCCGGTGATCGGAGATATAGGTGCGCCAGGAGGCGGTCTCCTGCGCTGTGAGCTTCCATTGCTCCGTAAGAAGCGTGTCCTGGGGCTGTGGTCCGTCGGAGGTATAGAGCAGGCTGGGAGAGTTCTGGGGCAGCACGGCAAGGCTGTCCAGGCCCGTCGCGTAGTCCGTGTAAACGGTCAGCGCGGCAAGGCAGTCCGTCTCGTCCACGCCCTCCGAAAGACGCTGGATCTTTTCGTCCTTGAGCATCGTCTGGAGCTGCCGGTCCACCTCGTTGAGGCGGCGCGTGATGTATTCGCTGCTCTGGGTCATGAGCGCAAGCTGCCCTTGGCGGATCTCTGTGCTCAGCGTGCGCATACCTCTGTACAGCAGCATGCACATGATCAGCAGCGGCACCAGGATCACCAGCAGATGGGATTTGAGCAGTTGCTTATAATAGGGTCCTCTCAGGGACATCACGTTCCTCCCCTTCGCGAGACGCGGCCCGTTTGCCGACGGACAAGCGGTCATAAGGCGTGCACTTTCTTCAAGCATACGCACAATTGCCGCCTCTGTCAAGCGGCGCACAGATAAAAAAGCCTGGCAGATAGTTCGTGAAAATCCTGCATAGTTGGTAAATTTTCGCCTATTGCGCCCCCAAAAACCAGCAGATATAATCAAATTGCACAAAAGCAGCGAAGGACAACGCCGGAGAGGCTGGCGACTTCCAAACCGACCCGGCAGCAGCCAGACCTGCCAGATGTGGAGATCACAGCGCGCCATACGCTGTGAAAAATTAAAAGGAGGTATCCCCATGAAGAAGTCAAAGAAGTTCCGGTTCCTGTCTTCGGTGATGATGGCCGTGATGCTGCTCACACTGATGGCGTCCCCCTTTGCTATAGCGGCAGAGGAGGAGCCCACAGTGCTGCGCGTCGCGGTGGAGAACGAGCCCAATACCTTGGACAACCAGGTCGTCACGAACGACTGCGCGAGCACCATCGGACAGCACATCTTCGAAACTCTCTACACCTACGACGAGGACTACAACGCCGTTCCACTGCTGGCAGAGTCTGACGAGACCCTGGAGGACGGCAAGGTAGTAAAGATCACCCTGCGGCAGGGCGTGACCTTCCACAACGGGAAAGAGATGACGGCGGAAGACGTCTACGCCTCTCTGACCCGATGGCTTGAGTACGGCTCGCGTTCCTCCCAGATGCGCGAGTACATCGACAGCATCGAGGTGGAGGACGCATACACCATCACGCTGAACTTCAAGCAGCCCTATTCCCCATGGAAGAACCTGTTCGCCTTCATCAACGGCGGCCCCGCGATCTATCCCAAGGAAGTGGCCGAGGCGGCGACCCAAGAGCCTATCAGTGAGGATCAGTACATCGGCACGGGTCCCTACTGCTTCGTGGAGCATGAGCAGGCTCGCTACTTCAAGCTGGAGAAATACGAGGACTATGCGGCCCGGGACGAAGAGGCCGAAGGCCTGTCCGGCGATCGCACCGGTCAGATGGACGAGATCGACTTCATCCCCGTAGCCAACGCCTCTACCCGCATCAACGGTCTGCTGGCCGGCGACTATGACTATGTGCGCATTGCCACCAGCGACATGTATGAGGATCTGTCCGCCAACAAGGACGTGGTCGTCAGCATCAACAAGGGCACCAAGATGCCGCTGATGTTCTTCAACTCCAAGGCAGGTATTTTCAAGGACAACTACAAGCTGCGGCAGGCGGTTTTGACGGCGCTGGACATGGAGGAGATCATGTCGATCGCGGTCGGGCCCGAGGAGTTGTGGGATCTGAACGGCTCGATCAACCCGGAATGGAACATGTTCTACTCTGAAGAAGGCATCGACACCTGGAACCAGGCCGATCCCGAGAAAGCCCAGCAGATGGCGGAAGAAGCAGGCTATCAGGGCGAGCCCATCGTTATCCTGATCAACAACACCCAGCAGCTGCATGTGGACATCTGCACGGTCATCGCTCAGCAGCTGGAGTCGGCCGGCTTCAACGTGGACGCCCAGCGGCTGGACGCCGCGGCCCAGCAGGCCAAGCGCGCCGACGAGACCCAGTGGGACATCCACTTCACCCATCACATCTTCTCCCCTGAGCCCATCATCTACAACTGGATGAACGCCGGCTACGCCGGTTGGTGGGATACCGAGGAGAAGCGGGATCTGGTCTCCAAGTATGTGGCGGAGACCGACCCGGAGAAGCAGGCAAAGATCTGGAGCGATATCCAGGCCCTGACCTACGAGCAGATTCCCGTCATCAAGACAGGCGACTGCTATGAGTTCGACGTGTATTCCGTCCGGCTCACCGGTCTGGATGAGCGCGTGCCTTTGTGGCCCTGCTTCTGGCGCGTGACGCTCGCGTGAGCGGCTGGCGCAAAGACATCTTAAACCTATGATATCGGCCCTGTCTGTCGCTGGACTCCTTTGGCGCCAGAAATGGACAGGGCCTTTCCGAAAAAGGGAGGAAAGGCGTGCTTCGCTATATTATCAAACGTGTTCTGAGCATGATCCCTTCCCTGATCCTCACTTCCATCATGGTCTTTTTGATGGTTCATCTGATCCCGGGCGACCCGGCGATCACCATGCTGGGAGACTCCGCGACAGAGGAGAGCATTGAACAGATGCGGGAGGAGATGGGCCTGAACCAGCCTCTGGTCAACCAGTATTTCATCTGGATGGGAAAAGTGGTCCACGGGGATTTGGGGGATTCGATTTTCCAGAACAAATCTGTTATGGCTACGATCGCTGATCGGGCGGAGACAAGCGTATTGCTGGGCGTGATGGCGATGATCCTCATCGTGCTGATCTCCTTGCCGATCGGCATCATAGCGGCAGTAAAAGTAAATACATGGCTGGATCAGGGGATATCGTCCCTGGCGATGTTTCTGGCCTCGGTGCCGGCTTTCTGGCTGGGACTGAATCTGATGCTCCTGTTCTCAGTGAAACTTGGCTGGCTGCCCACCTCGGGCTTCCCGTCCGTCTTTCGATCGGGCGATTGGAGCAATCTGCGCTATCTGATCCTGCCCAGCATCTCCATCGCGTTGCCCAATACAGCGCTCATCATCCGCATGACACGCTCCAGCATGCTGGACGTGATCAAGGAGGACTATGTGCGCACGGCCCGCTCCAAGGGACTGACGGAGAATGCCGTGTATATCAAACATGTCTTCCGCAATTCCCTGATCGCGGTGGTGTCCTCTCTGGGCTTTGTGTTCGCCAGCCTGATCTCCGGCACGGTGGTCACAGAGAGCGTGTTCTCCCTGCCCGGCGTCGGACAGCTGCTGGTGTCCTCCATCATGCTGCGCGATTACCCTGTCATTCAGGGCGTGATCCTGATCATCGCCCTCGTATTCATGATCATCAACCTCCTGGTGGACATCTCTTACGCAAAGATCGACCCACGCATCCGCTATACCAGCGCGAAATGATTTAGAGAGGAGTACCCGATATGTTCAATCTTTTGAGAAAACGAAAGGTCGCCATAGTAGCATCGGTGTTCCTCATCGCCGTGCTGATCTGCGGGATCTTCGCGCCGCTGATCTCCACGTTCGACCCCAATGAGACCCACGGTAAGGATCGTCTGTCCACCATCAACAGTACCTATTGGCTGGGAACCGATAATTATGGCCGGGACATCTTCTCGCGCATCATCTACGGCACGCGCATGAGCCTGGTCGGCTCCCTGGGGATCGTGGTCTTTGCGGTGGTACTGGGGGTGCTTCTGGGTGTGGTGGCCGGATACCTGCGGTCGGCCCAGATGGTGATCATGCGTCTGGCGGACGTGCTCATGGCCTTCCCTCCCCTGCTACTGGCCATGATGCTCATGGCCATCATGGGCTCAGGCGTGTTTAACGTGGTCATTGCCATTGGCGCCTATTATATGACCCGTATGATACGAATCATATACAGCCTGACGCTGAAGATCAAGGAGGAGACCTACATCGAGGCCATGCACGCCCAGGGAGCGAGCACGCTGCGGATCATCCTGCGGCACATCGTGCCGAACCTGGTCTCGCCCATCATCGTCCAGGCCACATTCACATTCTCCTCCGCCCTGCTGCAAATGGCGGCGCTGGATTTCCTGGGTCTCGGCATCCCGCCGCAGTATCCCACATGGGGCAACATGCTCTCGGAGGGCAGCCGGTTTATGACCCGGGCGCCCTGGATGGTGGTGATTCCCGGCCTGGTCATCGTGCTGACCGTGCTGTCCATCAACATCATGGGCGACCTGCTGCGCGACAACATCGATCCCAAATTCCGGGATATTGTAAAGGGGACGTGACGCGATGAATGACGCTTTGCTGAATGTGAAAGACCTGACCATCACCTTCCAAACGGAACGGGGCGAGTTGACCGCCGTGGATCATTTGTCCTTTGATTTGGGGCGAAAAGAGACGCTGTGCATCGTGGGAGAGTCTGGCAGCGGCAAGTCAGTGACCGCACTGTCCATCATGGGGCTTCTGCCCCAGCCGGCCGGCCGGGTAACCAATGGGAGCATCCGCTTCCAGGGACAAGAGCTGACAGGGCTCACCAACAAGCAGATGCAGGGCATCCGCGGCAACCGGATCTCCATGATCTTCCAGGAGCCCATGACATCGCTGAATCCTGTCTATACGGTAGGATATCAGATCAGCGAGGTGCTGAAAAAGCACAAGGGCATGAATACAAAAGAAGCCATGCGCTACGCGGCGGAACTACTGGAGAGGGTGGGCATTCCCGAGCCGGGAAAGCGGGTCCACTCCTTTCCCCACGAGCTGTCCGGCGGTCTGCGCCAGCGCGTGATGATCGCCATGGCCCTGAGCTGCGACCCGGATATCCTGATCGCGGATGAGCCCACCACAGCGCTGGACGTCACCATCCAGGCGCAGATCCTCCGGCTGATGGAGACACTGAAGCAGGATCTGGACATGTCCATCATCTTCATCACCCACGATCTGGGCGTGGTCTCGCAGATATCCGACCGCACGATCGTCATGTATGGGGGCATGAAGATGGAGGAGCGGTACGCGGACGGCTTTTTCGACCATGTGCAGCATCCGTATACAGTGGATCTGCTGGGCTGCATCCCGACCAGCTCTCTGAGCGACGGCAAGCTCATGCCCATCCCGGGCATGATTCCCAGCCTGGCGAACATGCCCGGCGGATGCCGGTTCTCCAACCGGTGCAGACGGGCCATGTCCGCGTGCCACGAAACCATCCCGGAGCTGCGGGAGATCGAACCCGGGCATTGGATCGCCTGTCATCTTGAGGATAAGGAGGCCGTATTGTGATGACTGCTTCGTATAAAGAACCTCTTATCCAGGTACGTGGCCTGGAGAAGGTGTTCCGCATAAAGGGCGGGATGCTGGAAAAGAAACAGAACCTACGCGCCGTGCGGGGCGTGAGCTTCGATATCATGCCCCAGGAGACCTTCGGCCTGGTGGGCGAGTCCGGATGCGGCAAATCCACCACAGGCCGGCTGATCCTCCAGCTGCTCCGGCCCACCGGGGGCGAGGTGCTCATGGAGGGAAAGAACCTGGCTTCCATGAAAGGCCGAGCCCTCAAGGAACAGCGCGCCAAGATGCAGATGGTGTTTCAGGATCCGTATGCCTCCTTCGACCCACGGCAAAACATTTACAGCGCCGTGAGCGAGCCCATGGTCATTTATGGTCTGGCAAAAACCAAGCGGGAAAGGCGCGAGAAGGTGGCGCAGCTGCTGGCGGATGTTGGTTTGAATCCCGACGCCATGGAAAAATGCCCCCATGAGTTCTCCGGAGGCCAGCGGCAGCGCATCGGCATCGCCAGAGCCCTGGCGCTGCATCCGCAGTTCATGGTCCTGGATGAACCAGTCTCCGCTCTGGACGTGAGCATCCAGGCCCAGGTGATCAATCTGCTGCTGGAGATGAAGAGCCAGTACGGCCTGACGTATCTGTTCATATCCCATGATCTGTCCGTGATCAAGTATATCTGCGACCGTGTGGCGGTGATGTATCTCGGCGAGATCATCGAGATGGCGGACAAGGAAACGCTATTCGCCCAGCCGCTGCATCCCTATTCACAGGCGTTGCTGGCGGCCGCGCCCAAGATCGGTGAGCAGCGAACCGGCGAGGTGCTCACCGGCGAGGTACCCAGTCCCATCCGCCCCCCCAAAGGATGCGCGTTCCACCCGCGCTGTCCCCACGCGAGGGAGTGCTGCAAGCAAGTGCCGCCCGTCCAGAAGCTGCCGGATGGGCGCCTCATTGCCTGCTGGCTGTACGCGTAAACTGTTGTCCCACGCGAGGGGTCAAAAGCCCCTCGCGGCAAAACATACAACAATGAAAGGAATCTGTGAACATGGGAAAGAAAACATACGCCGACATGCGCTCGAATTGGGAGTTTGGCGAGGCCGCTGAGTGCCGGCGCGGCCTGATGCTTGGCATGGGCTATTCCGAGGAGGAACTGCACCGCCCCCTGATCGCGGTCGTGAACTCCTGGAACGAGTATAACCCCGGACATGTACATCTGGATCAACTGGCCGCACGGGTCAAGCAGGGCATCCGCGAGGCGGGTGGCCTGCCGCTGGAGGTCATGACGACCGCGATCTGCGACGGCATGGTGCTGAAGGATCCCAAATATATCGAGATCCCCAGCCGGAATTCCATCGCCGACCAGGTCGAGATCACGGTAGAGGGCAATTTCTTCGACGGCATGGTCATGCTGTCCACCTGCGACTCCATTGTACCCGGTCACCTGATGGCCGCCGCCCGTCTGGATATCCCCACCATCATCGTGACCGGCGGCTACATGCCCCACGGCCAGGTACGGGGCCAGGAGGTCTTACACATCCGCGCCCAGGACAAGGTGGGTACCATGGCCGAGGGCAAGATCGACCCGGAGCTGTATGAGGATCTGATCTCGCACTCCTGGAGCATCTGCGGCGCCTGCACGTCCATGACCACTGCCAACTCCATGTGCATGGCCGCCGAGGCCATGGGCATGACCCTGCCCAACAACTCCACCATGTCCGCTGTCAGCAGTTCCATCCGGCTTCTGGCCTATCAAGCGGGCAAGCAGATCATGAAGCTGGTCGAAGACGGCATCACGGCCCGCCAGATCATGACGGTTGACGCTATCAAAAACGCCATCGCGCTGGATATGGCCGTGGCGGCCTCCTCCAATCTGATCCTTCACCTTCCGGCCATCGCCCACGAGGCAGGCTACGACCTACCCTGGTGGAAGTATTTCGATGAGGCGTCCAACGCCGTGCCGCTGCTGAGCGACCTGGCCCCCGGCGGCGAGTACTCCGTGAAGGATTTCGACCTGGCGGGCGGCATGAGCGCCATGCTCCGGCAGTTGCTGCCGAAGCTGAACAGCGAAGTGCTGACGGTCACCGGCAAGACGCTTCGGGAGAACGTGGAGAACGCGCCCCGCTACAACGATGACGTGATCCGCAGCCTGGACAATCCCGTCAGCAGCGAGCCAGGCATCGGCGTGCTTTACGGCAACCTGGCGCCCGAGGGCGCTATCCTCAAGATCGCCGCAGTACCCGCCTGTCTGATGACATATAAGGGTTCCGCCCGCTGCTTTGACAGCCTGCACGCCGGTCTGGACGCGCTACGCGCCGGCGAGATCAAGCCGGGCGACGCCATCGTGCTGCGTTACATGGGTCTGAAGGGCCGTTTCGGTACGACGGCCTTCACCTTTCAGGAGGAGCTGAAGGGGCTCCCGGAACTGTACAATTCCTGTGCCATCATTACCGACGGCCGTTTCTCGGGCGGCACCAGCGGCCTGTCCGTGGGGTACGTGAGTCCCGAGGCTGCCTTGGGCAGTCCGCTGGCCCTGATCCAGGACGGCGACCAGGTGGAGATCAATGTGCGCGAGCGGAAGATCAATATGCTGGTCACCGATGAAGAGATCGCGGAGCGGGCCAAGCACTTCGACTGGGAGTTCCCCGGCAAGGAACACCACCGGTATCTGCGGCTGTTCGCCAAAAATGTTGGCTCCATGGCCAAAGGCGGCATTTGGGAAGCGTGAGGAACACGGTATGGAGCACCGAAAGGCAGATGTTCTGATCATCGGCGGAGGACTCAGCGGTTTGATGGCGGCGAAGTATCTCATCGACAACTCGCAGCTTCGCCCGCTGATCCTCTCCGACGGAAGAGGCGCGTCCCCCTGGATCCACGGGATCAGCGTACCCGTGAGCCGGGGGGACTCGGAAGAGGCGTTCTATCAGGACGTCATGGCAAGCGGCCGGGGGCTCAGCCGGCCGGAACTGATCCGGGCACTGAGCTCGGACGCGAGATCCTGTTTGGAAGGGATACAGGATCTGGGTTTGGAATTCAACCGCCAGGACGGCGGCTATCAGCTGCTCAAGCCCCTGGGCGCCAGCTATCCGCGGGTCGTGAGCATCGGCAACGAGACCGGCCCCGCGATCCTGGAAAAACTGTGCGGCGCGCTGGAGGGCAAGGTCGATCGGCTTCCAGGCCGTCGGGCCCTGCGTCTGCGCACGGAGAACGGGAGAGCCGTCGGGGCGCTGGTGTGCACCGAGCGCGGCGAGTGGATGACCATCGCCGCGCGAAGCGTCATCCTGGCCAGCGGCGGCTTTTGCGGTATCTACCCTTTCTCCACCAACAAGCATGACTCCGGCGGGGACGGGGCCGCGATGGCCTATGAGGCCGGATGCCGCCTTACGGACATGGAATTCATCCAGTTCGAGCCCAGCGCCGCCGTATGGCCACCCGCTCTGCGAGGCACCAGCGTGATCACGACCATGTTCTACGAGGGCGCGGTGCTGCGGGACCGGGACGGCAAACGGTTCATGCTGGAATATGATCCGGTCAACGGAGAGCGCGTCTGCAAGGAGGATATGGCGCGCCGCATCGCGCAGATTCTGGCACGGGGGCGTGGAACCGATCACGGCGGCGTCTACTTTGACGCCACCGGCGTGGGGGAAACACGGCTGCGAACCGGCTATCCGGCCTATGTGGAGCGCTATAAACGCGTCAATATCGACATTACCCGGGAGATGATGGAGATCGCCCCGGCGCCGCACACGGCGCTGGGCGGCGTGATGATCGGAGCCGACTGCCGGACGGATGTTCCCGGGCTGTACGCCTGTGGCGAGGTGACCGGCGGCATACACGGCGCCGGCCGCATCGGCGGGAACGCGGGACTGGAGGCACTGGTCTTCGGCCGCCGGGCCGGCGAGAGCTGCGCCCGGGACGTCGCGGACATGCAGCCCGTAACAGGGGGCTGGGAGGAATGGATCCGCGGCCTACTGACAGGTCCGGGGATCGCCGCAGATCTGAGGGCGCTACGCCGGCGCATGGAAGAGGCTCTGGCCGAAGGCGCCGGCGTGCTGCGCACGGACGAGCGCCTGCGGACAGCTCTCGACGAGCTGGAGGCCGTTCGTGAGCAGGCGCAAGCCGCGGGCTGCGCCAGTCCAAAAGAAGAATTCGAGCGGCTGCGGCTGCTCAATGACCTGACGACGGCACGGCTCGTGTGCCGGGGGGCTTATGAGAGAAAGAGCTCTGTGGGGTGTCATACGCGTCTGGACGGCGAAGGACTGTCCGAGACCCCTTACCGCCTGATCCAGTCCCTGGCCGGATGCGTCAAGGAGGAGGTGTGACGTTGAAGAAAGTATATGTTCTGAAAAATCGCTATGTGGATTCCGTCACGTTGATGAATGTGGCAGAAAAAATCAATCAGGTGGAAGGTATCTTCGGTGCGGAGAGCGACATGGGTACGCCCGCCAACGTGGCTCTGCTGTCCGATCTCGGTTATGACGTACCCCAGGGAACCGGCAAGAACGATCTGATCATTGCCATAGACGCGGATCCGGGCGACCAGGAGCGAGCCTATCAGATCGGACTCGACATCTTGGATCACCGGAGCACGCTGGGCGGGAACGTCTACAGCGACGTGAACGCCATTGATCTTACGGCCGATCCTTACGATCTGGTCCAGATATCCCTGCCCGGCGAATATGCGGCGGCGGAGATCCGGAAGGCGTTGGATCGGGGCCTGGACTGTTTCGTCTTCTCTGACAATGTCTCGCTGGAAGATGAATTGGCCTGCAAGCAGCTGGGCAGGGAAAAGGGCCGGCTGGTCATGGGGCCGGACGCCGGCGTGGGGCTGCTGGGCGGCGTGGCATTGGCGGCCGGCAGCATCGTGCGCAAAGGCGCGGTCGGCATCATCGGCGCCAGCGGCTCCGGCGCGCAGGAGGTGGCCTGCCTTGTGGAGCACATGGGGCAGGGCGTAAGCTGCATCATCGGCACCGGCGGCCGGGATCTGTCGCCGCAGATCGGCGGAATCACCATGCTGATGGCCCTGGAACGCCTGGCGAACGATCCGCAGACACAGGTGATCTGCCTTGTCTCCAAGGTAGCCGATCCCGCAGTGATGGGCCGGGTGTTGGACGAGGCCGACAAGCTGGACAAGCCGGTAACGGCGGTGTTTCTGGGCGCGCCAAAGAGGCTGTTCGACGGCCGGCGCGTCCACGGCGCCTGGAGTCTGGAGGAGGCCGCCGTACTGTCGGTGGCGATGCTGGGCGGCGAGGTCCACGCCCCTGGACGCACCCGCGGGCAGCTGGAAGCCCTGGCCGCAGCGCTGGCGGACGGACTGCCGCGGGAGCGGCGGTATCTGCGCGGGCTCTACTGCGGCGGCACCTTCACGGAGGAGGCGATGATCCTCTTTCATGAGCGCTGTCCCCAGATCCCGCTGTATTCCAATCTGGACACCGTTTACGCGTCCAGGCTGGACGACCCCCACCGGAGCAAGGGACACGCCATCCTGGATCTGGGCGCGGAGGAATTCACCGCCGAGGCGCCCCACCCCATCTTCGATCCCGCATTGCGGCTGAGGCGTCTGGAGCAGGAGCTGGCGGACGGCGAGACGGGCGTGGTGGTGCTGGACTTCATAACGGGTCCCGGCGTGCACGCCGATCCGATCATGCCCTTCGTGCCGGTCATCCAGGCGCATCCGGAGGTGAGGTTTATCGCAGCCATCTGCGGAGCGGAGGCCGATCCGCAGGATATCTCGGGCGCGAGGCGTGCCTTGGAGGCGGCGGGCTGCGTCGTGACCGACAGCAACTATCAGTCCGCCTGGCTGGCGGCCGCCATGCTGGCCCGTATGGAGGGGAGGCGTTAACATGCAGGAGAATGCTGAGCTCAGAGTGATCAACGTGGGCCTTCAGGACTTTTACGAGGCGCTGCTTGCACAGGGCGCCAAGGCCGCACAGATCCAATGGCAGCCACCGGTCCAGCAGGATGAGGACATCGAGGAACTTCTGGACAAGTTTCTGTAAAGGAATAGGGGGACAGACTCATATGGATATTCGCGAAAAGATCGAGCAGGCCAACGCGAAGGCCGTCGAGGCCATCGTAGACAGCGATCCTGTCTGGATAGACATCCAGCCGGCCGGGGAGTGCGTAGAAGGGCTGGAGGACCACATGATCCTCCACTCCGGCCCGCCGATCGACTATGAAAACATGGTCATGTTGCACAAGCGCGGCATGGTCAGCGCCATGCTCTTCGAGGGTTGGGCGAAGGACGAGCAGGAGGCCGTGGCGCGCATCCGCGCGGGCGAAGTAAAGATCGAGAGCGCCCTGGACCACAACACCGTGGGCGCCGGGACCGGCATCATTACCAAGTCGGTCGCGATGAACGTGATCGAGGACCGGCGCAGCGGGAAGCGGGCCGCCACCTTCCCGGCGGAGGGCATCCGCTTCCAGGGCGGCTTCTGCGGCTGGGGCCTGTATTCAAAGGAGATCGCGGAGAATCTGCGCATCATGCGGGAGGATATCTTCCCCATCATCCGGGAAATGCTCTACAAGCGCGGCGGGCTGTCCATAAAGCCGATCCTGGCCGAGAGCATGCAGATGGGCGACGAAAACCATACCCGCCAGACGGCCAGCGATCTGCTGTTTGACAAGCAGATCCTGCCGGACCTGTTCAAGATGGATCGGCCGAAGGAGGATATCCTGCGAGCGGTGCGATACATCGTGGAGACGCCGCGGTTCTTCCATTGCTACGGACAGGGCGCCGCCCGTAGCGCCCTCGCGGCAGCGGAGGGGACAGAGTATTCCACCATGGTCACCGCTGTATGCGGCAACGGCGTAGAATTCGGCATCAAGATCGCCGGCCTGCCCGGGCAGTGGTTCTGCACGTCCGCGCCGATGATGGAGGGACGCTATACCTCCAGCAAATTCACCCGCGACGATCAGCTTCCCTGGATCGGCGACAGCTGCGTGGTGGAGTGCTACGGGATGGGCGGCCTCGCGGCCGCAGCCAGTCCCATCGTCTGCAACCTACGGGGCATGACAAACCAGCAGGCCATCGCCCAGACCCGGGAGATGGAGCGGATCTGCATCTCCCGGAACCACAACTTCCCCATCCCCGCGCTGGATTTCGACTTTCTGCCGGTGGGCATCGACATGCGGCTCGTACTCAAAACGGGCATCCTGCCGGCGATTCACGGCGGCATGTTCCATCGGGACGGCGGCCTGATTGGCGCCGGCATGGCCCGCGTGCCCATGGAGTGCTTCCAGAAGGCCATGCGGGCGTTCGGCGCACGGTATCGCAGCTGAGGAGAGGAACAGACAATGAAAGTCATGGTGCTGAACCTGGGGTCTACCAGCTTCAAGTTCAAGTTGTTCGAAATGAACGGGTCGGAGACCGTTCTGGCCCACGGCGGCGTAGAGCGCATTGGCGCGGCGGCGAGTCCCTGGGAACTGCGTCTGCCGATCCAGCAGCGTGGAGAAGCCGTCTGCCCCCGGCATGAGGACGCATTTGCCAAGATGCTGGAGCTTCTGACCGGCCTGGGCGTGCTGTCTGGGCTGGAGGCGCTTGACGCCGTGGGTTACAAGGCCGTCCACGGCGGAAGCCTGAGCGGAGCCGCGCTCGTGACCGACAGGGTGATGGAACAGATGGAGCGCTACAGCTCCTTCGCGCCGGCGCACAACCCCATGTATCTGCGGATGATGCGGGCCGTCGCCGCCCGGTATCCCGCGCTGCCCCAAGTCGCCTGCTTCGAGACGGCCTTTCACGCCACCATCCCCCTGTACCGGGCCATTTATGGCGTTCCCTACGAGTGGGTGGAGCGCTACGGCGTGCGCCGGTATGGTTTCCACGGCTCCAGCCACAGCTACATCGCCATGCGCATGGCCCAGCTGGAACCCCAGGCCCGGCGGGTCATCTCCATCCATTTGGGCGGGTCCTCTTCCCTGTGCGCCATCCTGGACGGGAAGAGCATCGCGGCCTCCATGGGCGCGACGCCCCAGAGCGGTCTGTTTCAAAACGACCGGGTGGGCGATTTTGATCCGTTCTGCCTGCCCATGCTGGACAAGGAGCTCGGCTCCCGGCAGCAGGTGATGGACGCCCTGACCCACCAGAGCGGATTTTTGGGGATATCGGGCGTGAGCGGCGACATGCGGGACATCCTCCAGGCCATGCGGGACGGCAACGCCCGTGCAAAGCTGGCCTTTGACGCCTTCTGCGACGAACTGGTGGGGTACATCGGCATGTTTCGGGTCTATCTGGGCGGGCTGGACGCTATTTGCTTCACCGGCGGCATCGGCCAGCACAGTCCCGAGGTGCGCGTGCGCGTATGCCAGGCGCTGGAGTTCCCGTTGGATCCGGTTCGCCGGGACGGGAAGCTCAGCACGCCGGAAAGCCCCGTGGCGGTCTACACCATGGAGACCAACGAGGAACTGATGGTTGCGCGGGGGACAATGCGGTGCCTGAGTATGCGGTAGAGCGCGGAAAGCTGTCCCCTGGCATGCTGGCCTGCCAGGGCCCCGGTCAGGTCCACTCAGTATTCCGCCGGACGGTGAATCTGATGTTCTCCGGGAGGATGCTGACACTGGCGGACGCGGTCATGCCGGATATGCCCGACACGCTATACCTACCGGATGGCAGCTCCTGCCAGGCGCTCCGCGCGCAGGAGGGCGTTCCGACCCAATGGAAGGGCGACACTCTGCTGCTTGGCAGGGTTCGGCTGTGGATCGGCCGATCCGTCCGGGTGGATCACCCCTATTGTCCGCCAACTCTGACGTGGTGCTATCTGGAGCAGCTTTTGGCCGTCTGCGAGTCGATACGGGAGCCCGACGGCCTGGATCGCCTCCCTCCCCATTGGCAGGAAAAAGCAGAAATGTGCCTGGAAGAGTATGCCGCAGAGCTGGCCCTGGGTGGAGACGGTCTGGAGCCCATGGACGCGATCCTGGGCCTGGGCGTCGGTTCAACGCCGTCGGCAGACGACGCTCTTCTGGCCATCAGCGCGCTGATTCGCGGCCGCATATGGTGCCGGCCGGGAGCGTTGGACAGGACCTCCGCCATCAGCGCGAAATATCTTCGCTGCGCCCAGGAGGGCTGTTATGCAGTACCTCTGATACGGTTGCTCACAAAGCCGCAGCCCGAGAGCGCAAAAGTCCTCGCGGCCTGCGGCGCCACATCTGGAAGAGATATGCTGCACGGTCTGCGCACAGCCTGCCGGCAGCTTATGAAAGGAGACAGGATATGATACTGGAAGAGATCAAAAAGCAAAGGCTCATCGCCATTGTACGCGGGCTGCCGCCTCAGCAGCTCAGGCGCCTCATTCAGGCGCTGCACGAGGGCGGCGTCGGTCTGGTGGAGGTCACCTTCGACCAGCACGCGCCGGAGACCTGGAAGGATACGGCGGCCGGCATCCGCATGATCGCGGAGGAGTTCGCCGGCGAGGTGCTGCCCGGCGCGGGGACCGTGATCACGGCCGAACAGCTGAACATGGCATACGAGGCAGGCGCGCAGTACATCATCTCCCCCCATACGGACGAGCAGATCATCCGCGCGACAAAGATCCTGGGCCTTGCCTCCCTGCCTGGCGCCATGACGGCGTCGGAGATCGTCCGAGCATATCAGGCCGGGGCGGACTTCGTGAAGGTGTTTCCCGCGGATACCCTGGGTCCCGGCTATATCAAGGCTTTGAAGGCACCCCTGTCCCACATCCCACTGCTGGCGGTGGGCGGTGTTGACGCGCAGAACGCGGCGGCCTTCGTCGCGGCGGGCGCCGCGGGCGTCGGCGTAGGCGGCAGTCTGGTCAAAAAGAACCTGATCGCCGACGGTCAGTGGGACCGCATAACGAGATTGGCCCGCGTTTTCACGGAAGCCGTACAGGCATAAGGAGGAGAGCATACAATGAGCAAGATCGTGACGTTTGGAGAGATCATGATGCGGCTGAACCCGCCGGGATACCTGAAGCTGCTGCAAACCGACAGTCTGAACGTATCCTTTGCCGGCGGCGAGGCCAATGTGTGCGTTTCGCTGGCGAACTACGGCGACGAGGCGGCGTTCGTGTCCAAGGTGCCGGCCCACGAGCTGGGACAGTGCGCGGTCAACGCGCTACGCCGGTACGGAGTGGATACCAGCGGCGTGCTGCGCGGCGGGATCCGGCTGGGCGTATACTATGTGGAAAAGGGCGCCTCCCAGCGCGGGAGCAAGGTGATCTATGACCGGGCCGGCTCCGCGATCGCCCTGGCCGGACGCGGAGAGTTCGATTGGGCCGGACTGCTGGACGGCGCGGACTGGTTCCATTTCACCGGCATCACGCCCGCCCTGGGCGGCGATATGCCGAAGGTATGCCTGGACGCGGTAAAGACGGCCCGTGCCAAGGGCGTAACGGTGTCCTGTGACCTGAACTACCGAGGCAAGCTGTGGGGCCGCGAGACCGCCTGCCAGATTATGACAGAGCTGATGCCCTATGTGGATGTGTGCATTGCCAACGAGGAGGACGCGAAGGATGTGTTCGGCATCGCGGCGGAAAATACGGACGTGACTGCGGGTAAGCTGGACAGAGAGGGCTATGTCAGCGTAGCCCGGCAGCTTCAGGAACGCTTTGGATTCCGGCGGGTCGCCATCACACTGCGGAGCTCGATCTCCGCCAGCGACAACGATTGGTCCGGAATGCTATATGACGGCGACCGGGCGTATTTCGCCAAGAACTACCGCATCCACCTGGTGGACCGGGTCGGCGGCGGCGACAGCTTTGGCGGCGGTCTGATCCACGCCATGCGCAAGTGGCCCGGCGACGATCAGAAGATCATTGATTTTGCCGTAGCCGCCTCCTGCCTCAAGCAGACCATCGAATTCGACTTCAATCTCGCCAGCGAGCAGGACGTGCTTTCCCTCTGCGGCGGGAACGCCTCCGGCCGGGTGCAGCGCTGACAGTCCCTCTTCCGGCCGGGCATATCCAAGGAGCGGGCCGGATGAAACCGTGAAATAGTCAAGAGTTGGTAGACACAAAAGTATCAGGTTAGGCCACCAGTTCTGTACGGAACAGGACTGGTGGTTTTCCGTTCAGCTTGCGGACGGGCCGGACGAAATTGAAATAGTGGACGCACTCAGCCACAACAGCATGTAGATCGTCCCTCTCCCAGAACCGGAAATGCTTGCGGAGCGTATCCTTGAATCGTCCCCAGAAGCTCTCCATCACCGCGTTGTCCCGGGGCACCCCAGCCCTTGACATACTCTGCAGGACGTTGTATTGTGTAAGCAGGTTGCAATAACCGGCAGATGAGTACTGTACGCCTTGGTCGCTGTGCAAAAGGAC
>CANRDC010000050.1 GCA_947629245.1 uncultured Oscillospiraceae bacterium | reverse complement strand
GCAGCCCGCCGCCCAGCGTCATCCCGCCGGTCACCTCGATGCGCCCGCCCTGGATGTTCAGCACCCCGTCGAAGAGACGCTCGCTGCCCGCCACCTGCGCGCCGGAGACCGACCCCACCTTCAGCGTGCCCGCGCCCTCCTTCGTGAAGGTCCCGATATTCTCCACATCGTGGGAGAGCACCAGCGCCTTCGCCGTCACATCGCTCTCGTTGGTGATGGTATTGAAGTCCTGCAGCGTCACCTTCTCGAGGTCACTGCGCGCGCCCTCGATGACGAGGCTCGCATCCTCCACCTTAGATGTGTCGCGCTCCGTCCCGTACTCCGCCTTGCGGTAGCCGCCGGAGAGCACATGCTCGCCCTCGCCGATGAACGTGAAGTCCGTGCCGAGGGTGACGTCCACCTCCCTCGTCGTGGATTGCAGCGGGGTAGCTCCCTCCTTCGCGAGGTTCTCGTGCCAGCCTGCGGCAAACACATCGCCGCTCAGCGTGCCGCTCTGGAGGTCGATCGTGACTTTATCCTTCGACATCTGCAACGTCGCGCCTTCATCCGGCTCCCTGCCGCAGTTCGTCTTGCGGTAGTTGCCGCCGATGATGTTGCCGTCGATGTCCGCGCCGTTCACGTTGATGGCGATGGCCGCCGGCGTCTGAATCTCCCCGGCGCTCATCAGATGGAAGATCAGCAGGTCGGAGTGATCCTGCACGTCGCTGTAGTGCCCGCCCACCACGTTGCCCGTGATGGACGCATCCTCGCCGAGGTTGATCGTCACGTCGCCGCTGATCAGCTTGTTATCCTGCTTCTCTTCACCATCCCCGCTTTCCGAATGCTTGTGGTCGCTCACGTAGCTGCCGCCCACCACGTGCCCCGTAATCGTGCCTCCCGTGATGTTCAGCGTCGTATCGCCCACCATCATGGTGTGCGAGCCGCCCGTGCCCGTGTCGATGAGCATGCTGCCGCCCACCACGGCCAGCCCCGCGTGTTCGTGGCCTCCCCCCTTCTCGGCGGTGATCGTGCCCTTGTTGATGGTCAGCTCCACATCGCTGACTTTCAGCGCGCCGCCCGAGCCCGTATCCGTCAGGTAGCTGCCGCCCACCACCACGCCGTTGATCGTCGGCGCGAGCGAATCCTTCTCCGCCTTGCCGATGGTCAGCCTCGTCGTCCCGTCTATCTCCGCGTTGTACCCTCCGTCCGCTTTCGTCACCCCGTTGAAGTTCGCGTAGTCGCCGCCCACGATGTGGATGTCGTCGAACGTGCCGGAGTAGATCTTCACCTCCGTCGCCACCCTCTTTCCGCTGTCCAGCTCCGCGCCGGTGCGCTTGTTGTAGTCCTGACCGTCGTGCTCATAGTAATCGCCGCCCACGATGAAGGCAAAATCCACGAGGTTCGACTTCCGGAAATCGATGTTTTCCCCATCGATGGTAATATCCGTCTTGCCGGTGGTCTCGTTTTTGCCCGTTCCCGCGCCGCCACCGGTGTAGTTGCCGCCCACCACGCGCCAGAAGGAGCCGGCATCCAGCCGAATACTCGTGTCGCCCGTGAAGGTCAGATTATGCTCACCCGCTGCCGAGTCCCCGAACCACGCCCCGCCCGCGATCACATCGCGGTACAGACCTCCGTTGATGGTGATGTCCGTGTTCCCGGTGAACTCCGTCCAGCCGCCGCCGAACGCCTCGCGACGGCTCGCGCCGTTGATGCCCTGTGTGAAGATATGCCCGCTGTTTGCGTCAATCGACGTCCCGTTCCGCTGCGGCGTCACGGCAGTGATGCTGATGTGGGTGTCCCCGGTGAAGCTGCCCCTCCTTTCGCCCGAATCCGTCGCGGACTTCTCCGTGGTGTAGTTGCCGCCCACGATGGCCTTGTCGAAGGTCCCCTTCTTCTGGGAGGTGTACGAGTGCTCCCCCTCGTCTGCCTCGCCCTTTTGGTGTTCCCCGACGAAATTCAGCGTGATGAATGCATCGCCGTAGAACTTCGGGAGAATCTGCTTCTGCTCCGCATCCACGCCGCTGGAGTCGATCCACGCGTTGCCGCCCACGATGGCTGCAAAGGCTCCCCACTCGTGCCCCTCGCCCTCCGGCGTGCCGTCAGAAATCTTCGGCGCGCTACTGGCATTCCCCGTCAGGGGTTCGTAGAGGAAAATGTGCGTGTTGCCGCGGTAGGCGTAGAGGCTCGTGTTCGGCGTGCCGCTCGTCAGCGTGCTGCCGCCCACGATGCCGCCCTTCACCTCCGCGTCGTACACGCTGATGAAGCTGTCTCCCTTGAAGGTGAACGAAGAGTTGTTCACGTGGTTGCCGCCCACGATGTAGTCCACCTCGCCCCCGCCTTCCACCTGGATGTGGGTGTCCCCGGTGAAGCCCGCGTAGAAGTCGGCTCCCGCCGTCGTCAGACAGCTCGCGCCGCCCACCAGCAGGTGCAGGTGCTTGTTCTCAGCCTCCCCATCGTACTTGAAGTCGATGTAGCTCGAATAGTGCAGAACCGACGTCGTGTCCTTGTCACGGAACACCTTGCCGCCCACCACAGAAGCGTACTGCTCGCTCGACCCCGCCGTCAGCCGTATCAGCGTCTCGCCGCCTTTGGTGTACGTCCTGGAGTCGGCGAGTTTCAGCGCGTGGTCAGCAAAGCTCACACTCTCATTCTCGCTGTCAAATGGGTCAGGACTCCCGCCCCCCCAGGTCCTGCCGTTGAAATCGGAATCCACCGGCGCGCCGGACAATCCGCCGACATCTCCCCAGGCGGAATCCCAGGAACCCGTCGAGACGGTGAAGCCGTCCAGCGTCAGGTACAGGTGATGAGTTCCCGTTCCGCCGCCAATGCTCTCGCCGTCCCGCCATGTGAATTCCGGGTTCTGCGGATTGTCGATCCCGGAAAGATAGAGGAATGCCTTAAGCCGCTCAAGTTCGGCTTCCAGCTCCTCCCCGGTCTTCGTCGTCACGATGCCCAGGTCGATGCCGGTCTGGTAGTTGGCGGCCGAAACCCGTGTGATGTCGATGTTCAGATACGTCGTCCCTCCCTCGCTATTCGTGCCGAAGACGTCATCCGTGAAGATCATGGAACTCAGGAACAGCGTCTTGTCCGCCCCGTCCACGTAGTGCAGGGTAAGCCCGCCGTCCACGCCGAGTTGCGCGCTCGTCAGGGGATTGCTCTCCACGCCGGTGACGCCGTCCTTCCACACCAGGGCGCCCTCGTAGCTCATGTACAAATCGCCGCCTTCCACATTCACCTTGTTGCCGAAGGTGTACTTGCCCGTTCCCTGCTTGTAGAACATGGAGCCGTGCTGCGTGTCCACGTATATCTCCGCGTTCGTCCCGCTCAGTATGAGGCTTCCCTCTCCGCTCTCCTGATTGACAGGCCCGATGTACACCCTGGCTCCCTCAGCCACGGTCGCCGTGATGGCGGCATCCCCCGTGTTGTGGATGTTCTCCAGGTGCAGCTCCTGCCCGGAAACCATGCTGCCGAAGTCCACCGAGCCGCTCAGCGTGCCGATGTGCGCCAGTTGCCCGTGTCCCGCGCTCGTGCCCCACTTGAACACGCCATTCCCGCTCGAGGTAAGGCTCTTCAGGTGCACCTCCTGCGTCCCCGCTGTGCCGCCGTTCACCGCAGTCAGGTCGATGATTCCCCCGTCGCCCAGGGTGACGTTCACATTCCGCTCGTCCTCATTGAAGTCATCGCCCTCCAGCGCCAGAGCCAGGGTAGAGCTCGCCCCCACGCTGATGTCCAGCGTGCTGGCAGCGCCCTCCTCTCCCGGCTTGCCCGTCACATTCCCGCTCTTCAGGGTGAGGGTCGCGCCGCCGTCCACCGTCGCCTTGCCGCCGCTGATGGTCAGTTCCTGCCTCGCCTCGCCGAGGGTCGCGCTCGTGCCGCTTCCGCTCACGGTCAGCGTGCCGCCGATCGTCACTGCCCCGCCGGTCAGCGTCAACGCGCTGCCATCGCCGGTCACAGAGGCGTTGCCGCCGATAGTGGCAGCCCCCGTGCCGATGATCGAAAGTTTGCTCCCGGTCACCGTCACCGCCCCGGCAAGGGTCGTCGCCCCGCCGTCCAGCACGAGCTCGCCGCCCGACACCGTCAGCTCATTGCCCGTGTACGTGCCCGTAATCGTCTGCTTCCCGGCGCCCTTCTTCACGAGGCTCAGCCCACTCGTCGCGCCGCTCGCACGCGTCACATCCGCGGTCACTTTCGCGCCGTCGTCGAGATTCGTCGTCCCGTCAAACTCCTTCCCGTCGAAATCGATAGTCAGCGTGGTATCTGCGCCCTGGATGGATGCGCCCACCACACCGTCGGCGCCCTCCAGGTACTTCACCGTGTAGCCGCCAGTCGCCCCGGCCGTCACATCCAGCACGCGCGCCGTGCCGGTCGTCGTGCCGGAGAACTCGATGGCGTAGTTCGCGAGCGCACTTCCCGCTGTGTAGCCCAACTGCAGGATTCCCTGCGCAATGTCGAGCCGTCCCCTGCTGTTCGCCGTCGTGGTGAAAGTCGCGCCAAGGACAAGACTCCCATTCCCCTTCTTGGTGATGGTGTGTGTATTCCCGTTCAGCTCGCCTGTCAGCGTGAACACCGAACCGACCTCATTGGAGGTCTCCAAATTCCGCATCACCTCGATGGACGTATCTCCCTCTGCCACGATTCCCCAGTTCGTCGTGTAGGTCGAGTTGTCGCTGTGCACATACAGCGCCGCATCAATCTCGGGGGACTGTCCCGAGAACTGGAACTCATTAGAAGTCGCATGGGAGCCATCTCCCGCCAGATGCAGGACCCCCACATTCTGACTGCCCGTACTATTCAAACAATCATGGAGGGTAAGCAACAATGTGTTGCCGGACTCCACCCGGATATTCTTCGCATTGGCCAGTAATCGCTCGTTGCCTCCTTGCGGATTCAAATCAGCCTTCAGTATAAAGGTCGAGCCTGCTCCGTTCTCTGTCTTGCGGAGGTACAAGTTCTCGATCTTTGTTGCATCGCTGATGGCGTCATTATTCAGGAAATACCACAGGACTCCGGTGCCGCCGGAGCTCACGACCTGGACACCGGCATCCTCGAGAACCAGAGAGCCGCTCCCCGCCACGCGCGCCGCCTGGCTCCCACTCGCCGCCTGGCTCCCACTGATTCCCTGCAGCGAATTCGCGCCATGGAAGGTGAGAGTGCCATTCAGGGTGATGCGGGTGTCGCCTGTTCCGAAGTTCTTGGTGCCGGAAGAATACACATCCACGCTGGCACCCGCATCGATGGTGAGGTGCCCGAGAGTCAGTGCGTTGCTGCCTCCTGCCGTGCCGAGCTGCAGCGTGCCATTCTTCACCGTCGTGTCCGCCACATTCACCTTGCCCGTGAGGATCTGGGTATAGGTTCCGTCCTTCACGAGATGCAGCCCTCCGCTCCCCAACTCACCGCTGAATGTCTCCGGATTAGCAGCGCCTTCCATGCCGAGCGTGAGATGCCCTTTACCGAATACCTTGCCACTGCCGCTGAGCGATTTCAGCGTCAACTTCACATTATCGTATCCATCTACACTGCCCAAACCGACAGTCAGCCTGCCTTTCAGCTCGAAGGAACCAAGGGTGTTATTGCCCTGCCCATGCACAACGAGTTCGCCATCGCTGTTCACGACAACGGCCCCCGCAGTGGTCAGCAGCCCATTCATCACGAGCGTCGCAGTCGCCGCATTATCCGGACCTGCCCCTGTTCCGTCGCCCACGGTAATCGTGCCGCTTGCATAGGCTCCGCCGAAGATCTGGTACCCATTCTTCAGCGTGATAGAGCCGACGTTCGCCAGCGAGCCGTCGAAGGTGCCGGTTGTGGCGTTAGTCAGGCTATTGCTGATCACCAGCCCGACCGTGCCTGTCCCGCCGGTGGAGATGCTGCCGTTCGCGCCGCCGGAGAGCTTGCTGAGAGTCAGCGTGGCATCCCCGCTTCCGCTGCCCAGCGTCAGCGTGCCGCTCACATCCATCGCCGCCGCCGTCACACTCTGAGCCGTCAGGGTCTGGCTCGCGCCGCTTGCCACGGTGAGAGTCGCCAGCGCGCTCAGGTCGGTACTCGTGTAGTTGCCGCCCGTGCCGGTGATCGTCAGCGTCACCTTGTGTCCGCTGGTCCCCATGCCGCTGGCAATCGTGCCGCTGCCGTTCAGCGCGCCGACGTAGAGGTTGAAGTCGTCCGTCGCATCCGTCGCGCCCAGGGTCAGCGTGCCGCCCAGGGTGAGAGCATCGATCGTCGCCTTGCCGTCCGTTCCCTGCCCATTCGCGCTCCCGGAAAGGGTCAGACTGGCGGAGTTCTGCACCTCCAGCTTGCTCAGGTACAGCGCGCCGCTGAAGGCGTGAGTTCCCGTGCCGGAGACGGTGATGCCCACCTTATCCCCCGCACTGCCGATCGTGCCGCTGAAGGCGTGATTCCCCGTGCCGGTCAGGGTAAGCTGTCCTGTGCCCGTCCCAATCGACGTCACCGCCCCGCTGCCATCGAGACCGACGATGCTCGCGTCGGTTCCCACCGCCAGCGTGCCCGTCGTACCCACTTCCACGCCCGAGAACGCCGCCGTGCCTTTCAGTTGCACCGTGCCCGCCGAAATTGTCAGCTTGCCGTTCGCGCTCAGCTTATCCGACCCGCTGCCGTCCAGCAGGAGCGTGCCCGCGCCGGTCTTGGTGATAGCCGCGCTGCCGCTCATGCCGCCCGTCACTTCAATCGTGCTCGTGCCTGCGGCGTCGAAAGCAAACGTCCCATCCCCCAAAGCCAGCGCGCCGGAAAGGGTCAGCGTGCCGCCGTTCGTGGTTCCGTCCGCCTCGCTGCTATCCGCATCCGCCGTGGCGATGCCGCCCAGCCCGCTCACCGCCCCGCTGATGACCAGGGTGCCGTCGCCGTACTTGGTGAGCTTCTCGAGCGTATCGGCCGCCTGCGTCGCGCCCTTCACCGCTGCCGTAATCGTCCCCGTGCCGCTGCTCACCAGAATCGCCGCATCCGCATCCAGAATCAGCTCGCCGCCCGTGAGCGTCACGCCATTCTCCAGCCGCAGCGCGCCGTACGAGAGGAACGGATCCGCCGTCATCCCGTTAGCGTCGAAAGAACCATCCGCCTTCGTGTACCCCGTGCCCGCGATGTGAATCACGCCCGCCTGAGTGCCCTCCGTCGCCGCGTCCACGTCCGACTGGTTGTAGTTCGTCTTCAGCCAGAGTTGCGCCCCGGAGCGCACCTCGATGCTCTTGAAGTACTTGGCATCATTCCCGTGGTCCCCGTCCGCCGCATAGTCGTAGTAGAACACATTGCCATCCAGCGCGATTTCCTTGCCCTCCCACGACTTGTCGAAGACCCGCGTCATGTGCACCGGCGTGCTGAGTCCCGCGCCGTTCAGGATGAGCCGTCCCGTGGTCTCCTCCGCATACCCGAAACCGTCCTCGCACGTCACGGTCAGATCGTCCGTCAGCTCCACGACCAGGTCCTCGCTCCCCAGATTCAGCAGACCGTCCAGCGTCAGGTGTCCCTTCCCGCCGATCGTCAGCTTGTCAGCCGCCTTCACCTCCAATCCGCCAAGCGTCACATCGCCCGCCAGCGTCAGGGTGGTGTTGTCATCCTTGGTGATCGTCAGCTTGCTCAGGTAGCTCGCCTTCCCCTCTCCCGTCGCGCCCATCGTGAGGCTCGTCCCTTCGAAGACGATTTCGCCCGCGAACGCGCTCGGCTTTTCACTCCCCGCGTTCACCGCGCCCAATACCACCGTCGAACTCGCCCCGCTGAAGTGCAGCTTCGAATCCGTCCCCCGCAGAGTCACATCCCCGCTCTGGTACACGTCCCCGCTGAACGCCAGCTCGCCCGCCTCCACGGTGATCGTGCCGCTATGCGCAGTCCCCTCCGCGCCCAGTGCGCTGCTGAAGGTCTGCGTCGCGGCGCCCTTCTTCGTGATGTTCACGCCCTTCCCAAACTCCACCCCGCTGGTGACGCCGCCCTCCGCCGCCACACACGTGGTATCCACCACGATGCTGCCCGTGCCGGTGATGGTGCCGTTGTCCGCCCTCGTGCTGAGTCCGCCGGTGATGGTGAGGCTGCTGCCCGCGCCCACCTCAATCGTCCCGCGCGTCGCCGGGTCGCCATCCGTCCCCAGGGTGAGCGTACTGCTCGCCAGGGTGTTGTACGTGCCCGCAAACGCCAGCGTACCCCCTCCCGCCACAGTCACGCCCGTCGGACTGATGGCATCTGCACTCGCCGCGTTCAGGGTGATCGTGCCGCCGTTCTGCACCGTGAGGCTGCCCCCGCTCATCTTCGTGAGGGTCTGCCCCGTGCCGGTCACGGTGATATCCAGCTCCGTGATGCTGCCGTCAAAGGTCGCCGTCGCACTCCCGCCCAGGGTGAGCGCGCCGCCGTTGCTCTTGGTGAGCGCGCCCGCGCCCGTCAGCCCTCCGTTCAGGGTCACCGCCCCGCCGATTTCGAGCTTGCCGTCCGTGTTCACCACCACCCCGCCGGTCACACTCCCCCTGCCGAATTGCACCACGCTGTCGATGGGAGCCTCCCCATCGCTCGTGATGTCATCCGTGCCATTCCCCACGGTGAGCGCGCCGGTGATCTGCACGCCGTTCGCACTCGTGTTGGAGAACGCCAGCGTGCCGGAGTCCACACTCACCGCGCCGAAGGTCATCGCGTTGTTCCCGCCGAAGGTGTGCGTATTGTTCACGCTTCCTCCGCTGCCCACCTGCACCGTGAGGTCCAGATAGCCGCTATTGTAGCCCTCCACCGTGCCGCTGAAGTTGCTGTCTTTCCCCGTGAGGGTGAGTTTCACATTCTTCGGATCCTGCGTCCCACCTTCCCCGCCGGTCAGCGTGCCCGTGCCGGTAATCTTCCCGGCCGACGTCGCGTCGCCCAACTGCAGGATGCCGCCGTCGCCCACCTTCAGCTCATCCGCCGTGTTCCCGTCCCCGCTCAGCCGAAGCGTGCCTTTCTGCACGTCCACCGTCGACCCCGTGAATGCCTGCTCGAAGTCCTGCCTCTTGGCACTCGCGATGGTGCCCACGTTCATGGTGATGGAATCCACACCCGTCAGGCTGCCGCCGTAAGTCGCATCCCCGGTGCCCGCCACGCCCGTGAGCGTCAGCGCCAGCTTGTCGTCCTCATCCAGATTATTCCTGAGACCGTCTGCGCCCAGCCCCTCCTTATGGAAAGTCCAGCCCCCGCTCAGCGCGCCCGCACTCAGCGTAGCCTCTTTTTTGTCCGCCGAGAACGTCAGCTGCAGCCCGTTGCCGATGCCCCCCGAAATCTCGCCGGCCACGCTGTTGCTCGTGTGCGCAAACACCAGCGTCCCGGTGACACCTAGATTGTTCCCAAAGCTCACCCCTCCCGTCGCCTGCACCGCATTATCCGCCGACCCAAGCACCAGCGTGCCCTGGGAAATCACGATATTCGCCCCCTTGAACGCCCCCGTGATCTTCTGCGTGCCCGCCCCCGCCATCTCGATATCGAGCCGGGTGACGCCGCCGTTTACCTCTGAGATGGTTGCCGAACTCGTGGCGGTCCCGCCCTCGCCAAGCATAATCTTCAGCCTGGCATTCCCATAGTCCTTACCTTGATTCGGCTTCGCCTGACCGTACACGTACCGATCCCCGTTTCCGGCAACGGAGCTGTCTTTCAGCGCGGTAATCTCGTACGACGAAGCCATCTGACTCATCGCGTGCAGCCCCGTACCTCCGGCAAGCAGGACAGTCACCCCGGTCAGGTCGTCCTCGTTCGTTTGATCCGTTCCATTGTGCTCACCGAAGTTGAACCGCAGCGTGCCTTCCTGCACATCGATGGTTCCGCCGTGATGTTCCCCTCCCGACGTTACCGCTGAGAAAGAAACAGTGCCACTCCTCACGAAGGTCAAATCACCCCCGCCCTTCTTCGTGAGGGTGAGCCCATCCGCTGCAAAGGACAAGCTCCCCGTCAACCTCATGTTGCCACCCGCCGCCTGATAAATGGTCGCACCGCCCGATTCGATGGCGACGGTGCCCTCAATGTCAGTAATCTTGGCGACCGTCCCGACGAGTGCGCCTCGGTTGTAATCCTGCTCATCTGCGTCACCAGCCTTTGCGATGCCGGAACCCGACAGATGCAGGGTGAAATTGGTGCCGGTCGAAGCCAGCATGCCCTCCTGCCCGATCACGAGCGCACTGCCGTTCGCCACGTAGAAATCCTTCACATGCGCCAAATTTCCGGCATTTCCGCTCATTGCTAATTTCACCGCCGTACCGCTGACAAGCTCGACGCGCGCAAGGGTGTTCGTTGCTCCTGTGCTCAGCATGCCCTGCAGCAGCCAGACGTCACTGGTGGTCGCGTTGCCCACATCCAGCAACAGAGTCCCATCGCCGCGGATACCCGCTGTTCCGGTAGCCTCGTCACCCCAGCCCGTCACGGTCGTCACCTTGAGCGTGCTTCCCTCATTCACCGTGATGCCATTGGTGAATGTCTTGCTCCCCGTGGTGTTGATTACCACCGTGGCGGTAGTCGAGGGCTCTGTGCCCGAGCTGCCGACGGTGAGACTGTCGACAGTGATCGTGCTGCTGGAACGAGTCGGTCCAGCCACACCCAGATTCACCGTGCCGTTCTGGATGTCCAACACTGCGGCGGGACCACTGACGCTACCAGAGGAATAATTGCCGATGCTATTGGTAAGCGTAAGGGTTCTACTCCCGGTCTTGACCAACTTCACCGATTGCAACTTCGCTTTGAAGATGTCACCTTGCGTCCCTGCTTCTTCCTCTTCTTTCAGATTGCCGGTCAGCTTAACGATGCCCGCATCCCCGGAAGCGGTATAGATCCCCAACGAATTACCACCCTCGCCGAGTTCCGATCCTGTCTTGAACGCTCCGGCTATCTCAATAGTAGAGCCGCTGCCAAGGATGAGTTTAGGACCATTGCCTCTTTCCCCAAGGGTATAATCACCTCCCACTTTCAGTGTGGTCTTTTGTCGCACCTCGATGCTCGATTTTGCGTGCGAGAGATTCCCCGTGAGAGTGTAGGTCTCTTCCGTGGCGGTATCGTTTCCGAAAGCGATGCTCCCGCTCGCGTCCTCCAGCGTGACCGTGCCCTCAATGCTGGTGCCGCTCCCCGTGAAATTGAGACTGCCGGCAGTTACATCAATAGTCTCGCTGTGAATCTCCTGATTCGCACCGGAGAATGTAATCGTTCCGGCAGACGCAGTCACGTTGCCATGCAGCTTCTGCCCCTCTCCTTCGAAGTAAAGCTTGCCATTCGTATAGTCGACAGACACATCACCATAGATCTCAGCGTCTTTCGTCACGACATGGAGACTTGGACTCCCATTACCACTACCGGTAACCTTGAGATCCGTACCCTTACCATCCGTCCCACCGATCTTGTTCCCTTCCAGGTAGACGGCGCCTCGGCTGTCCACCTCCACGATGCCACCTGTGAAATCCCCATAGACATACAGTCCAGCAGTGGCGTTGCCGACAGGATTGTGGAATTGTAGATGGACATCGGTGAAATTGGCATAAATTGAAACTTGGGTATTGAAAGTAGCAGTGCCTGCAAACGCCCCAACCTTCAGCTTGGTGTAAACACTGGCACCACTCTCCCCGGATATCTTCTCCCCCGTGATGGTGGCATATTGCGCCGCACCATCCTCGCCGACGGGTGCGCTTCCGGCGTTAAAATTTGTTGCGGTTGTAATCCTCAAATCCCCATGCAGCTCAAGGGTGCTTGTGCCCTTCAGCGTCAGGGATTGGGCGGTGTAGGATGCAAACGCTCTGGCTTCTGCAGTCGGGGTGGTGCCGATTGTCAAACTGCCGGTTGCGCTGTCGCTTCCCACGGTGATAGTTCCATTCCCTCCGGTGATGCCCCCCGCGAGGATGAGCTTGCCGGACTGCACATTCAGCGCGGAGCCGGAGAATGCCCCGCCCAGCGTAAAGCCTGCGTCCTCCGCCTGCCCCGCGTAGTCGAACTGCACGCCGATGCTGCCGTCGAAAGCGGCTGCCTCCGCCGCCGTGCGGCTCAGGACGAGCTTGGAACCGGCATTCCCGCCGATGATGCTGCCCGCCACAGCGGGTTCCTCGCCCTTCGCACCCGTCAGGGCGTTCAGCGTGAGGGTGACCGCACTCTCCCCTCCCAGCGTCAGCGTGCCGCCCGTCATCTCCAGAGAGCCGAGCGCGTTGGTGACGCTATCCTCGTTGCCGTTCAGCGTCAGCGTGCCGCCGGTGATCTTCATCTTGCCGTCCCCCGCGCTCAGCGCGCCGCCCACCGTGGTGGTGAGGTTCGCGCCGAACTCCGCCGTGTTGCCTTTCGTAATCGTCAGGGCTCCCGTAATCGCCAGCGTACCGCTATCCGCGCCATTCCCGGCGAATTGGTACACCGCATTGCCGCTCTCCGCCGAGGGCTGCTCCTTATACTGCTCCGCCGTGGTGATGGTCACGCTCGTCGCGCTCACCGTCCCATCCACCGTCACCGTGTAGGTGGCGGCAGTCTCCGTCCCCGTGGCGGCGGCAAAGACCGCCTCCTTCGGCCCGCTGTAGTCGGTGTAGATGCCGTCCGCGCTGTGCCACTCGTCGTGCCCCGCCTCGCCGTCCTTCCACGTCAGCGCGTTGTCCGCCGTGTCTTCCTCCACGGTGTTGTCCCAGATGAGCAGGGAGCCGTTGTACGCCCACGTCAGGTAGCCATTGTTATCCAGCGAAAGCGCCCAGTCGTCCATGGCGTCCTGATGCGTGGGTTCGGCTCCCCAGCGAAGCCCGATTTCAAAGTGACTCGCCAATCCGCCCTCGCCGAGGGAGATGCCTGTGTCTACATCGATGACGCGTGCATCCTGCCCCTTCTTGTAGCGCGTCGCGCCCTCGCTGCCCGTGAGGTACTTGTACACCGTCTCCCCATCCAGCTCCAGGGTAATCTTGCCGTTCGTCGCGGTGTCGAGCGTCGCGCTGTCCGCCAGCTTCAGCGTCGTAAGCAGGCTGCCGTCCTCCGCCTTCATCCCCAGCTTGATGGTGGGCTTGGCGTCCTCAGACGTGCCGGAGGCCGAGGAGACCTTATCCAGCGTGAGCACGCTCGTCGCCGTAATCTTCGTAAGATCCAGCACGCTCCCCTTCGCCAGGCTCAGCTCCGCCAGCGAAACATTGGTGCCCTCGAAAGCGCTGACGGTCAGTTTCCCGTTCGCACCGAGGCTCAGGTTCCCCTTCGCCTCCGTCGTGCCGCCCTTCAGAGAGGTCACCTCCGCCGTGCTACCCACGCTCGCCGTGCCGCCGCTCAGCGTCATGGTCGTCAGCTTCAGCGCGCCGTCAAAGGAATACTTGCCGCCGGTGACCTCGAGGGCAATTGCATCACTTTCCAGCGCGCCGATGGTCCCGTTGTACGTGCTTTCACCGTTGGTGAGCTTAAGGGTCCCTGAGCCGCCGATGGACGCCGCGCCCTGCAACCTGCCCGTCACGGTGAGGGTTCCGCTGTTCGCAATGCTCACCGTGCCCATATTTGCCGTCAGGGAGGCAAGCGTAGCCGTACCCCCCACAGTGAGCTTATTGCCGGCCATGTTGCTCATGGTGACATCCCCGGACGTCGTCGTCGTGCCGTACAGGCTGACCTCGCCGGAAGCGGTAACGCTGCCGATGTTGACGCCTGCAAGGGAGACCGTGCCCGCGTTCGCCGACCCGCTGCCGATGCTCAGGGTTCCGTTCTCGACGATGATCGCGCCCCCCACGGTGACGTTCTTCCCTTCCGCGCCGAGGGTGGCTGTCGCATTCGTGCTCGCGCCGCCCGTCACCGTCAGCGTGCCGGTAATGCTGATCTCCGCATCCGCCATGGTGAGCGAGCTGCTGTCTCCGCTCACGCTCACATTCCCGCTCAGCGTCTTCGTCTCACTCTCTCCGCCGCTCAGCACGAGTTCGCCGCCCGACACCGTCAGGTCCTTGCCCGCGTACGTGCCCGTAATCGTCTGACTCCCGCTCCCCGCCTTCACGAGGCTCAGTCCATTCTCCGCCCCGCTCGCACGCGTCACATTCGCGGTCACGCTCTTCCCGTCCGCCAGCGATGCGCCCGCGATATCCGTGTCGTCGCTGTCGAAATCAATAGTCAGCGTGGTACCCTCCGCGCCCTGAATCGTGCCGCTGGCCCCTTCCAGATACTTCACCGTGTAGCCGCCTGTCGCGCCCGAAGCCACATCCAGCGTGCCGCCGCTCAGCTTCACGGCATAACCCGCCAGCGCATCGCCGTCTGTGTACGCCAGCTTCAAACTTCCGCCCACCACATCGAAAGCCCCCGCGCTATTCTCCGCCGTGGAGAAAGTTCCGCTAAGCGTCAGCGTGCCGTTTGCGGTCTTGGTGATGGTATGGGCTTTGTTATCGCTGCCCTTCCCGCTCAGCTCGCCGGTGAGCTGCATCTCGGCGTTCCCGCTCCTATTGCCCGCTCCCTCCACCGCAATGGTGGTATCGCCCTCCGCCACAATGTCCCAATCGATCCCAAAAGCCCCAGTGACTGTTGCTGCATCGGCCACGTAGAAGTACAACGCCGCACTCGCCGTGCTCGGTCCCGTAACGCTGGAGTTCATGCTTGCTCCCGACCCACTCCCCGCGAGATGCAGGGTATTCTCCGAGCTGTCCTGCCTTGAGAGCAAACCATTGAGGTCATCACTACCGGTCTGGCGCAGCACAAACGAGTTGCCGTCCTCAATCCACAGGTTCGCAATGTTCGCGAGCATATGTTCACTGGGCGACAGCGACGCATTGACGGTCACGGTGGTCGCCGTATCCCCGTCCTTGGTCAGTTTCACATTCCTGATGGTATGCTCCGCGCTCACATCCTCATCCAGGAAGCACCAGAACAATGCCCCTGCCCCAGCCGCATGCTCGTCAATCACACCCATACCGCGGAACTCCAACGTTCCTGCGCCGTGGGTAAGCGCCACGTTGTTGGAGGAGGCGGTGGGTTGTCCGTTTTTAGCTACCTTCTTGAGGTTCCCCAGCGAACCCGAGCCGTGGAAGGTCACCGTGCTACCCTCGTGAATCGTGATGCTGCTGATGGATCTGGTGGATCCGGTAGTCCTGTTCCACACGCCGGAGTACACATCCACCTGTGCCGTGGTCGCCTCCTCACCATCCGCCCCCACCACCAGTGCGCCCAGCGTGAGACCTTGATCCTGGCTTGCCGGGTCCGCCGTGCCGAATTGCAGCGTGCCGTTCTTCACCGTCGTGCTCTTCACGCTCACCGTGCCGGTCAGAATCTGGGTATAGGCCCCCTCCTTCACGAGGTCGAGGTGCCCGTCGCTCCTCAGCGTCCCGCTGAAGGTCTTGCTCTCGTTGATGCTGTTGCCCGTCAGCGTCAGGGCGCCATATCCATTGATGCTTCCGCTGCCCTCAAGCGCAGCGAGGCTCAGATTCACCCCGGTCTCCGTCGCCCCCTCACCCACGGTGAGCGTCCCCGCCAGCGTGAGCTCGGAGAAGCTGTTCTCCCCGGTCCCATTCAGCACGAGGGTGTCCCCGCTCTTCACCTCCACGGCGGCGTCGGTAACGACTCCGCCCATGACCAGCTTCGCCGCCGGATCACCCGCCCCCTCAGCCCCTACGGTGAGGCTGCCGGAGTACGCCTGCGTGAATTCCTGATACCCCGCGCTCAGCGTGATGAGCCCGACGCCGCTCAGCGCACCTGCGAAAGAGTTAGCGTCTCCTTTCCCGGTCTCGCTGTTGCTGATGGTCAAACTCACCTTCGCATCACCACTCCCCGCGCCAATCGTCCCGTTGCCGGCGAGCTTCTCGACGCTCAGCGTATGACTTTCCGTGCCGCCCACGGTGAGTGTCGTCCCACCCTCCAGCTTGAGCGCCTTCAGGCTGTCGCCGCCCGCGAGGGCAAGCGTCCCGCCCGCCAGCGTGATGTTCCCCGTGTAGGCGCTCTCCGCATCGGTCTTCAGAGCGGTCGCGACGGTAACATTCCCCGCCAGGCTCAGGTCGCCCGCGCCCGTGATGCTCTGGATGCTGAGGGCGGCATACGTCCCCGGGTCATCCCCCGTCTTCACCATGGCAAGCGTCGCGACATCCGTCCCGTCCGTCTTGTTCGCCACGCTGAGCGTGTCCACATACCCCCCGTTCGTAATCGTCAAACTCGCCCCCTCCGTCAGCTCCAGATCCTCCGCAGTCTCTGCCGTCCCCAGCGACCCAATCTCATGCGCCCCCCCATCCACCACCATAGCCACCTGCACCGCAGCCGTGCTCTTGGAGCCGGTCCCCGCGAGTTTCAAAACTACGTTCTCCCCGCTCGCGGACACCACGGCAGCCGCCTCCCCCGTGCCGCCCGCCGAATCCGTCAGTTGACCGATCGTGTACACCGTCTGCGCTCCCGCATCGTTGGCTGCCACCGCCGTCAGCTCAAGGGTCGTCCCCTTCGCCAGCTTGATGGTCGCCTTTTCCAGCGGATCGGAGTTCTCATTCTTGAAATCCAGTTTCAGCGTCCCTTCCTGAATATCCAGCGTGCCGCTCCCCACATTAGCCGTCCACGTATCGCCGTAGTTACTGTCAGTATCATAGCTGGCTCTCCCCAGCGTCAGAGTCCCCGTCCCAATCTTCGTCAGCGTCTTGGTTTCGACATCCTGACCGCCGAAGTCGAGACTGTTCACACTCTGTTGGGTATTCCCACCCTCGGTGGTATCGGTGGTGAGAACCAACGAGGCACCAGTCCCAATGCTGATGGTGGCGCTCCCATCCAGCACAACCGTGCGCGTCACAACAAAGCCGCTAGTTCCCGTCGTATTCTGCTTCACCCAGAAAGACGCGCCCTTCAAACTGCCCTCTCCATCACTAACCGAATTACCGCTCCCGGCGAGGTGAAGAGTCTTCCCCACCTGATTGACGTAACGACTTTGGTTTACGTTATGATCCTGCCCAAAGAGGTTAACGTTATCACTTGCGAACCCGCCAATGGAAATAGAGGTTCCGTCCCCAACGTACAGGTTCTCGATGTTGTTCATCCTGTACCCCGGAGAGTTTGTGAAATTCAACGCGGTGTTCCCCGTGAGCTCGACGTTTGCGATGGTCTCATTGGACACACTCGAGAACAAGGCATTGAAGAAGTTGCCGTCTTCTCCTTTCGTCTCCTGCTGACCGAGACTTGCCAACTCCACCGTCCCTTTGCCTGTCACATGGCTGGACTCCTTTGTCCACGAGTCGGTTGTGTGGATGACCAGCTTGCTCCCCGCATTCACGGTGATGCTGCCGAAATTCTTGCTCCCCGTGGTATAAACCTCAACGGTGGCATTGGTGCCACTCGCATCCCTTTCTCCCGCAGTCCCAATGGCGAGAGAGCTGGTTGTAACAGTGAAGCTACTGGTGGTGGCATCCCCCAATTTGAGCGTACCATTCCGAATATCCAGAACGCTGTTCGAATACGTACCATTCTTGCCAACGTTATTGAGAAGCACAAGTGTGCCCCCCCCTATCTTTTGCAGGGTAACGCTGTTCAGTTGGCATTTGAATTCCGGATCCTCGCCGCCCGAGGTCGCTGAATCATTCAGGACAATGGTGGAGGAATGTCCCACTTCCTGCTCTCCATCGATCTTCCCGGAAGCTTGTGCGCTACCTTCCAGTTTCCCTATCGTGATCGTCGCATCTTGCCCAAGTTCTACCGCAGGACCGTTTGCGGCTACCAAATTCAAGGTGCCGGTAATGGTCAACAGGGCGTTTGCCCCGAACACAAGTTTGCCACCGCTGATTTTTAAGTCGCCCGTGATAGTATTTTCACTACCCTTCGTGTTAAAGGTCAATATATGTTGAGCGTTCGTACCTCCTACATCGACGGCGCCCGTGATAGTCAATTTCGAGATACTTTCGCCGAAAGTAAGAGTACCCCCCGTGAGTTTAATCGCATTCCCGGTGTTGTTCTCGATGCTTACGCTGGTGATTGCGTTCTCTGAGGTGTCATCGAAGGAGATAGTCCCCGAGGTCACCTTCAAGGCTCCGGCAGTCTGATCAGAAGTGCCATGGCTGATGGTAACATTGCTCGCGGTGAAATTGACACGACTACTCCAACCGAGGGTAACTCCGCCGTTAATGGTAAGCGTCCCCCCGCCAAGAGTAGCCTGTGCACTACTGTTGGTCTCGCTTGTGGTCAAATCCCCATTGATGGTCAAGATTCCTGCGGTGGTGAAGGAAGCAGAACCTTTCAAAGCAATATCGCCGTAGATGGTCTGTGTCATCCCTTCTCCGCCGAGATACAAATACCCGGCGCCTTGGGAAATACTCACCTTGTCCGGAGACCCATCCGTCCCTGCCGAACCAATGTTGCCGTACAACGCGAGGACGCCTCTGGTGAGGGTGATGGTGCCGCTCTTGAAGTCACCGTGGATTTTCATGGCATTCACAACGGCCGAACCACCACTAACAACACCCCTACTCAGTACAAAGGCGATGTTCTCAAAGGTGGCATAGACGTCCGCCTGACTCGACCCGGATTGATTATTCGACAAGGTAAGAGTGACCGGACCGTCATTCTTGCTCCCCTTGACGGTGGCATACTGCGCCGCACCGTCCTCCCCGCCGTTTGCGCTCCCGGCGCTGAACTTGGAGGGATCCGCAATCGTCAAATCCGCACCCAGCGTGAGGGTGCTGGTGCCGGTCAGCGTGAGCTGATTCAGCATGACGCCTGCTGTCAGCGTCAGGCTTCCCTCCTTGCCTGCGGAACCCACCGTGAGCGCGCCGGTGTAGCTGGATGGCGCGGTGGTGGAGAGCGCGTTCGTGAGGGTCACAGTCCCATTCAGGGTCAAAGCTCCCGTGCCGGTGAGGGTGCCGATGGTCAGCGTCTTGCCTGTACCGGCGGTCAGGGTGGCGTTGGGCGCGGTGCCCTCGCTTCCGACATCCACGCTTTTCAGGTCGCCGCCGTTGGTCAGAATCAGACTCGCGCCACTGGAAAGATGAATTCCGCCGCTGTAAGCGTTCCCCGCACCATCATCTCCCCCGCTCGTGGCCAGTGCATTGGTAATCGTCACACTTCCCCCCTCAATTGCCAGATCCCCCGTGCCCTCCAGGCTCCCAAGGCTCACCGTGCCACCGGCAAAGGTGGTCGTATTCCCGACGCTGGACAACGTCAGTTGTCCATTCACCGTGAGGGTGTTGGTACTCGAGGTAGTGAATTTGAAACTGCTCCCCAACACCTCCATGGAGGCAACGGTCGTCGCCTGAGAGAGGGTGATCTCCTTGTTGGTGACAGACTGCTTCCCTGCCTGATTCTCGTATTCATCGACAAATTGAACAGCCGCGCCGGTCTGGAACTCCTCCGCGATATAAGAGTCGCCCGACCCGCGGTGCCAGTCGTCCCCGTCGCCCGTGTCCCAACTGGTGTCCTGACCATTCCAAACCTGCGCTTCGTCGCTCAGGTCCACGTATTTCAGCGCGCCATCCGAGTCCAGATACAGCGCATGGTGCGCCGCAAGATCCCCATCATGCGTGACCTCGATGGACTTGTACCAATCCGTGCTGTCGTACGCATTCGTCGACGCGAGGGCAATGCCCGCCGCCGCTGCGGCTGCTTTGCCTTCGAAAAGCTGCCATTCGTGTCCCTCCAGGGCTGTGAGGTTTTCCTCCGTCAGATGCAGGGTGAGTTTCTGCTCTCCCAAATCCCAGCTGGTGAGGGAAATCTTTGTACCGTCGGAGATGCTGCCGCCCTCGCCCGCAGTCAGGGTGATGCCGAGTGTACCGCCACTGGTGGCTTCCAGGGTGTTCACCTTGAGCTCGAGGGCGCCAAGCTTCAGCTCACCTGTCCCCAGTTTCAGGGTGGACAGCGTGCCGCTCATCTTCTCCAGCTTGACGGAGTTCGCATTCTCTTCACCAGCACCCTTCGTCACGGCAGTCAAATCCAGCGTCCCTGCCGCGCTGCTCGCACCGGCCGCGAGGGAAGCGATGGTGTTGGCGCCATCCGCCAGTTTCAGCGTGCCTGCGCCTGCGGCGCTCATCGTCGCCGTGAGGCCGGTGACAGCGTCGGAAAGGGTGAGGGCGCCGGTACTGCTGATCGTCA
>CANRDC010000049.1 GCA_947629245.1 uncultured Oscillospiraceae bacterium | reverse complement strand
TAGATCGATTTTAGGCGGTTTTGCTCCCGGCTTGCGCCGGAACCGCAAAACATGCCCCATTATAGCATCCCGCCTGCCGCGTTATGCTATAATAGCCGCAAGGCGGCTGTTATAGATCGATTTTAGGCGGTTTTGCTCCCGGCTTGCGCCGGAACCGCAAAACATGCCCCATTATAGCATCCCGCCTGCGGCGTTATGCCATAATAGCCGCAAAGCGGTTATCATACATGCTCGACGCAAACAGTGTCTCATCGCTTCGCAAGGAACATATTTATCAAGGAGGGTACTGCATTGGAAAAGAAGCAACGGACTGAAAAGCTCATCCGGCGCGCAGTCATCGCGGCGGTCGCCGCGGCGGGGGCCGCCATGTTCATCGCGGCTGTCAGGACAAAATTTCTCCCGGCCTCCTATCTGGCCGCGCTCGGCGGCGGGCTGGCGCTGCTGGCTACGCTGATCGCGCTGGTGGTCCGCGGCGGAAGAAAGCTCCGGCTCTGCGCCGGTATGCTGCTGGCCGCGCCGTACATATTCATGTCGCTCACCGGCTTTACTCTGGCCAACCGGACCCAAAAGCTCCTGTCGGACGCGGTGGTCTCCGTCTCCCCCACTGTGGCGCCCGCGCCCGCCGACAGCTCCGAGCCCGCGTCCGGCTCCGCTCCTGACGCCGCTGCCGAAGAGGGATACCCCGACGTATTCACCATCTACGTCAGCGGTATCGACAGCCGGAAGGGCCTGGTGGATAAGAGCTACAGCGACGCGAACATCATTTTCACCGTGAACCGGACGACCCATCAGATCCTGCTCGTCACCACCCCGCGGGACGCCTTTGTGCCCGTGCCCGGCACGGACGGCGCTCGGGATAAGCTGACCCATCTGGGCAACTTCAGCGGGATCGACATGCTGGTGGACTCCATGGAAGCGACCTATGACATCGACATCGACTACTGGTTCCGCATCGGCTTCACCGGCTTTGAGGACGTCGTCGACGCCCTCGGCGGCGTGACGGTGGATTCCGACTATACCTTTACAGGCCGCGATTTCGACTTTGCCGATCAGATCTATACCTTTGACGAAGGCGAAAATGTCCTGAACGGCGACCAGGCGCTGGTATTTGCCAGGGAGCGGATGTCCTTCCCCGACGGCGACGTCCAGCGGGGCCGGGACCAGATGAAGCTCATCGTGGGCATGATCGACAAGGTGCTCTCCCCCGACCTTTTGAACAATTACACCGAGGTGCTGGATTCCCTGGAGGGCGAGTTTGAGACCACGGTCCCCTACGACCTGCTGGCCGAGCTCGTCAGAGACCAGCTGGCGGACGGCGCCGAATGGAACGTGGTGAGCTACACCCTCTGCCACTGCAAGTCCGACTACCAGGTGACCTACTCCATGCCGGAGCTCGGCGAGCGCTTTGTCTCCTGGCTGAGCGACGACGACCTGGCGACCGCCAAGGACCTGATGGCGAAGGTCCGCGGCGGCGAGATCATAGAGCAGCCCGACATTTACACCAACCTGCAATGACCGCGCAGACACTCACACGGCCCGGCGCTTTGCGCCGGGCCGTCTTGATTGACGAATCCGCCGTTTCGCGGTATAATGAGCCGTAACGATGAAATCTGACCACACACCGCGGTCATGGGAGGTCGCCTATGCCTGAACAATACACGCGCCGACGCATGACGGACCGGAAGGACGGTCGGCGGCTGCGCACCATCTCGCCGCTGTTCCAGCTCTCCCCCTTTACCGTCCTCTCCCCCGCCGACGCGGCCACCAGCTTCTACGACGCGGCGGATGTGTCCGCCATCGAATCGTGGCTCCACGACCGCCGGGCCGCCGGTGACGAGAACATGTCCCTGCTGCATGTGGTCATCGCCGCCTATGTGCGGATGCTGGCCCTGCGCCCGGCCATGAACCGCTTCGTATCCGGCCGCTTCATCTACGCGCGGGACAACATCGACATCGTTCTGTCCTCCGGCGGCAGCGGCGCGGCGGACGCGGGCGGCATGACCGTCACCGTCCGCTTCCAGCCCTCGGACACCGTTTTCGACGTGTACCGCAAGATCAACACGCGGGTGGACAACCTGAAGGCCGACCAGTCCGCCGACCGGGTGGAGCGCGTCGCCTCCACGCTGGTAAAGACCCCCCGGTTCGTCCTGCGCTTCGCCATCGCCGTGCTGCGGTGGCTGGACTATCACGGGTGGCTGCGTCCGTCCATGACGGAAAAGAGCCCCTACCACGGCTCGGCGCTCATCTCCGACGAGGGCGGCTTCCACCTGCCCCCGGTCCGCCGGAGCCTCAACAGCACCGGCAGCCTGCCCGTGACGCTGTCCCTGGGCCGGGTCCGCACCGCAACGGAGCTGGACCGGCTGGGCAAGCCCCAGGAGCGCAAGTATCTGGACTTCGCCGTCACCTATGACAGCCGCGTGGCGGAAAGCTCCTATATCGGCTCCGCCTTCCGCTATTTCCGCTACTTCCTGGCCAATCCCGACGCTCTGGAGCATCCGCCCGAGCGGGTGAACGAGGACGCCCTGTAAAAAACCATACGACAGCCGCCCCGAAGAGCTCACGCTCTCCGGGGCGGCGTCATCGTATTCCTCACCGGCCGCTGTACAGCTTCACGATGCCCAGCAATATCTCCACCACCGCGTCCATCTCCTCCGCCACGGCCAGCTCCATGGGGCCGTGGCAGTTGTATCCGCCGGTGCCCAGATTAGGACAGGGCAGGCCCATAAAGCTCAGCCGGGCCCCGTCGGTGCCGCCGCGGATGGGCTCCACCACCGGCTCCACGCCCGCCATCCGGGCCGCCTCTTTGGCGTTCTCCACCAGGTGCATGCAGTCGGCCAGCTTCTCCTTCATGTTGTAGTAGCTGTCCCGCACGGTCAGCTCCACCTTCGCCGTGGGATGGGCCGCGCCTACCTTCGCGCAGGCGTCCGCCAGCATGGCCTTTCGCGCCTCGAACTTGGCCCGGTCATGGTCCCGGATGATGTACTCCATCACCGCGCGGGCGGCGGTGCCCTCCAGCCGGTCCAGGTGGAAAAAGCCCTCGTAGCCCTCCGTCCGGGCGGGGATATCCTCCGCCGGGAGACAGGCGTTGATCTGCTGGGCGATGAGCAGGGCGTTCTCCATGATCCCCTTGGCGGAGCCGGGGTGGACGGACACGCCCTCGATGGTGACGATCGCCCCGGCGGCGTTGAAGTTCTCATACTCGATGGACCCGGCCCGGCCCCCGTCCACCGTATAGGCGTATTTCGCCCCGAAGGCGGCCACGTCAAAGTGGTCCGGTCCCTGGCCGATCTCCTCGTCGGGGGTGAAGGCCACGCAAACGCGCCCGTGGGGGACATCCTCCGCCAGGAGCCTCTCGCAGGCCGTCACGATCTCCGCGATACCGGCCTTGTCGTCCGCGCCCAGGAGGGTGGAGCCGTCGGCGGTGATGAGCGTCTTGCCCGCCAGGCTCTTCAAAAACGGGAAATCTGCCGTCCGGATGACCCGCCCTTCCTTCGGCAGGACCAGGTCGCCCCCGTCATAGTCCGGATGCAGCACCGGCGTCACGTTCTCGCCGGAGAAGGCCGGGGAGGTGTCCATATGGGCCAGAAAGCCCAGGGCCGGGACGTCCTCGCGGCCGGGCGTGGCGGGTAGCCAGGCCGTGACGACGCAGTTTTCGTCCACGCCGGGGCTTTCCAGCCCCAGCGCCTTCAGCTCTTCCGCCAGCGTCTTTGCCAGGTCCCACTGGCAGGCCGTAGAGGGCGTGGTCCCGGTCCGGTCATCCGAGGTGGTGTGTATCTTCACATAACGCAGAAAACGCTCGTATGCTCTCATATGCAGTGACAACTCCCGATCTGTCATTGTGTTAAAGTTTAGTGGAATTATAATATCATAATAGCATATAGGGGAAACGGCTTCAAGACGGGTCCTGTGGGAAAAGGAGAAAGGCTTCTGACCGATGGAGGAGCCTGGCTTAGGTGGGGCATCATAAGACAGGTCTTTCGTGATAACGACAGCTACTTGGTCGTTCTCTGCGGCCTCCAGCATCTTCTGAAATCCGGGCCGGTCAAAAGCTGACGTTAGATAACGATACTTTTGAAAACACAGGAAAATCAAGGCTTTCGTGCGACGGACAAGCTGGTATCTGTACTAACAACTGAATATTGTTCTTAAAAGCGGTGCTTCTTACTCCCAATGGAGATCAAAGAAACACCGCCTTTATGTTTCTATTCAAAACGCAAAATAAACCCCAGGGCGGGAACATCTTAAACGATGCTCCCGCCCTGTTCATCTCCCACACAAATGGGAATCTGTCAGCTTAATAAATTTGTTGATATCCGAATTACAGCTTCTTTTCAAACACATGTTGCTGGGGCGTCATGCCCATGGCCTGATACATGGCGATGGCTCCCTTGTTGAATTCCCAGGTGTACAGATCCAGGCGAACAGCTCCCTGCTCCGTTGCCCAGGTCTCCACTTCAGTAAAGAGCTTTGCCGCGATCCCTCTGCGGCGATAGGCGGGCAATACATAGATGTCATCCAGACAAACGGTCTTTAGACCCTTGGCCATACCACTTTCTTCCCAAAGTGTTGCCCTGACAATGCCAACGAGCTGCTCATCATCAAAGGCTCCCAGTTCTAACCCGGCAGGGTCGGCCAAATTTTGAATATAAGCATCCTGGGGATATATTTCATCCTTATCCCGACGTACAAAATAGTCCGGCCGTGCCTGTACATGAAGCCCATCCAATTCCTGATACAGTTCAAGTACTTGATCATAATCGGATTCTGTCAGCTTTCTGATTTCCATATATCCCAACTCCTCTCGTCAAATCACGATTTTCGCTCTGCTTGTTTCTTTGGCTCTCATTATACCCCGCCCCCGTAAAAGCGCAAGGGCGGGACCATGCCCGCCCAGTGTTCACAGGATGCGCTCAATGGGAATGAAAAATCCGAACACATCCCCGATTTGGAAGATGCAGTTCGGATTATCATGGATTGGTCCGAGTGACTGGACTTGAACCAGCGGCCTCCTGAACCCCATTCAGGCGCGATACCAAACTTCGCCACACCCGGTCGTGTTTTGCCTGAATATACTAGCACAACTGTCTGCAAATTGCAAGAGATATTTTTCCGATCCGCAAAAATCCTTATTCAGCAAGGACCTTCTCGAAGAACGAGGGCTTCGCCGCTCCGGAGAAGTCCAGGCGGTCGGCGAGCGCGGGGCCGCTGTCCGTTCGGACGCACGCGATGGCGTAGGGGAACGCGGAAACGACATGACGAGGGGACGGGGGGAAGCCGTTCCCTTTGACGTCATGTTAGCGGCGAACGGTCGCGGTGCGATCCAATTGGACATCTGCTATAATCCCGGTGGATATAAGCCTATGCTGCAAGACCGCCGCAAGGAGGACCGTGCGGGATAAAAGAGGAGAGTGGGACCAATACCGTGCGGTTGCATACCGGCGAAAGCGGATCTACGCGCGAGGATTCCAGGCTCATAAAGGTCGTCGCGATCCAGATGATGCTGTTCCATCATCTGGCGGGCTATGACCTGTACGCCCAGTGGAGCGCGGGCAGACTGAGCGTTAAAAGGCGCGTCGTCTCGCTGTATAAGACCTACTGCAAGCTCGGTGCTGCTCGAGCTGTTCTGGAAGTATGCCGGACGGGGATGGACGGCGGCGCGGCAGAAGCTGTCCGCGCAGCCGCTGCGGCTGGGGAATAAGAGGCCGGGACGGCGGCAGTCCGCGACAAAACGACGAAAAGGGAACGGATCACTCCGTTCCCTTTTGCCGTATGCTCCGGTCACTTTTTCTTCTGGGTATCGTCGGTGGAGATCTTCATGAACTCCGAGAGCTTGACGCCCTGGGCCTGGGCCTGGTCGTAAAGAGCCCGGTAGTCGTATTTGAACACATCCGGCAGCTTCTCGGCCACGACGGTGGAGCCCAGGCCGTGCCAGACCATAAAGCCGCCGGGGACGGACTTGTCGTACAGGGCCAGGATCTGCCGCTGGATGGCCGCGGCGTCATACTCATAGTTCGCGTCGTCCCAGGTCTGTATCCAGGTGCGGACAACGGCGGGGGAGGCGCACTCCGTCTGGCGGTCGTAGGCCTTGGAGGCCCAGTTGCTGAGGACCTTGTAGGGCGTGCGGTAGGACAGCTGCTGGCCGTTGTCATAGAATGTGCCGAAGTGGTCGGGGTAGGGCATGCCGGATATCACGTCCACCACGTCGCTGATAGCGGGCCAGTACTGGCCGTAGGCGGCCACATAGAAGTTGGCGGTCTCGCCGAACACGTCCGCGCCCACATAAGCGCCGTGGGCGTGGATCAGGTCGGCGGCGTAGGTGAGGAAGCGCTGGATGGCCTGGGCCTTGGACTCGTTGTTCTCGTTTTGCAGCACGACGGTGCCGTCCTTCTCATAGTTTTCCAGGTAGTCGGGGAAACGGACGTAGTCGAACTGGATCTCGTTGAGGCCCAGCAGGTCCACCGCCTCACAGGCGAAGCCCGCTTTCAGCTCCCAGACGTCCCGGCAGAAGGGCGAGGGCCAGTACATGCCGCCGATCTCCTGGGGCTGTCCGGAGCGGTTGGTGATGCTCCATTCGGGCTTGGCGTTGGCCAGCTCCATGTCCTGAAAGGTGGTGAGACGGCCGATCACGTAGTACCCGGCGTCCTTCAGCATTTTGACGGCCTCCTGGCACTGCTCGACAGGGCCGTTGGAGTAGCAGCTGTCCAACAGGCCGTATTCCTTGTAGATCGGGGAGTCGTAGGCCAGCGCGCCGCTCTCGGCGATGGTGACCACAAAGGCGTTGCAGCATGTGCCCTGGGCCAGCTCCAAATACTCGGGGATCTTGTCGGGCACCAGCTGGGCCACGGGGATGTACATGGCATAGACATCCTGCGGCATGACGTTCCCCTCGTCGGCGAAATCGCCCTTTTCATGGGGCCAGTAGTCCAGACCGCCGGCGTCGCCGCCGCCGTAGCCGTCGCCACGGAACACATGCTTGCCTATGTAGGTGTTCTTCTCGTCCCAGTGGGTCATGGACTCGCCGTAGTCCTGCACCACGTACTCGGACTTGATCCAGCCGAATTCTTCGCCCATCATCACGTGATACATGTTGACGGAGCCGTCTTTTTTGAAGTAGTCGTAGCCCACCACCCGCAGGAGCGTGCCCTGCTGGGCCAGCGGGCCGACGGCGATATCCGTGGCGTCCTGCATCATGTACACCGTGGAGCGGACGTACAGCTGGGCCTCCGGCAGCAGCGCCGACTGGTCGTCCGTCACGTTGGAGCACAGCACATAGCCCATCTGGCCGTCCACGAAGGCGTGGTAGTATTCCTGACCGTTTTCCGCCACGAAGGGCTCCCAGCTCTCCAGCTGGATCTCCGTGCCGCGGCCATACTCGCCCTCGACGGCGAGGCCCTCGTTGTAAAACGGCGCCACCAGCGAGCCCTCGTCCGCCAGCAGATAGGCGGTGACGGCGTCCGGCCAGCCGGAGGCGTCCTCGGGCGGCTCGTAGGCCTCCTCCATAGAGCTCAGGTCCAGAAACACCGTGCTGCACAGACCAAACACCACAAAAAGCGCGATGACAAAGACCAGCTTTTGGCCCGGCGTCAGATAGCGGCGTCTTCTCTGCTTTTTCACGACTTGGGACATTCCTATGCCTCCTGGGGATCAAATCCCATAAAAGAATACCACAAACCCCTATAAATTGCAAGCTGGTGGGGAAAGAGGGCCATATATTGGGGTGTTTTGGCCAAAAGGCTCCACAGGAAGTGTGTTGTATTACATAATATTTGAACAGCCTGGGTATATCCAGGCTGTCCGTTCGATATCGGGGTCTCGGCGGAGGGTCGCTCTAGCGCGTCCCGACCAGGATGGGCTGCAGCTGTCGGCCCTCGTAGGCCGCGTATACGGCGGGGGCGATCCTGTCGTAGGCGCAACTGAGGCTGGTGGGCTTGGCGGCGGGGTCGTCCTGGCCGAAGGGGACGAAGTAGACGCTCTTGCGGACCAGGAGCCGACCGATGTTCTCCGCCGAGGCGGCCAGGCCGTCGTTGGTGGACACGCCGAGCACCAGGGGCTTGCCGTTTCGCAGGTGGCCTTTGGCGGCCATGGTGACGGCGGTGTCGGTCACGCCCCGGCTGAGCTTGGCCAGGGTGTTGCCCGTGCAGGGGACGATGGCCAGCACGTCTATCATGTTCTTGGGCCCCAGGGGCTCCGCCTCCTGGATACTGGTGACGGGCCTGTGGCCGGTCCGCTCCTCCAGCAGGATCATCCAGCTTTTGGCCGTCCCAAAGCGGCTGTCCTTTTGGGCGTTCTCGCTGAAAATGGGCAGCACGTCAAATTCCCCGCACAGCTCCGGCAGCACCGCCGCCAGCTTCTCAAAGGAGCAGTAGGAGCCGGTCAGGGCCAGCCCCAAACGCAGTTTATCCATGGTCTTTTTCCTCCATCACACGATATATGGCCTCTGCCATCACGTCGGCGGCGGCTTTGGGGGCGTAAAGCCCCGGCAGCCCCGGCGCCTTCAGCACCGGCGCGTCCGTGGCCCAGCCGCCGGGGGCGCTGGCCACGTCGATGCACAACGCCCCGCCATAGTCCCCCCGCAGGATCGGGGCCGGGACCGTGTTGATCACCCCGTCAAAGACGGCCGGTATTTGTGTTATGTCAACTGCTTGATATCCCACGGCCCGGGCGGCGGCCCGGGCGGTCTCGCTCCGGGCGGCCACGGTCACATGGGCCCCCAGGGCGAAGAGCATCCCGGCCAGGAAGCGTCCGATGCGCCCGAAGCCCGCCACCAGCACCTCCATGCCCGCCAGGCCCCGGTTGGACCGGCGCATAAGCAATTCCAGCGCGCCCTCCGCCGTGAGGGCGGCGTTCTCGATGACGTAGATCTCGTCTTGGTAGTAGGGCACGCCCTGCCGCCAGGAGGGCGGCGCGATCTGGTTTTCGCTGTCAGGCGTCAGCCGGTGGCCGTCCAGCTCCAGCCGCCGCTTTAAGTACATGTACCGGGGGTCGGCCCCCAGCAGCGTAAAGTCCAATTCTCATCACCTCTATTGCCATCGTATGCAAAATAAGGTAAAATTGCTAAAAAGGACGGAAAAGCCCCCTGTGCAAGGGGAGGCGCCGGGCGAAGCAAGACGGAGGGGGTGTAACAATCCCCCAGTCACGGCTGCGCCGTGCCAGCCCCCTTTGCACAAGGGGGCCCGAGAGGAGGAGTTTGAATGAAAGACATTTTTACCCCCGCGGACATCCTGCTGCCAAAGACCGGCGCGGACATGACCAAATGGGCGGCGGTGGCCTGCGACCAGTTCTCCGCCCGGCCTGACTACTGGGAGGGCATGAGCGAGTATGTGGGCGAGGCCCCCTCCGCCTTGCGGCTGATGCTGCCGGAGGCGTATCTGCCCGCGCCCGATCTGCAGGCGCGCAAGACGGCCATGTGCCAGGCCATGGAGGATTATCTGGTGGGGGATGTGTTCCGGGAAATACCGAATTCCTACGTATATGTGGAGCGAACGCTTCCAAATGGGGAGGTACGGCGCGGCTTGGTGGGGAAATTGGACCTGGAGGCCTACGACTGGACGCCGGGCAGCGCCTCCCCGGTCCGGTCCACGGAGGCCACGGTCCCGGAGCGGCTGCCCACCCGTGTGGAGCTGCGGCGGCGCACGGCGCTGGAGATGCCCCACATCGTGCTGTTCATGGATGACGAGCCCGACGCGGTGCTGGGCGCGGCGCCAGCCGCGAGGAAGACGCTGTACGACTTTGACCTGTACGCCGGAGGCGGGCATATCAGGGGATACCGGCTGACGGGTCCGGCGGCGGAAAAGGTGAAGAACGCCATCGACGCGCTGCCTGGGGAGCTGGTATTCGCCATGGGCGACGGCAACCACTCGTTGGCGGCGGCGAAAAACCGCTGGGAGGAGCTGAAGGCCGCGGGCGCGCCCATGGACCATCCGGCCCGGTATGCCCTGGCGGAGCTGGAAAACCTCCGGGACGAGGCGGTGGAGTTTTATCCCATCCACCGGGTGGTGTTCGACACGGATGAGGGCGGCTTTGTAAAGGAGCTCGCCGGGGCGGATACCGGCGAGCTGGTGGCGAAGGCGGACGAGCTGGCGCGGGCCTATGTGCAGGAGCACGGGGGCCGTATCGACTATATCCACGGGGAGGCCGAGGCCCGGACCATGGCGTCCCGGCCCGGCTGCGGGGCCTGGCTGCTGCCCGCGCTGGACAAGGCCGAGCTGTTCCCCCATATCCTGCGCTGCGGCAACTATCCCAAGAAGAGCTTTTCCGTGGGGGAGACTTTGGACAAGCGCTGGTACGTGGAGTGCCGACGCATCCGGTGACCGCCATGAACAGAGACTGGTCAACATTCATCCAGGGTATCGGGACATTGCACAGCTCCCGGACCCTGCGGTTCTCCGACGAGTTCCGCGAGATGTATATGAATGCCTTCCGCATCCCCGACGGATGCCGTATCCTGGAGGTGGGCTGCGGCACGGGAGCGCTGGCGGCGTCCCTGCGCCGGTGGTATCCGGCGGCGCGGATCACGGGTCTGGACCGGGACAGCGCCTTCGTGGCCTTCGCACGGGAGCGTTGTCCGGGCGTCCGGTTCGTGGAGGGCGACGCCACGGCGCTGGCGTTTCCCGACGGGAGCTTTGACGTGACGATCTCCAACACGGTGGCGGAGCATGTGGACCCGGCTCGGTTTTTCGCCGAGCAGTACCGGGTTCTGCGGCCCGGCGGCGTGTGCCTGACGCTGTCGGCCCGGCGGGGGATCAATGCTCCGGCCCCCTGTGTGGACGAGCAGACGGACTTTGAGCGGGGGATATGGGACCGGGTCAGCGCCCGGTTCGATGAGATAGAAGAGCGCGTGGGCATGCGCAAATACCCCATGGACGAGCGGGAGTATCCCCTGTGCATGGAAGAGCACGGCTTTCGCAACGTCTCCACGGAGTATCTGGCTGTTGACCTGACGCCGGACGCGCCGGGCTGTCCCCGGTCGCGGGCCAGAGCCATGATCGAGGCGGAGCGGCTGTCGGCGCTGGACGCTCTGTCGGCCCTGGAGGCGGCGGCGGGGGATCTGGTGAGCGGGGAGGAGCTTGCCCGGATGCGGGCGCTGGCGGGCGGCCGGTTCGATAAGCGCCTGGCCCTGTACCAGGCCGGGGAGAGACAGTGGGACACCAGCGTATCCCTGACCATGATCCTTCGGGGCGAGAAATGAAAAACCCGCCCATCATTGTGTTGACAATGGGACGGGGGAGGGATATAATGAACATGCAAAAAGGCGCTGCCGCAAGCGGTCAGCCAAAGCTTGGAAACTTAATTTGCATTAAGAGACCGTCACTTTGCCGAGTGGCGGTCTCTGCTTTTCACAATGATCGTGACGGTGAATCGCCCGATATGTAACGTGATCCGCATGGCATCACCTCCCTTCCGGGAGAATGACTGACCGCCATTTCTGGGGCCCCCGCGGGAGCCCAGCGAAGCGGGTCCCGTGGGGAGAGGAGGAGCCGCGAAATATTCAAGGCCCGGTACTTGTACCGGGCCTTGACCTATGAAGCGAGCTCCGACGAGGCGGCGCCTGCCCCATGAAGGGGCAGGCTTATTTTATATAAAAATGCGCAGATTGTCAATAAACGGAGGAACACGGCGGGGCACTCCCGCCGTGTTCCCTGTCTGTTTACGGCACAAAGGTCCGGTCGGGCTGGAGCTCGCCGTCGTGGCCTCTGTTTATATAGCCGATGCCGCCGGAGACGTGGACCGACGCGACGTTTTCCGGCTCCACCAGCCGGTTGAACACGAGCGTGGTCCGCCACATGCCCTCGTAGGCCGGGTCGTCCAGGGGGTACTCGGTGTAGATGGATTCGTTCACACCGTCGCCGTCGTCGTCCTCCTCGTGCTCGACGCCCTCCGCGCCCAAATCGTTGGGGGACGTGAGCTGGCCAAACTGGGTGTTGTCCACGTTCTGCCCCCGCACGGTGTAGACGCTGCCGTCGGCGTAGGTCAGGGACAGGTCGTGGATGCCGTCGTACCAGTCGTCCAGCACGATGCCCATGGGGGAGACCGAGGCGGTGTGGCCGTCCTCCGCCGTCAGGGTCACGGCGGGGACCAGGTCCCCCACCTGAAAGGAGATATGTTCCTCTATCTCGTCCATATCCTTCTGGGTGTGTTCTTCCCCGGTGAACGGGTCGGTGTAGGTGTGCTCCTTGCCGTTGTAGAGATACTCGGTCATGACCAGCTCCACCACGTCGCCTTTTTTCAGCCCGACGGGGCTGTAGAAGTAGGCGGTCAGGTGCTTTTCCGCGTCGGTGGAGGCGGCGCTGTCCAGGTATACGTGGTCGTTGATGGGTCGGTCGATGTCCGACAGGCGCAGGTAGGGGGTGCTGGAGATCCAGCCCCGGTCCTCGTCGATCCTGAGCATGTTGCCCATCTCGCCCTCATAACCCTCCATCCGGGGGAAGCCGTCGGGGCAGCTCATGGTGAAGGTCAGGGCCCCGATGCCGTTTTCGTCCGCCACCATGCTCTCGGCGGTGAAGGTGACGCCCTCCATCTCGAAGGTCTTGTTGATGTCCGTGACCTGCGCGCCCACCAGCTCCTCGGCCTTCTCCTGGTCCACGCTCACCCGCTCGTAGGCCGGGACGGTAATCATCCCGCCGTCGGGCTTGTCCGGGTCTGCCAGGGTCTCGTAGGCCTCGGTGCTGTCCACGCCGCTGTCGCCGAAGATCGACTCAAAAAAGCCCGCGTGGGCCCCGATGGCGTAGGCCGTCACCGACAGGGCCAGCACCGCCGCCGCCGCGATGAGCGTGGTGAAGCTTATTTTCCTCGTTTTGCGTTTCATCAGATGTTCCCCGCCCGCGTGCAGCTCGATCACCTTGCCCTCCTTCGCCAGAGCCGCCTCCAGGGCCGCGCGGATGCGCTCGTCCGCCGACCGGGACAGGGTCACCTGGTCGAAGGCGCTTTTGAATTCGTTACCCATATCGTACCTCCTCCAATTTTCCGCGAAGATGCTGCCGTGCCCGGTCCAGCCGACTGGTGACGGCGGTCTGGCTCAGCCCCAATATCTGGGCCGCCTCCGCCGTGGAGTATCCCTCGTAATAGTAGAGATACACCGCCGCCCGCTCCCCGGCGGAAAGCTCCATCACCGACTGGAAGATCTCGTGTTCCGGGGGGGTATCGAATACCAGGTCCTCGGTGAGCGGCTCCGTCCGCCGCCTTGAAGCGGCCCGGAGCATGTCCCGGCAGAGATTGGCCGTCACGGCGGCCAGCCATGGCCGCTCCTTGCCGGGGACGATCCGGCCCCGGTATTCGATCAGCCGCAAAAACACCTGCTGGGTGGCGTCCTCCGCGTCCGGCACGGACTTGAGAAAGCTCAGGGCCAGCCGGAAGACCATGTTTTTGTGCGCGTCGTACAGCGCCAGCACATCCAACTGTCATCACCTCTTTCGTTTGGTCTCGTATGGGAGACGATGGGAAGGGGGCAAATGTCACACGCGGGGGAAAAATAATTTGAGGGACTAGGCAAAAAAGAGCGCGTTTGGTATAATCATATCACATATTATAAGCAGGGAGGTACGATCCATGATCCTTTCCAAGCTCAACGGCAAGGACGATCTTGCCGTCTACCCCGCCGCGATCCGCAGAGCGCTCGACTGGCTTAAGACCACCGACGTGCTGGCTCTGGAGGCCGGACGGCTGCCCATCGAGGGCGACGACATCTATGTGCTGGTCCAGGACCTGACAACCAAGGCCGAGGCCAAAGCCGAGGTCCACACGAAGTACATCGACCTGATGTACTGGCCGGAGGCCGGTGAGCGCATCGGCGTGGCCCCCCATACCGGCCGGGAGACCGTCACCGAGAACAAGCCGGAGAAGGACAAGATGAACCTGGACCAGGTGGCGGAGGAGAACTTCCTCGTCACCGCGCCGGGGGACTTCATCGTCCTGTTTCCCTGGGACGTGCACCGGCCCGGCCTGAACGTCGGGGACGAGAGCGCCACCTTCCGCAAGTGCGTGGTGAAGATCGCCATGAGCCTGCTGTAAGCCGGACACACAACAAAAAACCTCTGCCGGAAAACGGCAGAGGTTTTTTGTATGCGGTCTTTACGACAGCTTGTCCAGCAGCTCGCGGAGCAGGGCGTAAAGCTGCCTGGTCTTTTCCGGCTCCATATCGATGCAGTTCGACAGCTGGCCGGGGATATCCAGCGCCTGGTCCCGGAGCGCCTCGCCCTTCTTCGTGAGGGAGACGATCAGGTTCCGCTCGTCCTCCTTGGAACGGGTGCGGCTGACCAGACCCTTTTCCTCCAGCTTCTTGAAAAGCGGCGTCAACGTGCCGGAGTCCAGATGCAGATACTCCCCGGCGGCCTTCACCGTCAGGCTCCCGTGCTCCCACATGACCATCATGGTCACATACTGGGTGTAGGTCAGGCCCAGCTTGTCCAGATACGGGGTGTATCGCTTTACGACCTCCCGGGAGCAGGCATAAAGCGGGAAACAGAGCTGATTATCAAGCTTCAGGGCATCATACTTTCCGGTAGTCATGGCTAACGTCCCCCTATTTTCATACGGTGATGGTACTATATCACATCGCGGGCGCTTTTGCAATTGCCGCCGTCGCTTCGCGGGCGGTTTCGGCGTAAAGGGGTTTGTTGAAAATGACGAACCGTCCCCGGCGGGTAAATTCGTGGTTTTTCGGGGAATTTTGCGGCTTACATATAAGTTTCTCTACTGTTTAAACGGGCGATCTCACCAGCGAAGGGCCATAGAAATTGTGTATTTTGCCAGTGCTCTCCTTGTCCTCTCCGCGGCGGACGCGGTGGCGTTTCCGGTGGCGGCGGCATATGTATGGACAGGGGCCAAATCATCACAAGGAGCGAGAGACATGAGCAGTGCGGAGAAAGTGGTCGCCATTGCCCTGGGGGAGGTGGGCTACCGGGAGAAGGCTTCCAACGCCGACCTGGATCTGGCCGCCGCCAACGCGGGCACGGGCAACTGGACGAAATACGCCCGGGACTTGTATGAGGCCGGGTACTATAACGGCAACAAAAACGGCTACGAGTGGTGCGACGTGTTCGTGGACTGGTGCTTTTTCAAGGCGTTCGGCAAGACCGAGGGCCAGCTGATGCAGGCCCAGAGCGGGCCGCTGGGGGCGGCCTGTCCCTTCTCGGCCGGGTACTACAAGGCCCAGGGCCGGTATGACCGGACGCCCAGAGTCGGGGACCAGGTGTTTTATCAGGAAAACGGCGCGCTGGTACACACCGGCATCGTGACGGCGGTGACCGGCTCCACCATCACCACCGTGGAGGGCAACCGGGGCAACGCCGTGACGAAGCAGACCCGAAACCGTTCGGACAGCTACATCGACGGCTACGGTCATCCGGCTTACGACGGCGCGGCGGCCGAAACGGCGTCCGGCGCTGTTGTCGACGGCGCGTCCGCCGGGACCGCCCCCAAGGACGAGGTAACGGCGTGGCAGACCTGGCTGGGGGTGAAGGCGGACGGCGAGTACGGGCCCGACACCCGGACGGCGGCGATAGCGAAAGCCCTGCGGGGGTTCGCGGCGAAGCATCCGCTGAAGAGCGGCGCCGACGGCGACGCGGTAAAGGCGCTGCAGGGGCGGCTTTACTCCCTCGGCTACGACCCGAAGGGGCTGGACGGCCAATACGGGACCGGCACCGCCGCGGCGGTGCGGGCCTTTCAGGAAAAGACCGGAGGGCTAGACGCCGACGGCCAGGCGGGCGAGGCCACCTTCGCGGCCCTGTTCGGGCTGTGAAGGCGCTGCGGCTGGCCGCGGTGCTGGCGCTGGCGGCCATAGGATTTTTCTGGGGCTGGCGGGCCGGACTTGCGTATGCCGCGCGCCAGCCGGATTACGGCGCTTATGACCCGGCGCAGCTGTCCTGGGCGGCGGAGGGGATCATGGAGCGCATCAGCGAGTTGGAGGACGAGCTGGACCGGGTCCGCGAGCTCCAGCAGGAGAAAATGACATCCCTGCATGATTGACGATATCATGCAGGTATAGAGACGAGTGCGCCCGCCTTGGGGATATTCCCAAGGCGGGCGATTTTCATGTTTACAGGGGCAAAACTGGTGTCCACTTTGGTGTCCACTTGAACCCTGCTAAACTCATCTAAACACTTCGTTTTGTGCGTTCGTTTACGTAGGCGAACGGGGCATAAAAAAGCCCTGTAACCCTTGGAAATACAAGGATTACAAGGCTTTCACTGTTGGCACGGCATGAGGGATTCGAACCCCCGGCCTTCTGGTCCGTAGCTGCTTGCTTTTCTTGATGCGCATTTTTGAGAAACGACGAAAACCGCTGAAATAGCGGGATTTCTGCGAGGTGCTTTTCGGGAATCGTCGGCTCCCGATGTGCGTTTTTGGGTGAATTCACCCAAAATTCACCCAAAAATCTACGCCGATAAATTACTGCCAGGCATCATGTCTTGCTCTCCTTGGCCATGGTCTGCGCCAGGGCCACTTTGTTGATATAACCGTCGTGAAATGGATACCGCCTTGCCGCCGTCTGACGGCAGATGCCGAGGATCTTGCCAACTTCGCTCGGCCTTAGAAGCTCTTTGCCCGGGGCTTTCTCATCCAGACGCTCCAGGATAGGCCGGAAGTTTTCGCTTTCCCGCATAGTGCATCACCTCCTCGTATAATAAAGTCGTATTTTGGATTGCCCCAGAGGGGCAGCTAAGGTACAATGCAAGCAGCGGATAGAGGTCGGAGTTCACCTCCTTGGGTTTAATACCCGTTCGTAAGGGTGCCGCCTCTACCTTTGCGGTGGTCTACGAATAAGCTGGATGTTGGTTTCTCTCCGAATATCAAACGAGGCTGTAGTCCGCAAAGAGCTGTGAGGACTATCCGCAAAATACCTGGAGGGATATACTATGCTTATCTGCGGAATCGACATCGGGAAAAATTATCATGAAGCCTGCGTCATTGACGAAACTGGACGGAAGTTGGCAAAAACACTTCGTTTCCCCAACACGACTGCCGGAGCTGGTACACTCATGGACTATTTTCATGGATGTAACCCGGACAAGCAAACCATTGTTGTGGGTATGGAGGCCACAGGCCACTACTGGCTGTCGCTATACTGTTTTCTGTTCGACCAGGGCTTTCAGGTGAATGTCATCAATCCGCTGCAGTCGGACGCCGTACGCAATTTGTTCCTCCGCAAAGCTAAAAATGATGCCAAAGACAGCTTTCTCATTGCCGAAACGATTCGCATTGGCCGTTTCAGCAACACAGAGCTTGCAGATGAAGATATTCTCGCTCTGCGCCAGCTCTGTCGGCACCGCATGGATCTGGTAGACTATATCGCTGACCAAAAGAGGAAGATCATTGGCGTCATGGATCGCGTTTTCCCAGAGTATCAGCACTTCTTTACCGACATGTTTGGCAAGACTTCAAAGGAACTTTTGGATGTTGCCGTTACACCGGAAGAACTGCTTGCCGTCCCAACGGAGGAGCTTTGTGCCATACTCAAGAAAGCAAGCCGCGGGCGTTTTGGTGAGGCAAAGGCAGAGGAAATCCGGGCTGCCGCACAAAACTCCTTTGGAATTACCATTGCTACGTCAGCGTTTGCTTTGCAGCTGCGGCAGCTTCTGGAAATGATAGATTTGTTGGAGCGGCAATTGAATGAATTGGACTTTGAGATCGAGCAACGCATGAATAAACTGAATACCTGCATTACCACCTGTCCTGGCGTGGGTAAGGTTCTGGGGGCTGTAATTCTCAGTGAAATTGGAGATATTTCCCGTTTCCCCGAGCCAAAGAAACTGGTTGCTTTCGTAGGCATAGATCCTTCTGTCCATCAATCCGGCGAGTTTACCGGGACTCAGAACAAGATGTCCAAGCGCGGCTCTCCGCATCTGCGCCGTGCTATTTGGCTGGCGGCCACGGTAGCCGCTTTCCATGATCCTGTCCTCTCTGCCTTTTATCAAAAGAAACGGGCGGAGGGAAAACATCACTACACAGCCATTGGCGCCGTAGCTCGAAAGCTCACGCTTATCATCTACGCCGTCTTGCGGGATAAAAAGCCCTACGTGCCAAACTGTTGAACCTCATATCTCAAAGGCTTCTATCTTTGACATAGTTTTCTGCTGATCCCAGTGGAATGTTCAACTAATGTGAGGCATCCTATTTTAGGGGTGCTATGATGCGTAAAATCACCATGTTTGCTGCTGGAATCATGGTTACCGCAGCCGTCTTGCTGTCAGCAGGTGCCACGGCAGAATCCCAAAAAGAAATATCCATGGATGCGTCGGAACAGGTCATCTTGCGGCTGTTGTATCAGCCGACTACTACGGCTGTTGATGACTACTATGGAGAACACAGACAATTTTGGCGGCAAGAAGTCCTTAGCGTCCAAAAAGTTCCAGAATCACCCTATTATGAGGTCGTCATACGGGTAGAAACCTTCCATGGTGCGCATAACCCGCCGTATGGCCTTGAAACAATGACTTTCTATATTGGTCCTCTTGATAAAGTTCAGTTAATCAGCTTTGACCACCAAGACGAGCCGGACTAAATGAATTAATCTCAGCTCAATCCCTCCTTCAGGCGGCCTTGGTCGCCTGCTTTTTTGCTGCTCTTTTTCCATATTTGCTTTTTCAAATGACCTCTTGACTTTTGATAGCTGGTCTTCCGGCGCGATATACAGAACGAGCGGGACAGGCTGTTTCCTGTCCCGCTCAGTTCTTACTGCACTTTATCTGAGAGCTTTTTGACGGCCCGGTCAAAATCGCTCTCCAGCTGCTTCATCTCCCGGGCGCGGTAAAGTTCAAACTCCCGCTCCGCTTTCTCTATGGCATCCTTATGAGAGACCGTTCCTTTCCCCTCCAGGAGCGGGCGGCGGTTGCCCAAAAGCTGCCGGTCCAGCTCGTCCGCCCAGTCCTGCATGGTCATGGCGTGTTCCTCCAGGGCCTGCAGCTCAGCATAGTCCAGAAACTGCGAAACCAGCAGATTGAGCACCTGCAGCTCCCGCTCCGTCAGATAGTTTTTTGCAACGCGCACGTCGCTCTTGGTCACATAGCTGCCCTTAAAATTGGTCATGCCCACCAGGGGCTTGTTGCTGTCTGACCGTTGGTATATGACCTCCGCCGCCGTGTGCTGGTGGGCAGCATAGTGCATCTTGTTCTGGACCGTGGCGAAAAACTCCCGCGTCAGCTCCGCACGGGGATCATAGTCGATAGCCGTCGCGTAGATGTCTGTGACCTGCTGATACAGGTTGCGCTCGCTGGAGCGGATGTCCCGGACCCTTTGCAGCAGCTCCCGGAAGTACCGGCCGCCGCCGTTTTTCAGCCGCTCGTCGTCCAGGGTGAAGCCCTTGCGGATATACTCGTTCAGCCGCTTCGTGGCCCACTGGCGGAACTGGGTGCCCCGCAGGGACTTGACCCGGTAGCCCACGGAAATGATCACGTCCAGGTTGTAGAAATTTGTGGGTTTGGTAGAAAAATCGGAAATTCCGATTTTTCTTTTTGACTCAGCCTCTATGAGCTCTCCTTCAGCATAGATGTTCAAAATATGCTCATTGATGGTAGAGCGGGACTTGTCAAACAGCGCTGCCATCTGATCCAGCGTGAGCCAGACAGTGTCCTCATCCATGCGCACGTCCAGGGATACCGCGCCATCATCGGTTTTGAAAATGATCAGGTGCTCATTGCTCATGTGGCGTCACCTTCCTGCTGCTGTGCCTGAGGGCCATCTTCCTGGTACTCCAGGATATCGCCTGGCTGGCAATGGAGCAGGCGGCAAAGTATCTCTATATTTTTCCAGGACACAAGATCACCGTGACGTAACTGTGTTATGGTCGCCTGCCCCATGATTCTCTCAAGCCGAAGCCGGTTCTGTGAATATCCAGCATCTCTTAGAGCTGGAAGTATCTCCATTTTGTAGACGATTGGCATATTTATACCCCCTCCCAGTATAGCCATATTATATCTCGGAACATCACTAATATCAAGTGACAATTTACACAACAATTTCACTTGAATTTTGTGTAGTCCGCCGATTGATTTCACTTAATATTAGTGATACAATAAGACCATCAAGGGAGGACACCGAGCGAAGGTAGATGTAGTAGGTCCCAATCCAAACGGTATTAGCGGTTACGACTGCTGGATATGCGCGGAGCGGGTACGGCGAAAAGCCAACCGAGCCAAGAATACCACATAAGAGCGGGAACGGATAAGCCTGAGAGAAATTGCCCGAGATCGCGCTAGATAACTTA
>CANRDC010000048.1 GCA_947629245.1 uncultured Oscillospiraceae bacterium | reverse complement strand
CCGGCCTGCATGATCTCCTGAAAGCCGCCGCCCCCGCGGGGCACCCGGTATACGTTCTCCGTGTACCAGACCTTCCGGGTCCGGTCGTCGTCCCGTGTGTTGTTGATGATGGACAGGGTGATGTCCGGCTTCAGGGCCATGAGACGGCCGTTGGTGTCGCTGAAGGTCAGAATGTGGGGGCTGGTGAGGAAGCGCTTGTTGCGGGCGTACAGGTCATACTCCTCGAACTTGCTGACCCGGTACTGCTTGAAGCCGTAGCGCTGGTAGAGCTCCCGCAGCTGGGCGGCCAGCCGCTCGGCGGGGGGGATCGTACCGGTCATGTCATTTCCTCCCTGCCGGTCAACCGGCCCAGGATGAGCCCATAGCCGCCCGCGCCGTAATCCAGACTGCGCTTGACCCGGCTGATGGTGGCGGAGCTGGCCCCGGTGCCGGAGGCGGTGCTCTGGTAGGACTGCCCGTCCGCCAGCATGCGGGCCACGGCAAGCCGCTGGGCGATGGTCTGTATCTCCCGGACCGTGCAAAGATCCTCAAAATATTGATAGCATTCGTCCACGTTCCGTAACACGAGAATGGAACGGAACAGCTGGTCAGTCTCCTCATTTCTTGGAAGCGCCATTGCAAAACCTCCCCATCGCAGGTGCTTTATTATGCTATCACGCTAAAGCAATAAAGTCAATAGTCGTTTGCACGTCCGCGGCCAAAACCAGCAGCTCGGTCATCTCGTGCTTTGTGCATCTTGACTGGCGGATCCGAAACCAAGCGGGCGCGGCTTGTTAGAGCTGCGCCCGTCTGGTCAAAACGCTTTTAAATTATGCCATCTGGATGAAACTCCTCGCTAGACCGTTCTGAGGTCAGAAAGATGCTGCTTTTAATAGATATTCAAAAGAGCGTCATCTTCCACAAGCAGTATCTTTTTCATGGCCGCCTCCTTTTTGTTCAATATACCACGCTAATGTCCTAGAATTGTTACAAGGGGTTGAAAATGAGAATTTCCTTATTTACCGTTGCCATTATAATACTCATGGCTTTATACGCCAAAGCGTCCGTATTCATTCCGCCGTGACCGTGGCGGCCAGCGCGATCAACTCTTCCTTTGTAAAGGGTTCCGGTGTGTATCCGTCTTCGCTGACCCCGCCATCTCTTCCGATATCGAAGAGCAGTTCGTTCGCCTCGTCCAGCCATATCACGCCGGAGTTCCAGAGCAACCCGTTGTCACTCTTGACCGTAGGAAAATAGAATCCCGGGCAGCCGTTCACCTGACACTCCGTGAAACCCTCATAGGCACTGAAGTACGCCTTGAGCTCCCTGAACTTTTCCGCCGTGACGCTGACCGCGCGGCTACTGTCCGCGAAGCAGCGCATGTAGCGCAGCCAGAAACCGGCCGGATCATCCCCTGTACCGTGGCTGTAAAAGATCTCTATCTCGTCACGGCAGACTTCCTCATCCCAATAGACCCATGCGTCATCCCGCCGTTGGGTGAAAAGCTCACGGGGTTCTCCGTCGAAAAACGCCATCATTGGCTTCAGCTGATAGCCCTCCGGGATGGGGTCCGGACCGTAGACGCCCAGCTCCCCGATCACCTGTTGCGCAATGACGCGTTCCTGCGCGTCCGCTTTCTCTTCCTGCTCCTGGGCCTGCTCCGCGTTCTCCTGCATTTCCCGCCAATAGGCCGCGTCCAGCTCCTCCATAGCGTCGGCCAGATCGAAGGACGCGCCGGGGCCAAACAGACGCGCCAGCTCCCCGAAATCGATGCTGTCGGCCGCGGCCTGGAGGTCCTCCCGCGTATAGGGCACGAGCGTATCCGGGCTCATGTTATCCTGGGTATAGACGTTCACCTGGATATAGGCCGACTCGGTCTCACACAGGATCGTGCCGCCGGACCGCAGCACCAGATCCACCGTCGGCCCGGAGGCGGTCTGATAACTCCATTCCTCGTACTCTCCGGGACCCATGTACCCCGAGATGTCGGTGATGGTGCCCTTTACGCTGACGAAAATGCCTCCCCCGTCGCTGACGCCGTCATGGTCTCTGCTGAAGTCCAGCTTGAAGGTGCCGTCGTTGTAGATATACCCGCTGGCCCAGTCATATTCGTTCAACAGAAACGGCTTTGATCCCAGAAGCTCATATATCTGCTCCGCGTCCGCGAAGGCCATGTTCTCATGCAGCCGCACGCCGTATTTGGCCGAGATCCGGTCCAGGGCGTCCGCCTGGTCCTGCCAGGCCGCGCCGTACAGCTCATAATAATTGTCCGGCGTCTCGTGCCAGTTGCTGTTGTCCATGGGGTGCTCCCCGTAGTGCTCCGCCTGCCACGCCTCCCACTCGGTGTATGCCTCATACTCCGGCGTGCCCTGATAGCCCACCAGGGACAGCGTCGCGCCGGGGCCCGTCTCTCCGCCCAGGTCCTCTATGACCGCGTCCAGCTGGGTGGGGGTCTCCACCAGGTAGTCCTCCATCATGGCCTGATACACCGCGTAGGCTGTGACGGACAGGCCCAGCGCCAGCGCGGCGGCGATGGCCAGCCGGACAGTCAGCCGGGAACCGCGCCGTTTGCGCCGGGCAGGTGGCTTGGTCAGCACGCCACGGGCCTGGAGGATGTCCATAACCCGGTCCGCGGAAACGGGCGGCTGTTCCAGCCGGATGCCAAGCTCATCTAAAGAGAAGTCGACCATTAAATCTGAAATGTATAAATTCTTCATAGTACATCTCCTTTTTTAATTTGTTGACGGAGGAAATCTCGGCCCCGTTTCAACCGCTGACGCACCGTCTCCGGGGACATATCTAAATATTGACCAATGGTGAGGGCAGTCTCACCAAGATAGTAGTGGCGAACAAATATCTCTCTATCTTGCGCTCCCATAGTTTCCAAAAAACTGCGTAAAATTCGCTCTCCTTCTTGTACAATAATCTCACCTTCTGGGCCTTCCACCGCGATTTCCAGAGCATCATATTCCAGAGGTTGTTCCTGTTTTACTTTTCGTAAGTAGTCAATGGCCCTATTGCGGGCAATGGTAGCAAGGTAGCCCTTTAATTTACCATCTCTCGGTCTTGTCCGATTTCGCCATAAAACCATGAATACGTCTGCTGTAATTTCCTCCACGTCCTGCTGAGTTATACGTCCGCCGGTGATTCCCCAGACAATAGAACCAATGTAAGCCGTGTACTGTTGAATTATCCAGCGCAGCCCAGCCTCATCACCCTCTCTCATCCTAGCTAAGGCAGTTTGTTCGGTCATTGAACTATGCATTCGCTACCTCCTTTCTAAGCGCCTCATAATACAAAACGAGTTCAACTCATAAAAAGTGACAAACAGACTAAATGCTGTCTTATGACACCCCACCTAGCGAGGCCCTTTCATCGGTCAGAAGCCTTTTTCCTCTCCCCACGCGATTCGCTTCGCTGGTTTCCCGTGGGGACCCCAAAAACAATGTGTTGACAAAGCCACACTATTGTGATAGTATGGCACCATAAACTATTGCAATAGTTTCGGAAAGGAAGCGGACAACTATGGCGATCAAGCTGTTTGATTCGGAGCTGAAGGTGATGGACGTGCTCTGGAGCCGGGGGGATACCACCGCCAAGGAGATATCCAACATCCTGAAGGCTTCCGTGGGCTGGAACATGAACACCACATACACCGTCATCAAAAAGTGCGTGGCCAAGGGGGCCATCCGGCGCACCGAGCCCAATTTTATGTGCCACGCGCTCATCACCAAGGAAGAGGTCCGGGCGGCGGAGGCCAGCGAGCTGGTGACAAAGCTGTTCGACGGTTCCCCCGAGGCGCTGTTCGCCTCCCTGCTGGGAGGGAAAACTCTGACCCGGGAGCAGATCGCGCGGCTCCGGGCATGGATCGACCAACAGGAGTAAGACCATGAGCTTGCTTGAAATGAGCGTATCCGGCGGCCTGCTCATCCTGGCCGCCGTGCTGATCCGGGCCCTGGGCACGGACCGGCTGCCGAAGCGGACCTTCACGGCCCTGTGGACCCTGGCGGTGCTGCGGCTGACGGTACCGGTACGGCTTCCCTTCCGGCTGAGCGTCTGGACGCTGATCCGCCGCGCCGTCCCCCACACCGCGGTCGGCGCGCCAGCCGTCCCCGCCGCCATCACGCCGATAGGGCAGCCGACGGTCGAAGCAGTTGACATAATTCAAAACATCCCCATTCCCGACAAGGGCACGCCCTTCCCGACCATGACGGTCGTCTGGCTGGCGGGCGCGGCGATATGCGCGCTGGCCTTTGCCGCGGCCTACATCCGCAGCCGCCGTACATTTCGTTCCTCTCTGCCTGCGGACAGCGCCTATCTGCGAGGCTGGCTGGCGACCCACGCCCTCCGCCGGAGGGTACAGGTCCGCCGCTCGGACCGTATCGCCGCGCCGCTGACCTACGGGGTGGTACGGCCCGTGATCCTGCTGCCCAAGGGCGTGGACCCGGAGGACGGGGCGACGCTTGGGTTCGTGCTGGAGCACGAGCTGGCCCACATCCGCCGGTTCGACGCGGCCCGAAAGCTGGTCCTGGCGGGGGTGGTATGTCTGCACTGGTTCAATCCCCTGGTATGGGTCCTGTTCGTGCTGGCGGGCCGGGATATGGAGCTTTGCTGCGACGAGGCGGTGCTCCGGGCCCTGGGGCCGGACAGTCGGAAGGAATACGCCCGGACCCTGCTCAGCATGGAGGAGGTCCGGGGCGGCTTTGGGAGCCTGGTCAGCGGCTTTTCCAAAAACGCTATCGAGGAAAGGATACATGCCATTATGAAAAATCAAAAAAGATCGCTTTTGAGCGCGGTCCTGGCCCTGGCGCTGGTGCTGGGGGCAGGGGCGGTATTCGCCACCGCCGCGCCGGAGGACGAGGCGGACCAAACCGCCCCCACCGTTTTCTCCGGCGACGTGATGCAGGGCTCGGACGGGACAGTCTATGTCTTTACCCCCGAGGGCAAGCCCGTGAGCATGACCCAGGAGGAGTACAGGGTCCTTTTCACCGATCCGGTGGAGGTGGAATGGTGGACCGCCGAGGAATACGCCCAGTGGCTGGAGCAGGAGAAGAAGGACCTGCAGGACTGTCTGGGCCAGCGGGCCTGGACCAGTTCCGACGGCTGGTTCACCTGGACCCAGGAGAAGATCGACGAGACCATTGAGATGTACGAGCAGGTGCTGGAGGACATCCGAAACGGCCTGTTGGTGTCCAAGACCGTGGATGGCCGAACCGACGCGGGCCTGATGGAGGGCGGCGAGCAGACGCCGTATTCCTCCGAGGACGGCATGGTGATGTACACGTACGACGTTGACGACGCGGACGCTGGCCAGACCTCGTCGGACCTGTACCGGGGCTATTCCTACATCTTCAACGACGGGGACAGCCAGACCACCCTTGGCCCCTACGACACCCCGGAGGAACTGCGGGCCGCTTTGGAGGACGAGGTGGACGCCCGTGTGGCGGACGGTCGTCTGCGCGAGGAAGAAGCCCGGGAGATACTGGAGTGCTTCCTCCCCATCCCCGGGGGCGCGCAGGTCTTCACGCTGGGCGGCAATGCCGCATACAGCTTCCACAGCGGGGACGGCGTGGAGCTGACGGAGGGCCAGCAGGAGATGCTGGACACGCTGCTGGAGGACCAGGCCGTGGCGGACGCCATGGACGTGACGGTGGACCAGGGACTCTATTCCGTGGAAACGGTCCTGACGGACGAGCTGCAGGAGCAGCTGGAAACATTGGATGCCGCTCTGGAGCCCTACCGGCCCTTCGGCGTCCAATACAGCTACAGCGTGCCCGACGGCGAGTTCACCATGCGCTGGAATGGCCGGGAGGTCCGGGGCATCGTGGACGAGACGGCGGGGACCTGGACCACGGCCCACGCCGGGCTGGACGCCTACAGCGAGGACGCGGTGGAGCTGTTCGCCGTGTACACCGACGGGGTCCTGACCGGTCTGCGTCTGCCCACGGAGGCGGAGCAGGAGGAGTATACCGCCCTTCGCCAAGCGGCTGGCGGCGGGGACCGGTCCGCACAGCCGGCGGACAGAGACGCCGCTATAGCCGGGACCCTTGCGGCGCTGGAGGAACAGAGGGAACAGCTGGAAAAACAGCTCGCCGAGCAGGAGCGCGCGGCCAGCTCGCTAGCAGAGGAAAAGCGCCAGATCGAGCAGCGGCTGACCGAGGTCGCCGAGCAGGAGGAACAGCTTCTAGCGGAAACGCAGGCGGCGGAGGAAGCGAGAGCGCAAACTGAGCTGGCCCAGTGAGACGCTCTCCGGGCGGAGGCGGGCCTGGGCCTGTCTGGCAGCCCCGATGGGGCTCTGCCCCCGTCGGAGCCGGTCGCCTAGCCGGAGGCAGGGGCGTGAGCTGAGCCACGCCGATAGACATCAAAAGATCCTCCCCTGAGCAGTACAGCTCAGGGGAGGATTATTATATCGTACGCTCACGCGATGCGTTTGTGGGGCCCGGCGCTCCCGGAGCGGTCCCGGCGGTGGAGCAGCCGCGGTCTGCCGCCCTTTTCCCGGCCAACGGCCCGTTCCATGCGGCGGTAGCCGTCCTGATTCCGGCGGAGCCTATGGATGCACAGCAGGCAGGCCGGGAGCAGGAACAGGTCCGCGCACACCCACGCCGCAGGAGAGGCGAAGCACGCCGCGCCATACCCGAACGCGGGCACGAACCAGTGCCCCACCGCCGCTCTGGCGATCATCTCCAGCACGCCGGACAAAATGGCGAACACGCTGTAGCCCATCCCCTGGATGGAGAACCGGACGATGTTCACCAGGGCCAGCGGGAAGAAAAAGCCCGTACCCACCCGGACGAACCGGCTCACCAGTCCCACCAGCACCGGCAGCCGCTCTCCCTCGTCGGCGTCGATGAACCACATGGCGCACTCCGGAGCGAAGGCCAGCATGGCTCCGAAGGCCAGCAGCGAGTAGACGAACCCCAGCACCGAGCAGTCGAAAATGCCCTTGCCCAGCCGGTCCAGCTTCCCCGCGCCCACGTTCTGGCCGCAGTAGGTGGCCATGGCGGCGCCCATGGCGTCAAAGGGGCAGGCGATAAAGCCGTACAGCTTGGACCCGGCGGCGGTGGCGGCCACATAGAGGCTGCCCAGGCCGTTGACGGCGGACTGCAAAACGATGGAGCCCACGGCCGTCACGGAGTACTGCAGACCCATGGGCACCCCCATGGCGCACAGGTCCCCGCACAGCTTTTTGTCAACGCCCCGCTCCTGCCTGCCGATGCGCAGGATGGGGAACCGGCGGCGCACATGCCACAGGCACGCCCCGCCCGACACGGCCTGGGACGCCACCGTGGCCGCCGCCGCCCCGGCCACGCCCATGCCGCCCCACAGGATCAGCGCCACGTCCAGCACGATGTTCAAAAGCGAGGACAGCGCCAGGAAATACACCGGCGTCCGGCTGTCTCCCAGCGAGCGGATGACGCCCGCCAACAGGTTATAAAGATACGTGGCGGGAATACCGGCAAAGATGATGAATATATAGCGATAGGAGTCCGCGAAGATGTCCTCCGGGGTGTGCATGGCGGCGAGGATGCTCCGGCACAGAAGGCAGGTGGCCACGGTCATGACCAGGGCGAACGCCCCGGCGAGATACGCGGCGTTGGCCACATACCGGCGCATCCGGCTGTGCTCCCCCGCGCCCATCTCCCGTGCCACGGGAATGGCGAAGCCGCTGCACACGCCCATGCAGAAGCCGATGATGAGAAAGTTGATGGACCCCGTGGCGCCCACCGCCGCCAGGGCCTGCGCCCCCAGCAGCTTGCCCACGATCATGGTGTCCACCATGCTGTAAAGCTGCTGAAAGAGCAGCCCGAACAGCGTGGGAACGGCGAAGCCCACAATGAGCTTCATCGGATTGCCTGTCGTCAGATCTCTGGTCACGGACGATACTACCCCCTTCGCCAATGCACGCACATTATAGTCATCTCCGCCGGTGTTTTCCAGTTGAATCTTACACGATTTTCCCACCGCCGGTCCCGTTCCATTTGAGCATTATTGCGAAACTGTCAAGGGCCGCGCGAGCATCAAAAAACGCGCCTGGTTTTTGGGCAGTATGCCGCCTTGACACAGGGAATTGATTCGGTGTATGTTTAACTATCAATACCTGCCAGAAGCACATCATCAAGGGCGTGGCGGCAGGCGCCGTGAAAGGATAACCGTCTTATGGATCGCGCAGCAGGCATTCTGCTTTCCGTCTCGTCACTCCCCTCCCCCTACGGCATCGGCACGCTGGGACAGGCGGCCTGTGACTTCATCGACTTTCTCGCGGACGCGGGCCAGAAATACTGGCAGATGCTCCCCGTGGGGCCCATCAGCTACGGCGACTCCCCCTATCAGTCCTTCTCCGCCTTCGCGGGCAACCCCTATTACATAGACCCGGACCTGCTCATCGCGGACGGCCTTCTCACCAGAGCCGAGGCCGAGGCTCCCGATTGGGGCGGCGATCCGGGCCGGGTGGATTACGGCGCGGTGTACGCGGGCCGGTTCGCCCTGCTGGAGAAGGCCTTTGACCGGGGCTGGGACCGGGACCGGGAAGCCGTCGCCGGGTTCCGGGAGAAGAACCGGGACTGGCTGCCCGACTACGCCCTGTTCATGGCCCTGAAGCGCCATTTCAACATGACCGCCTGGACAGCGTGGCCCGACGCGGACATCCGTCTGCGCAGGCCGGGCGCCGTGTCCGCCTGGACGGCCAGGCTGGACCGGGACGTGCGGTTTTTCACCTATCTGCAATACCTCTTCCAGAAGCAGTGGGACGCCCTCAAGGCATACGCCGTGAAAAAGGGCGTGGCCACCATCGGGGACCTTCCCATCTACGTGGCGCTGGACTCCGCCGACGTGTGGGCCAACCCGCAGAAATTCCTCCTGGACGAGGAGAACGTCCCCACGGTGGTCGCCGGTGTGCCGCCCGACGCCTTCACCGCCGACGGCCAGCTCTGGGGCAACCCCATCTACGACTGGAAGAAGATGGCCGAGGACGGCTTTGCCTGGTGGGAGGCCCGGATGCGCGGCACGCTGGAGCGGTTCGACGTGGCCCGGCTGGACCACTTCCGGGGCCTGGAGAGCTACTGGGCGGTGCCCTACGGGGACCCCACCGCCGCCACCGGCCATTGGGAGCCGGGCCCCGGCGAGGCGTTCGTCAGGATGCTCCGCGAGAAGTTCCCCGACAGCTTTATTATCGCGGAGGATCTGGGCTTCATCACCCCGGAGGTCCGCGCGCTGCTGGAGCTGAGCGGCTTTCCGGGCATGAGAGTGCTGGAATTCGCCTTTGACCGCTACGGACCCAGCGACAATACGCCCCACCGGTGTCCGGTCAACAGCGTGTGCTACACCGGCACCCACGACAACTCCACCCTGGCGGGCTGGCTGGCGGCCACGGACCCGAGGGATCTGGCCGTGGCCAGGGCGTACCTGGGCCTCAACCGGCGGGAGGGCTTCGACTGGGGAATCCTCCGGGGCGGCATGGGCACGGCGTCCCGGCTGTTCGTGGCCCAGATGCAGGACTATCTGGGGCTGGACGACGCCGCCCGGATGAACCGGCCCGGCGAGCCCGTGGGCAACTGGCAGTGGCGTCTGCTGCCCGGCCAGACCACCCCCGCCCTGGCAAAGAAGATCAAGAGGCTCACAACGCTTTTCGAGCGCTGATCGCCTGCCGGGCGCGGAGAACGGGGGCGCACGATCTCCCGTTTATCGCGCCGAAGGCGCGCCGCATGAAAGCCCCCCTTGTGCAAAGGACGGCTCATTGGGATCTAGCATATTGACGCCTCCCCTGTGTAAGGGGAGGCGTTCCATATGGCGCCGCTTTCAGCGACAACTTCCTATTTCCCCCGGCGGAAAAGCGTCTCGCGGCGCAAAAGTTGCGCGATAGTTGGTGGCGCAACCGGCGCCCTTTCTGCTATACTGTCTGCCAGAAAGGAGGCGGCGACATGTTTTCCACACTGGTCCTGACCCTCGTCTATATCCCCATCCTTGCACTGTTCGGCTATCTTATCTACCTGGTGATCAAGGCGCTGCGCAAGTACATCCGCTCCGAGCCGGCGAGGAAGGAAAAGACGGAGACGGCCAGGTCCCTGGGCGAGGTCTTGAAAAACCACCGGGTCGCGTGCAATATGACCCAGGAATTCGTGGCGGAGGCGCTGGGCGTCAGCCGCCAGGCGGTATCCAAATGGGAGAGCGGCCGGTCTGACCCCAGCACCACGAACCTCATGGCCCTGGCGAAGCTCTACGGCCTGACGCCGGAGGAACTTTTGAAAGAGGTGCAGTAATTTCAACCACCCACGCAAAAACGGGTCTGCCGCCGTCGCGGCAGACCCGTTTGCGCTGTTATTTTGCTGTCTTACCCCAGATTTTTCAGGCTCTCTTCCAGGTTCGCCGCCAGGGCCTGGGCCTTGGCCAGCTTGTCCCGCTCCGCGGCCACCACCCGCTCCGGGGCACGGGAGACGAAGCTCTCGTTTGAAAGCTTCTTTTCCTGATTCTCGATGTCCTTCCGGGCCTTTTCCAGCTCCTTTTCGATGCGGGCCCGCTCCTTGTCCAGGTCCACCAGCTCCGCCATGGGCATATAAATTTTCGCGTCTCCGGTGACCACGTTCACCATACCCGCCGTGTCGGCGGGAGCTTCCCCTGTCACGTTCACGCCGCCCGCGTAGGCCAGGTTTGCCATGTACACGGTCCCGGCCCGGAACACGTCGGGCTTTTCGGTGACCAGGGTGATATGGGGCCGCTTGGAGGGGGGCACGTTCATCTCCGCCCGGCGGCTCCGGACGGCCTTCACCGCCTCCATGACGGACTCAAAGTCCGCCTCCTCCTGGGCGAAGGCCAGCGCGGCGTCATACTCCGGGTATTTGTCGACGATAAGCGCCTTCGCGTCGTGGGGGATGGCGCCGTAGATCTCCTCCGTGATAAAGGGCATGAAGGGGTGCAGCAGCCGCAGGATATCGGTGAGCACATACAGCAGCACCTGCTGGGCGCTCTGGTCTCCCTCCCGAAGGCGGGGCTTGGTGATCTCGATGTACCAATCGCAGAAGCTGTCCCAGATGAAGTCGTAAATTTTCGTGGCGGCCAGGCCCAGCTCGTACTTGTCGAAGTTCTCGTTGACCTCCCGGATGAGGCTCTGCAGCTTGGACAGTATCCACTTGTCCTCCAGCTTCAGCTGGGCGGGCAGGGCGTTTTTCTCCACGGTCAGGTTCATCATCACGTACCGGGCCGCGTTCCAGAGCTTGTTGGCGAAGTTGCGCATAGCCTCGCAGCGCTCCTCGTAGAAGCGCATGTCGTTGCCGGGGGAGTTGCCGGTGATCAGATTGAAGCGCAGCGCGTCCGCGCCGTACTTGTCGATCATCTCGATGGGGTCCACGCCGTTACCCGCGGACTTGCTCATCTTCTTGCCCTGGGGGTCCCGGATCAGGCCGTGGATCAGCACGGTCTTGAAGGGCTCCTTTTTCATGTGCTCCATGCCGGAGAAGATCATCCGGGCTACCCAGAAGAAGATGATATCGTAGCCGGTGACCAGCACGTCGGTGGGATAGAAGTAGGCTAGATCCTCGGTCTTTTCCGGCCATCCCAGGGTGGAGAAGGGCCAGAGCGCCGAGGAGAACCAGGTGTCCAGCACGTCCGGGTCACGGGTGATATGCTCGGACCCGCATTTCTCGCACCGGCAGGCGTCGGTCCGGCTCACGGTCACATGGCCGCAGTCCGCGCAGTACCAGGCGGGTATCTGGTGGCCCCACCAGAGCTGCCGGGAGATGCACCAGTCCCGGACGTTGTGCATCCAGTTGAGATAGGTCTTGGCGAACCGGTCCGGGACGAACTGGATGGTCCCGTCCTCCACCACCCGGATGGCTTCCTTCGCCAGCGGCTCCATCTTCACGAACCACTGGTCGCTGGCCAGAGGCTCCACGTCGGAGTGGCAGCGGTAGCAGGTACCCACGTTATGTACGTGCTCCTCCACCTTCACCAGATACCCCTGGTCCTCCAGGTCCTTCAAAATGACCTTCCGGGCCTCGTACCGGTCCAGGCCGTTATACTTGCCGCCGTTGATGATGCAGCCGTTGTCGTCGATGACCAGTATCTGCTCCAGATCATGCCGCAGACCCACCTCGAAGTCGTTGGGGTCGTGGCAGGGGGTCATCTTCACGCAGCCGGTGCCAAAGGCCATGTCCACATACTCGTCCGCCACGATGGGGATCTCCCGGCCCACCAGGGGCAGGATGCAGGTCTTGCCCACGATGTCCTTATACCGCTCGTCGGCAGGATTGACCGCCACGCCGGTGTCGCCCAGCATGGTCTCGGGCCTGGTGGTGGCCACCACCACCTCCCCGGAGCCGTCGGCCAGGGGATAGCGCAGATGCCACAGGTGGCCGGGCTTTTCCTCATACTCCACCTCCGCGTCGGAAAGGGCGGTGGTGCAGTGGGGGCACCAGTTGATGATGCGCTTGCCCTTATAGATAAGGCCCTTCTCGTAGAGACTGCAGAACACCTCCCGCACGGCCTTGGAACAGCCCTCGTCCATGGTGAAGCGCTGCCGCTCCCAGTCGCAGGAGGACCCCAGGGTCTTCAGCTGGGTCACGATCCGGTCCCCGTATTTGTTCTTCCAGTCCCACACCCGGTCCAGGAATTTCTCCCGGCCCAGGTCGAACCGGGTCAGGCCCTCGTTGACCCGGAGATTTTCCTCCACCTTGATCTGGGTGGCGATGCCCGCGTGGTCATAGCCGGGCACCCACAAAGCGGCGTAGCCCTTCATGCGCTTGTAGCGGATGAGCACGTCCTGGATGGTCTCGTCCACGGCGTGGCCCAGATGCAGCTGTCCCGTCACGTTGGGGGGCGGGATGACGATGGTGAAGGGCTTCTTCTCGGGGTCACGCTCGGCGTGGAAATAGTTCCCGTCCAGCCACTGCTGGTAGATCTTTCCCTCGACCTGCTTGGGGTCGTACTGTTTCGGCAGCTCTCTCATTTGCACATGTCCTCGATCTCTTCCAGATTGGAAAGGCCCACCTTCCGTCCGGCCAGCTCCCCGTCCTTGAACACCGCCAGGGTGGGGATGGCCATGACGCCGAACTGGGCGGCCAGGGCGGGCTCCGCGTCCACGTTCACCTTGCACACGGTCACGTCCGGATGCTTTTGGGCAAAGGCGTCCACGATGGGGCTCTGCATCTTGCAGGGGCCGCACCACACGGCCCAGAAATCCACCAGCACGGTACCGCTGGCGGTGACTTCTTCAAAATTCTCGCTGGTAAGGTCCTGTATCATCCTTCATGCTCCTTTACATATCTGTCCGCGGCCAGCGCCGCCATATTGCCCTGGCCCACGGCCCGTGCGATCTGATAGGGCTTTCCCGTACAGTCCCCGGCGGCGAACACGCCGGGCAGACTGGTCGCCATATCCGGCCCCACATCCAGGTGTCCGTCCTCCATGGCAAGCCCCGGCAGCAGCACGCTGGCCGCCACCGCGGCACGCAGCACGAACACGCCGTCCACGGCGTATTTTTCACCGTTCACGGAAAGGCCCGTGACCTTGTCCGTTCCCTGTATCTCCACATTTTTCGCCTGAGCCCCGGTGAAATACAGGACCTGGCAGCCGATGCTCTGCAAAAACTCTCGGTCCGCCTCGCTCCCGGGACCCAGGCCCAGTACAGCCACCCGTTTGCCCCGGTACAGCATCCCGTCGCAGGTGGCGCAGTAGCTGACGCCCCGGCCCAGGAGCTCCGCCTCTCCCGGAAAGGGCTTGGCGCTTTGCTGGGCGCCCGCCGCCAGGATCAGGGCCTTCGCCTCATACACGTCCCGCTCCACGCTGACCATAAACCGGCCGTCAAAGGCCATCACGGCCGTGGCCCGGCCTGTGACGCGGGGTATGCCCTGCCGCTGCAGGTCCCCCAGCATGGCCGCGAGCAGGTCCCGGCCGCTCATACCGGCCAGGCCGGGATAGTTGCCGATCCGCTCCGCTTTCGCCAGGGTCGACGCCATGGGGTCGGACCCCAGCACCGCCGCGGACCGACCGCGGGCATGGGCGGTCAGGGCCGCCGAGATGCCCGCCGGTCCCGCGCCCAGTATGAGGATGTCAAAGCTCCGGTCGTCCATGAACGCTCCTCGCCGTCACGATTTGCCAAGTTGTTATTGTATCATGCCGCGTCGCTTCGCGCAAGCAGTCAGATGATCTTAATATGCCCACTTGGCGCAAAAAATCATTCTTCCGCCAGCGCCGCCAGCTTTTCCGCCAGCTCCGGGCATGCCTTCTCCAGCCGCAGCAGCTTCCCCTCGGGGCTCATGAAGCAGTGCTCGCTTTTCGCCTGACACACCAGCGTGCCGTCGTCCTTTCGCATCTCGTAGGCAAACCGGACGCGCACGCTCTTGAACGTCTCTACCCGCACCGACACGGATATGTCGTCGGGGAAGGTGCTGGGGGCCCTGTACCGGCACTCCACGCTCATGACCGGGGAGCCCACGCCCATGGCCTCCAGCCGGTCGAAAGGGAAGCCCAACTGGTCCAAAAGGTCGATGCGGGCCTCCTCCATCCAATGGATATAGTTGGCGTGGTGGGTGACGCCCATTTTATCCGTCTCGTAATATTGCACCCTGTGATGATAAGGCTCCATAATCGTTTCTCTCCCCCAGTCTCGCTTCGCTCGACAGCCCCCTCGTCAGAGGGGGCCAGATTCTAACGCCTCCCTCTGACGAGGGAGGTGGCTCCGGCGTAAGCCGGAGACGGAGGGAGAGATATTTTTCTCCCTCTTTTATTCTTCCATCCCCAGCGCCGCCAGCAGCGTGGGATAATCCCGCGCCTGCCAGTCCGCCAGGGCGTTGATCTCCGCCCGGTCCGGGTCGGAATATTTATCATAAATTACGGCGGTATCTATCCCCGCGGCCTTGGCCGCCTGGACCCCGGACAGGGAGTCCTCGAACGCCAGGCACGCCGACCGGGGCAGATGGATATCCGCCAGAGCCCGCCGGTATATTTCCGGGTCCGGTTTGATATTTTTTACGTCCTCACAGGTATAGACCCGGTCGAATATCCCGTCGATGGGCGCTTTTTCCGCGAAGTTTTTATTTTTCGTCCGGTAGATATCGATGCTGCTTTTCCGGCCCGTGGTGGCCAGCACGAGGATATATCCTCGCGCCTTCAAGGCGCGCAGAAAGATATCCGCCCCTGGCCGGTAGTCGATCGTTTCCAGCAGCTCGTGGGCGATGGCCTGCCGCCGGATCTGGACCTGACGCGCCGTCAGGTCCGTGCCGTAGCGCTCCTTGAGCTCGGCGCAGTAGCACAGATAGGGCTCCGGCTCGCCCCGGAAACGGCGCAGCGCCGCCTCCCGGAACGCCCGTATCTCCGCCCGGTCCGGGGCGGCGCCGGTCAGCTCCAGCGCCAGCAGCCGGTCCGCCTCGTTCCACACGCCGATGGAATCGACGAGCGTGCCGTCCATATCGAAAAGGACCGCCTTTTTATTTTGCAGTATATCCTCGATCGGTCGCATATCGTCTCTCCCGATACGTGTTCCGGCCGGCGTTTCCCGCCGGCCGGAACAGGGCGTTTTTTACTTTTTGAGCATCTCCAGGATCTCGTCGGCGGATCTGCCGCTGCTGACCAGCTTGGAGACCACCTTTTCGATCTCTACCTTCTGGGCCGCCGCGGCCTCGATGGCCTCGGCCTCCGCCTTCTTCTCCTCCAGAGCCAGAAGTTCCTTCTCCACAGCGCGCAGCTCCTTCTTCTTGGCTTTGAGAAGCTGTTTCTGCTTTTCAAGCTCCGCCGTCAGTCCCGCCTGATCGGCCTCCAGCGCGGCCTTCGCTTCCTTCTTGGACGCGATCTGGGCCTCTACCTGAGCCACCGTCTGGACGGATTTTTTATTCTTGCTTCCCTTCGGCCTGGGCATGTTGATTTCCTCCTTGGAATCAAATTATTGAATGGAGCTAGATTATAATATATATCCGCCAATATAACAACCCCAAAATTGATAAAATATTTATTAATTTTATTTTCCGCCAAAAATCCCGTCGAAATATGCGCGTTTTGCCGCGCTCACTTTCTGTAAAACAGTATCCCCAGCGTACCCGGTCCGCAATGGCAGCTCACGGTGCAGCCCGCCCGGGTATGGATGACCTCCCGGAAGGGCGCCAGGGCCCGGACCTCCTTCTCCACCGCGGCGCGGATGTCCTCGCTGACGCCGGAGTCGGTGATGAATATCCGCCGGGTGTCCACCGCGTCGATATCCGCCAGCCGGTCCTTCACATAGGCGGCCAGGCATTCGCCCAGCCTGCCCCGGTATTTCTTGCCCACGCCCATGGCCCCGTCTTTGACGAAGATGCAGGGGTGCAGCTTCAAAAGGTTCGCGCCCATGGCGGCCAGGGCCGTGCAGCGGCCCCCCTTGCGCAGGTATTCCAGCGTATCCACCACGAAGCTCACGTCCAGCTTCTCCCGCCGGGCCTCCAGCTCCTTTTGGATATCCGCCGGGTCCATGCCGGTTTGGGCCATCTCGCAGGCGTCCAGCACCAGGTGTCCGATGCCGGTGGAGAGGTTCTTGCTGTCCACCACGTACACATTGCCCACTTCTTCCCCCGCCAGACACGCGTTCTGATAGCAGGCGGACATCTGGGAGCTGATGGTGAAGTGGATCACCGCGTCGTGGTCCTGGAGCGCCCTGGAAAACACGTCTATGTACTCCTGCACGTTCACCGCCGCCGTGGCGCCCAGCTTCCCGGCGGCGCGGATCTTCTCGTACAGCCCGTCCGGCGCGATATCCACCCCGTCCAGAAAGCTCTCCTCCCCGCATGTCACATGCAGGGGCGTGATGGTGATGTCGTACCGCTCGATCAATTCCGGCGTCAGGTCGCAGGTGCTGTCCGCCGTCACCTTGATGTTCAACGCAAGCTCATCTCCCGTTTAAAAATAGAATGGCACTATCTTAGCCTATTTATCCCACAAATTCAATCCTCTTTCAGCAGCTCCGCCGCCTTTTGCAGCAGAGGGCCCCGCTCGTTGGGGACAAGGCCGTCCAGCACGTCGTTGAAAAGCCGGTCCAGCACCCGCCCCACGGCGGGCCCCGGCTTTACGCCCAGGGCCAGGATATCCCGGCCGTTCACCGCCAGGCTCTTCACCGAAAAGCACGGGGCCTCCTCCGCGAAAAGCCCCTCCAGCACCCGCTCCGACGTCTCGATCATGGCCAGGTTCCGCGCCCGCACATCCGGCGCCCGGTCGGCGTTGTCCGCCCGCCAGCAGGCGATGAGCTGCCGCACGGCCTCCTCGCCCACCTTTGCCAGCAGCTTTCGCATGGCCTTTGGGGTCTGGGGCGGGCGCATGTCGTGATGGGCGACGAGCAGGCACACCCGCTCTCTGGTATCGTTGTCGCACCGGAGGCGGCGCAGGATACCGTCGGCCAGCGCCGCGCCCCGCTCCCCATGGCCGTAAAAGTGGCCCACGCCGTTTTCGTCGGTGAAGAAGCACGCGGGCTTGGCGATATCGTGCAGCAGCATGGCAAGGCGCGATACTACGTCCGGCTCCGCCGCGTCCACCGCCATGGCGGTATGGGTCCACACGTCGTGGATATGGTGGGGGCTTTTCTGCGCAAAACCCTCCTCCGCCGCCAGCTCCGGGATCACCTGAAAGATGACGGGCGCGTATTCCCGCAGTACCCGGCCCGCGCCTGGGCCGGTCAGGATGCCCTTGAGCTCGGCGAACACCCGCTCCCGTGCGATATCGTCCAGCAGGGTCCGGTTTTTCACCGCGCCGTCCGCCGTGACGGGCTCGATGGTAAAGTCCAGCCTGGAGGCGAACCGCAGCGCCCGCAGGATGCGCAGCGCGTCCTCTCCGAACCGCACGTCCGGCTCGCCCACGCAGCGTATGACCCCCGCCGCCAGGTCCGCCCGGCCCCCGTACGGGTCGACGACCTGCCCGTCCGGCCCCAGGGCCATGGCGTTGACGGTAAAGTCCCGCCGGGCCAGGTCCTCCTTAAGGTCCGGCACGAAGGCGACGCGCTCGGGCCGCCGGTGGTCCCGATAGGCCCCGTCGGCACGGAAGGTGGTGATCTCCACGGGCCCGCCCTCGGTGAGGACGGTCACGGTGCCGTGTTTGACGCCGGTCTCCACGAGCCGGTATCCGCCCAGGACGGCCTCGGTCTGGTCCGGCCTGGCGGCGGTGCACAGGTCCCAGTCCGCGGGCGTCCGGCCCATGAGGCTGTCCCGCACGCAGCCCCCCACGGGGTACGTCTCGAAGCCCGCGTCCCAGAGGGCCGCCAGCAGCGTATGCACATAAGCGGGGATCGGTCCCATCTCATCACCTGACTTGTATTTCCCTACCGGATATGGTAAAATAGATATAATATGAAAAAGCCGGGAGGTGCGCACATGAACATCCACGAGTCCGCCGAGGATTATCTGGAGGCCATATACATGCAGTCCCTGGAAAAGGGCTACGTCCGCTCCATCGACATCGCCAACGCCCTCGGCTATTCCAAGCCGTCCGTCAGCGTGGCCATGAAGCAGCTGGAGGAGAACGGCTACATCCGCCGGGACGCGGACCGGCTTCTGTATCTGGAGGACAAGGGTCTGGCCATCGCCAAGCGGATCTACGAGCGGCACGAGACCGTGGCCGAGGTGCTGATGAGCCTGGGCGTGGGCAAGGAGGCCGCCTACAGGGACGCCTGCAAGATCGAGCACGACCTCTCCGACGAGAGCTTTGACCGCATCCGGGACTACATCGCCGTCCACGGACACCCCCAGGCGCCGGACGCCGCCGCCCATCAGAAGGCCCACGAGGCATGCAAATAGTATAGCGCGTTTCACGCAAAATGCAACCAGGCCGCCGGAGCAGACGCCCCGGCGGCCGTTTTCTGTCCATACCGCGTTTGTTACAGCGTTGAAATATCACGCGGCGTGTGGTACGATGGTATAGATCTTTTGAAAGGAGGTCGTCCCATGCCGACGCTGCCCCTTGCCATTGGCGGCGCTCCATGCAAGGTTTGAGGATAAGCTGACAGGAGGCGGACACACGTCGCTCCCTGTGGAGTGCGAAGCAGTTTCTGGCGAGCGGGTCCGTGTTCAGGCAAGAAAAAGCCCGCAGGGAATACTCTCGTATTGCCAAGGGATTTGAGACGCCGCATGAGCGCGGACCCGCCACCAGAAACCGACGCGGGTTCCCCTCCTGTCAGCTATTGCATGGAGCCATAAAACGGATATCCTCGGACTTTGCAAGTTTGATATCTCAATAAAATCAAAGGAGCAAAGTCGAAATGAAAAAAGCATATCGTGAGCTAAAGACCTTCCTCATCCTCTGGTCCACCCAGAGCCTGTCCCAGCTGGGCAGCGCCATGACGAGCTTCGCCCTGACCCTGTGGCTGTACGAAAAGACCGGCTCGGCGCTGAGCACGGCGCTGCTGAGCATCTGTTCCTACGGACCGTATGTGCTCATGAGCGTTTTCGCCGGGACCCTGTGCGACCGGTGGGACAAGAAGCGGACCATGCTGGTCTGCGACGGTCTGGCGGCGTGCTGCTCGGCGGCGGTGCTGATCCTGCTGCGGCTGGACGCGCTGCGTGCGGCGCATCTGTATGTCCTCAACGCGGTGACCGGCCTGATGAACACGGTCCAGTCCCCGGCCAGCGACGTAGCCATGACGCTCATCACGCCCAAGGCGCAGTATCAGCGCACCAGCGCCCTGCGGTCCTTTTCCGGTTCCCTGGTCACGATCCTGAATCCGATGCTGGCAACGGCGCTGTTCGCCCTGGCGGGGATGGAGGGCGTGATCTATGTAGACCTTTCCACCTTCGCCGCGGCGGCGCTGACTCTGGCGCTTTTTGTGCGCATCCCGGCGGCGGAGCCGGACCGGTCCGACGGCGAATCCCTTTTGACCGGCGCGAGAGCGGGGCTGGTCTATCTACGGCGAAACGGCCTGATCCTGGCGCTGATCCTGTTCATGGCGGGGGTGAATTTCGTGGCGTCGGCCCTCGACGCGGCGCTGCCCGCCTATGTGCTGTCCAGCCCCAACGGAGGCGAGAAAGCGCTGGGGGCGGTATCCTCCTGCGCAGGGTTAGCCACGCTGGCGGGCAGTGTTCTGGCCGCGGTGCTGCCGCCGCCCAGAAACCGGGTCCGGGTGATCTGGTGGACGACGCTGTTCTCGCTGTGCACGGAGAATTTCATCCTGGCCTTTGCCGGTGCCCCCGTCTGGTGGTGCCTGGCCCAGGTGGCCGGATGGAGCGTGGTGCCGGTGATGAACGCCAATCTGGACGTAATCCTGCGCGGCACGATCCCGCCCTCCATGCAGGGCCGGGTCTACTCCTGCCGGAACACCCTGCAGTTTTTCACCATCCCTCTGGGGCTGTTCGCCGGGGGCTTTCTGGTGGACAGGGTCTGCGGGCCGCTGACGGCGGACCCGGACGGGGCCCTGGCCCGGCTGTTCGGCGCGGGCGGCAATCCCGGCGCGGCGCTGACCATGTTCGTGCTTGGCGTGCTGGGCGTGGTCGTCTGCCTGGCCTTTGCCCGGACGCTGAGGAAGTATACGTATAAGGAATAAAATAAGGGCCCTGCCGTATCTGCACTGACCCAGGAAAAACGGACAGTAGACAAGAAGCCCCCTGTTGTAGGAGAATGACTACGACAGGGGGTATAG
>CANRDC010000047.1 GCA_947629245.1 uncultured Oscillospiraceae bacterium | reverse complement strand
TCCACGCCCAGGATGGTCAGGGAGTAGGTCAGGGCGGTGAAGATCAGCACGCCGACCACGATGCCCTGGATCTTGCCGATGCCGCCGCTGAAGGAGATGCCGCCCACCACGCAGGCCGCGATGGCGTCGGTCTCCCAGCCCTGGCCGTAGGAGGCGGAGCCGGAGCCCACCATGCGGATGCACTCCAGCCACGCGCCGAAGCCGTACAGGATACCGGCGATGATGAAGGCGGTGATGGTGACACGGAACACGGAGATGCCGGACACCGCCGCGGCCTCCGAGTTGCCGCCCACGGCGTACATATTCTTTCCCAGGGTCGTCTTGTTCCAGATGAAGTACATGATGATGATGACGGCCACGGCCCATAGGATGATCGTCGGGAACTTTCCGCCGATCTTGGGCATGATCATCTTCTGGATATCGGGCTCGATGGCGCCGAAAGACACGCCCTTGGTGGCGAAAGTCATCAGGCCGAACATGATCAGCATGTTGGCCATGGTGGAGATGAACGGGTGTATTTTGAACCGCGCCGTGAAGAATCCGGCGAAGCTGGTGAACAGCGTGGTGACGCAGCAGCAGATCACCAGCGCCATGATCACGCGCACGACCACCGGGATGCCGGAGAAGTCAAAGATGTGCCCGAACAGAGCGCCCGTATTGACGCCCTTGTGCATGATCATGGTGGCCAGGACCATGCTGGTGCCGACCATGCGTCCCACGGACAGGTCGGTGCCGCCCAGCAGGATCAGCCCGCCCACGCCCAGGGCCAGGAACATACGGGGCGACGCCGCCTGAAGGATGTTCAGGATGTTGTTCACGGTCAGCAGCCTAGTGTGCTTGACGATCGGTGCCAGCACGCACAGCAGGATGAACACGCAGACGATGACGATGTACAGGCCGTTGGTCAGCAGGAACTGCTTTACGTTGAAGGTGTACTTGTAATTTTCCCACTTCTGCTTCTGCTTTTCGCCGAAGGTGAACTTGCTCAGGCGCAGCAGATCGATCAGATGGTATCTGTGGGCGTAGGCGTCATGCCGACGGTCCTTGATCTGCTGCAGGGTGGCGTCGTGCTTCAGCTTGGCGTCGAACAGCTTGTTTTTATAGACGTATTTCTCGTCCTTGATCTCGCCCTGGTCGGACAGCTTCGCCACGTCCGCCGCGTGCTGCTTTTTCAGCTCCGCCAGCTCCGCCTCATAGCGGCTGTTCTCCGCCTCCTTCTCCGCCGCGCAGGAGGCCAGGACCTTGCTGTAATATTCCTTGTCGTAATTGGCGTCCAGGTATTTGACGGCGTCGTCGATCAGGGCCTTGATCCGGGCCTTGTTCTTCTCCTCGACGGCCTTCGCCTGGACGAGCGCCTGCTTATCCCTGGCGATGATGTCCGCCTTCTCGCGCTTCGTATAGTTGGCGTTTTCCTTGACGATCGCGATGTGGTTGGTCAGCGCCGTCACCTTGTCGGTGCCGTCCACACGCAGCGCGTTGATCTTCTCCTGGATCGCGCCCACATACTCGTCAATGGGCGCCAGGAGCTTCTGTTCCTCCTCTAAGGAGAGTATCTTCTCAATTTGACTGACCATGACTGTCGTTCCCCCCATCACAGATATTTTGCGCTCAGCCTCAGGAGCTCCTCCTGATCTGTCTCTCTGGTATTGACGATACCGGCCAGGCGGCCGTTGGACATGACGCCGATCCTGTTCGTGATGCCCAAGATCTCGGGCATTTCGGAGGAGACGACGATGATCGCCTTGCCCAGCTTCGCCATTTTGATGATCAGCTCGTATATCTCGTACTTGGCGCCCACGTCGATGCCGCGGGTGGGTTCATCCATCATAAAGACCGCCGGGTCCCGCTCCAGCCATTTGCCGAAGATGACCTTCTGCTGGTTGCCGCCGGACAGCGCCGTGATGGAGTCGGACGGGCCCATGCACTTGGTGTGCATGACGTTGATCTCGTTGGCCGTGGCCTTGACCATCTTGTCCTTGGACAGGGAGAGGCCGGTCTTGTAGTGCCGCAGATTGGTGATCGTCGTGTTGAAGGTCAGGTCGCCCTCCAGGAAAAGGCCGGTGGACTTTCGCTCCTCCGTGATCATGGCGAAGCCGTGGTCCATGGCGTCCGCCGCGCTGGCGAAGTTCATGAGCCTTCCCTTGTAGTACACGCGCCCCGCGGCCCTTGTCCGGACGCCGAACATGGTCTCCAGCAGCTCGGTGCGCCCCGCGCCCACCAGGCCGTACAGGCCGAATATCTCGCCCTCCCGCACGTCGAAGGAGATATCCTTCAGGTTGGGGGCGAACTTGGTGGACAGGTGCTGCACCGACAGCGCCACGTCGCCCGGCGTATTGTCCACCGGCGGGAAGCGGTTATCCAGGCTCCGCCCCACCATGGCGGCGATCAGCTCGTCCATGCTCGTGTGTTCGGTGTCCTCGGTCATGACCAGCTTGCCGTCCCGCAGCACGGAGACCTGGTCGCAGATCTCGAACACCTCGTCCATCTTATGGGATATGTATATGAGCGCGATGCCCTGGGCCTTCAGATTGCGCATCATCTCAAACAGCTTGCTGACCTCCCGGACGGTCAGAGAGGAGGTGGGTTCATCCAGCACGATCAGCTTCGCGTCATAGGAGATGGCCTTCGCGATCTCGACCATCTGCCGGGCGGAGACCGACATGGTCTTCATGGGCGCGGTCAGGTTGACCGTCATGTTCAGCCGTCTGAAAAGATCGGCGGCCTCCTGCTTCATGCGGGCCTCGTCCACGACGCCCAGAGAGTTCTTCGGATACCGGCCCAGAAACAGGTTATCCAGAACGCTTCTCTCCAGGCACTGGTTCAGCTCCTGGTGGACCATGGCGACGCCGTTTTCCAGCGCGTTTTTTGGCCCGGAGAAGTTGACCTCCTTGCCGTCGAAGAAAATAGTCCCCTCGTCCTTCTGATAGGTGCCGAACAGACATTTCATCATGGTCGACTTTCCGGCGCCGTTCTCTCCCATCAACCCCATGATGGAGCCCGCCTTCACATCCAGATCGATGTGATCCAGAACGCGGTTTCGGCCGAAGGATTTACACATGCTGCGGATGGATAATACGGTTTTCGCTTCCTTATCAGCCATTATTACACTCCTGTCCTTTCGCCTTCGCTTTTTCACCGGAACTTCACGCCTCAGCCCGTGCCCGCCGGGTTGAGGAGTGAAGTTCCAAAAAGGGCCATCAGGAAGAGACCCTCCTGATGGCCCGCCCTCTAAGTTACTTCTGGATCTTCAGGCCAATAGCACCGGAAGCCGATATTACTGGAGCTTGGAAGTGTAGGAAGCGGCGTTGTCGGTCTTGACCATGTTGATGGCGAAGCCGTCATACTCGCTGGGGTTGGCGAGGCGGTCGGTGATGTTGGCCTCGGTCTGGCCGTCGCCCTTGATGTACTCGACGTCCAGGTTCAGGATGCCGTCATAGTTCTCCAGCTGGGGCAGATAGGTGGCGTTCAGGAAGTTGTCGGTGGAGTTGAAGATGTCCAGCCACACCTTCTTGACGGGAGCGTCCTCCTCGGTCAGCTGATTGTTGAACGCGGCGTTGGGCGCGGTGGCGTCCAGGAAGGACTCGTAGTTGTCGGCGGTGACGGCGCCGTTCAGAGCGTAGAAGCAGCGGGTGTCCTCGTCATAGTAGAACAGATCCTCGCTCAATACGTTGCCAGCGGCGTCGGGGATGCTGATGCCGGTCATGATGTCGGCGTCGTCCAGGGCGTTGCGCATGACCCGCAGGGTCAGGTAAGCCTGCACGTCGGCGTTCTGGGAGATGGTGCCGCAGTAGCCGTCGGCGATGGCGGCCACGGCGTCGGAGTTGGCGTCATAGCCGAAGGTGGGGACGTTGTTGTCCTTGGACCAGGCGTTGAACACGGCCATGCCCATGCCGTCGTTGTTGGAAACGACCACGTCGATCTGGTCGCCGAAGGAGGCGCTCCAGGTGCCGATGGTGGTGCCCGCGGTGGGGGCGTCCCAGGTGGCGCCGGAGTTGTTCTTCATCTCCTGAGAGGCCAGCTCACGGACGATGTACTCCGTGCCGTCGATGGTGATGGCGCCGTCCTGCACGTAGGCGGAGGAGCCGTCGGTGTTGGTGCCGACAGCGGTCGGATCCACGTCGTCGATGGTCTCGATCTCGGTCTTGCCCTGGGCCGCGTCGGGCACGGCGGTGCCGAGGGCCTTGCGGGCGCCGCGGGTACGGGCGATGGAGTCGTTGTGGCCGATGTCGCCGATGCACAGCACATAGCCGATGATGCCGTCGCCGTTGCGGTCAAGGCCTTCGCCGTGGGCCTGGAGATAGTCCACGATCATCTGGCCCTGGAGCTCGGCGCCCTGCTTGGCGTCGAAGCCCACATAGTAGGTCTTGTCATTGAAGGTCAGGGCGTCCATGTCCAACTCGCCGGTGGTGCTGTTGGAGGGCTGGCGGTTGAACCAGATAACAGGTTTCTCTCCGTTGGGGACCTCATCAGCGAAAGCGGGGGCGGCCAAGGCTAGGATCATGACCAGGGCCAGAACAAGCGTTAGCAGTTTTTTCATGTTCTCAACGTCCTTTCATAATAATGAACTGCATTTTAACTCTCCCGGGAGGGAAAGCTACGTGTGCTTGCATTTTATATGTTCCTGACAAAAAAATCAATACTTATTTTCGAAATTTTTTGTATTTTACCCATTTTGTAAAATTTTGGCAGATCCGTCCGGGGCGTCTCGTTCCGCCCCGGCGCATGGGACCGCCCGGCGGCAGCAGCCCCACGGATAGAGAAGTCCAACCGGCAAAACGTCCCGGAGACGCCCTCTCTGTGACGTTTCGCAACCGCAGGTTGCGGGATTTTCAAGCTTTCTTTCTTGTCTGCAACGGGAAATTCCTGTATGCTGTGGGCAGTTCGGAAAGGAGGAAGCGTCATATGACCATGGGCGAGAAGATCGTTGCCCTGCGCAAGCGGGAGTGCTGGAGCCAGGAGGACCTGGCGGACCGGCTGGACGTGAGCCGCCAGTCGGTGAGCAAGTGGGAGGGGGACCTGGCGGCCCCGGCGCTGGATAAGCTGCTGGAGCTGAGCCGACTGTTCGGCGTGAGCACGGATTACCTTATAAAAGATGAGCTCCAGTCGCCGGAGCCGGAGACGCCGGTCCTGCCGGGGCAGCCCGCCCCGGAGCCTCTGCGGCAGGTGACGCTGGAGGAGGCGAAGGCGTTCGTGGAATTGAAGGAGGCGTCGGCCCGGCCCATGGCCCTGGCGGTGGCGCTTTGCATCCTCTCCCCGGCGTGCCTCATTTTGCTTAGCGGTCTGGCGGAGATCGGGCGGATGAACGAGCAGCTGGCCATGGGTCTGGGGATGACCGTGCTGTTCGCGTTCATCGTACCGGCGGTAGCCATTTTCGTGCGATGGGGAACGAAGCTGGATAAATATGAATATCTGGAAAAGGAGATATTCACCGCCGCGTCCGGCGTGGAGGCCCTGGTCCGGAGCCGGATGGAGGCGCTGGAGCCTATCCGGACCCGGCGGCTGACGGCGGGCGTGTGCCTGTGCGTGATCGCCGCCGTGCCGCTCTTCCTGTCCCTGTGGCCCGGCGCTATAGGCACGCTGGTGTTCGCGGTGGGCGGCGTGGGGCTGCTGCTGGCGCTGGTGGCCGCAGGGGTGTACCTCATCCTGAGCGTATCCGTCCCCTGGGGCGGGTATCAGATGATTTTACAGGAGGGAGACTACGCCCCGGAGAAAAAGCGGCCCTGGTACCGGGCGCTGCCACCGCTGTACTGGTGCGCCGTCACGGCGGGGTATCTGGCCTGGAGCTTTGCCACCGGACGGTGGGACTTCACCTGGATCGTCTGGCCTCCGGCGGGGGTGCTGTTCGGCGGGGTCATGGCGCTGCTGAATCTGCTGGCAAGGCGAAAGAAGCGCTGACTGTTTGCCGGGTGTCCGCAAGAAAGGTTTGAGACAAAATTACGGCATCTGTTGGACTGGGTCGGGACAACAAAATGAAACTTATACTGGATAGAAGTAGCTTTATTTGCTTTCAGAAGGTATAATCATTTGTGCGAGCAGAATATTTGAGATTTTCTTGTTTGGAGGACCGAACGATGCTTGAGGCCGGATCGATCTACCTTGTTGTACGCGACTTTGATCAGTCTGTATCTTTTTATAAACAGCTTTTGGAAAAGAATGTTTCGTCACAGAACAAGACGCGCTTTGCGATTTTCAATGTCGGCGATCTTTATCTCGGTCTGCTCAATGGGAAATTTGATGCGGAACATCCGGATCAGGTGGAACGTGCCGGAGGATTTGCCCCGCTCTTTGATGATTTTGTGGCGGTAACGGAAAAGCAAAACAACGGAAAGATCGTCATCAACTTGGGTACGCCCGATTTGAGAAAGGAATATGAGCGTATCAAGGAACTTCATATCGCGTCTGATATGACGGAAATACGATATATGAACGCGGGCCGCCCCTATTGGTATTTCTGTTTGCGCGACCCTGATGGAAACGTCATTGAGATCACCGGCGGCTATACGCCCGAAGGGGGTCCGCTTTGAACGCGATCACTTTGGAGGCAATTGCGGAGATTCGCACACTCAATGAGTCAGCTCCGCAGGGCAAGCACGTTATCACGGGCGATATTCGCAGATCGTCAGCAAGACTTTTCCGCAAAATCGAGGATCGGCGGATAGATAATGTTCTTGCGCTTTGCGAGGAATTGCTTTCACAGCACGACTGGGCTCTTGGCGTGATCGCCTTTGATTGGGCGTACCGTGTGAGAGAGCAGTATAATGCGGAAACTTATGGGATATTTTTCGGGTGGCTGAAAAAGTATGTGCGGGGTTGGGGTGACTGCGACGATCTCTGCACCCATGCGTTTGGAAAATTGCTGAGGAGCCGCAAGGAACTGTTTTCATCGGTCCTTGAATGGACGAAAGACGGAGACTTTTGGGTACGCCGGGCTTCTGCGGTGGTTCTGATCCCCGCGATCGTCCATAACGACTACAATGGTATTTCTCCGTTCATGATCTCCGATGCGCTTATACGTGACGGGCATGAGCTTGTTTTAAAGGGCTATGGGTGGATGTTAAAATGTTACTCACAAATTGAGCCGGAAATCGTAAAGGAATACCTGATCGACCGCCGCACAGTTATGCCGCGCGTCGCGTTTCGCTATGCGCTGGAAAAATACGACGCGGAAACACGCAATACTCTATTAAGGAAGTAAGCTTACGCCCCACGCTTCGTTTTGGTTGATTTTGCGCGGGAAGGATGATAATATAAAAAGCTGTTGAAAAACCGTTGGAATCATCTGGAACGAGGTACGTTTTATGGCCGATTTGCAAAAGGAGATCGCCCGGCGCAGGACCTTCGCCATCATCTCCCACCCGGACGCGGGCAAGACCACCCTGACGGAAAAGCTGCTCCTATACGGGGGCGCGATCCAGCTTGCCGGGGCGGTGAAGGGCAAGGCCTCCGCCCGGCACGCGGTGAGCGACTGGATGGAGCTTGAAAAGCAGCGGGGCATCTCCATCACGTCCTCCGTCATGCAGTTCGAGTACGACGGCTGCTGCATCAACATCCTGGACACCCCCGGCCACCAGGACTTCTCCGAGGACACCTACCGGACATTGATGGCCGCCGACAGCGCCGTCATGGTCATCGACGCGGCCAAGGGCATCGAGCCCCAGACCCGAAAGCTCTTCAAGGTCTGCGCCATGCGCCATATCCCCATCTTCACGTTTATCAACAAGCTGGACCGGGAGGCCCGCAGTCCCTATGAGCTGATGGAGCAGCTGGAAAACGAGTTCGGCATCGGCACCTATCCCATGAACTGGCCCATCGGCTGCGGCCGGGACTTCAAGGGAGTATATGACCGCTCCAGCGGCAAGATACTGTCCTTTGGCGACGCCCACCGGGGCTCTTCCCGCATCCAGGCGGAGGAACACACGCTCCAGGATACGGAAGCGCTGGACGCGCTGCTGGGCAAGACCCTGCGGGAGACCCTGGAGGCGGACGTGGAGCTGTTGGACGGGGCGGGCTATGAGTTCGACCTGGACCAGGTCCACAAGGGGCAGCTGAGCCCGGTGTTTTTCGGCTCGGCCCTGACCAACTTCGGCGTGGAGCCCTTCCTCAAGAGCTTTCTCGAGCTCACCCCCACGCCCCTGCCCCGGCAGGCCGCCGAGGGCGTCGTGGACCCCTTCGACGAGCATTTTTCCGCCTTCGTGTTCAAGATCCAGGCCAACATGAACAAAGCCCACCGGGACCGGATCGCCTTCATGCGGGTAGTGTCGGGCCAGTTTTCACGGGACGCGGAGTACCTGCACGTCCAGGGGGGCAAGACCCTGCGGCTGGCCCAGCCCCAGCAGATGATGGCGGAGAACCGCCAGATCATCGACGAGGCCTACGCCGGGGACATCATCGGCATCTTCGACCCCGGCATCTTCTCCATCGGCGACACGGTCTGCGACAAGGCCAGAAAGGTCACCTTCGAGGGTATCCCCACCTTCGCCCCGGAGATATTCGCCGCCGTGGAGCGGGTGGATACCATGAAGCGCAAGCAGTTTGAGAAGGGCATGACGGAGATCGCCCAGGAGGGCGCTATCCAGATCTTCCACGCCCCCGGCAGCGGCCTGGAGGAGGTCATCGTGGGGGTGGTGGGCGTGCTGCAGCTGGAGGTGCTGGAGTACCGGCTCAAGACCGAGTACGGCGTGGACGTGCGCCGGCGGGGCCTGCCCTATCAGTTCGTCCGCTGGGTGGAGAACAAGGACATGGACCTGAGCCGCCTGAACTTGGGCACCGACTCCCGGTGGGTGCAGGATTTCAAGGGAAACGATCTTCTGGTCTTCGGGGGCCAGTGGTCCATCCGCTGGGCGGAGGAGAAAAACCCCGGCCTGGTGCTGCGGGAGTTTAAGCAGAATTAAAAAAGGGCCTGGCGCAAAACGTGTTTGCGCCAGGCTCTTACATTATCGAACGGCCCCCTCTGATGGGCGGTGCCCATAAGACAGTATGACCCCAAAAACAAACATCTGGCAACTGCCTTACGGAATTGGAATTGAACAACAGACAGCGGATGGTGCCAAAATGCGCCATCCGTTGCCTGTTTTGAATCGCTTAAAAACTTTGAAGCATGTCACGCAATGAACCCCGGTTTTTGAGGGGTGCCATATGTTACCCTTACCCTTATGACTTTGACGATCTGAACCCGTTGCGCCGCAAGGGATTCAGAAGCCCTAAAGCGTGACATAGGCCCCCATGAACTCATGGCATTACAAGTACCGCGATAAGTAATTAAATATTTTGAAGTATGTGACGCAATAGACCCCGGTTTTCGAGGTGTGCCGTATACTACCCTTACCCCCCTGACTTTGGCGCTCTGAAAGCCCCACGCCACAAGGGGTCTGACCGGCTAAAAGCGTCACATCGAAGCCTTGTTTTCACCGGGTCACACATATAGCAGCAAATCATTAAAGAATTTTAAGTATGTCCGCATATAGACCCCCGCTTTCGGGTGTCGCCATATACCACCCTTACCCCTCTACGTTTAACGGCTCCAACCCCTTGCGGCAGAAGGGGTCCAGAGTGCTAAAATGCGGACATCGACCGACCACTGATGTGTGAGGCAAGGAACAGATACTACAAGAGGGGCGACAGCAGAAATAGCTGTCGCTCCTCTTACAGACAGGGAGAGCGGAAGCAGGCGGGGCTGTCAATGGCGGCTCGGAGAGCCGTTCATCTTGACCATTGACAGCAACGGCGGCTTCTGCTACGGATGCTTGTACTGGGATTTATCGGGCAGAGGGAACGCTTCAGATTCTGTCTGAGAAACGGCAATGATTATTTATCGCGTCCCAGCAGGTAGTCGATTGACACATCGAGGAAGTCAGCCAATGCCATCAATGATTTGGCGGACGGCATCTTCTCTCCTTTTTCATACTGTCCGATCATGTTCTTTGACAGCCCGCAAAGCTCTCCCAGGGCTTTTGCATTGATTCTTCTTGCCTCCCGAAGTTTACGCAGGCGGACAGGGAAAAGATCGTCACTCATGTGCTTCACCTACCGTGTTTCTGTTAGGGGAATTTGTACTGGAAACGTGGCCGGGGTGGCGTTTCTGGCTCGTCATTGATCACCATCTTCATCTGTATGATGCTGACGTTGTGTTCCTGCTTGCATTTCGGACAAAAGAGCGGGAAGTTTAACAGAACCGAATTTTCATAAACCTTTATCCTCGTTTTATTCCTGCAAACAGGACAATGCACCCATTGGGAAGTTTTGCTCTGCATAAGAATACACCTCTTAGAGAATGCTCTGCGTCTTATGCGTCTGGCCCTTTTATTTATGCTATCGGTTGGTAACCATCCGACCGTAGGTGCCGTCATGGTTTGGATTGAAGTAATACATTGTGCCGTCAATGTTGTGCCAGCCCGTCAGAACATGACCGAAGGTGCCGTCGTGATTCGGACTAAAGTAGTACCAGCCGTCGTCGTTTCTGCCTAAATCTATCTCCGTCAGACCCTCGTACATCTTACCGTCAGGGCCCACAAAGTACCAGTCTCCGCCGTCATGTACCCAATTGTTGGTAATCATCCGGCCAAAAGTCCCGTCATGTTTGGGATTAAAGTAGTACCAAGTGCCATTGATATATCGCCACCCGGTCATCATGTGTCCAAAAGTGCCGTCGTGCTTCTCATTGAAGTAGTACCATCCGTCATCGGCCCGGCCCAAGTCGATCTCGGCAAAGCCCTCAAACATTTTCCCATCCGCCCCGACAAAATACCATACGCCCGCATCATATTTCCAGTTGTTGCTGACCATCGCGCCGCTTTTCTCAAAGTAGTACCATGCGCCGCTAATGTACTTCCAGCCGTTGCTGACCATAATGCCATTCGTGTCTATGTAATACCTCTCGCCGGCATCGTCGATCCAGTTAGACCTGACCATCATTCCGTCACTATAGTAACGCCAGCCGCCGGATTCCCACTGCCAGCCGTTCTTCGCCGGTGCAGGCACGGGTGTGGGCGTCACCGCAGGGACAGGGGTCGGCTCCACTGTCGGCACAGGCGTGGGCGTCGGTGTCTCTGTGGGGACAGGGGTCGGTTCCGCTGTCGGCACAGGCGTGGGAGCGGGCGTCGCGTCGGGCGTTGCCGCCGTTATCCCGTTGGCGTCCAGCCACGCGGAGATCGCCGCTCTGGTCGTCCCGGCGGGGAAACGAGTCCCGTTCAGCCAGTGCGCGTTCGGCGCGAGGACGTGTAAGTTATCATCGCTGGTGCCGATGGGGCTGGAGCCGGAGGTGCAGAAGGGCAGGATGGTTTTGCCGGAAAAATCATAGCTCTCCAGGAAGGTGCTGATGATCCGGGGCGCCTGGCCGTGCCAGATGGGATAGCCGATGAGGACGGTATCATACTGCGTCATATCCTCCACACGGCCTGCGATGGCGGGCCGGGCAGAGGGGTCGTTCTGCTCTGTTGACGTGCGGCTGTCAGCGCTGCCATAGTTCAGGTCGGCACTGGTATAAGGCACGGCCGGCACGATCTCGTACAGGTCCGCGCCCAATATGTCCGCCGCATACCCGGCCAGAGGCCGCGTGTTGCCGGTGGCGGAGAAATAGGCGACCAGAACGTTGCTGCCCGCCTCCGCCGCCGATGCGCTGCCAAAGTCGCCGATACCGGCGACCAGGCTAAAAGCTAGCGCCATAACGCATAGCATAGAGATAACTTGTTTCATCGTGTGTCCTCCCATAAATCGAATGTTCATACGCTCAACCCCAGTTCATATGCCTTTTCAGGATAGCCGCTGTGTTTCGTCATGGAAGTTGTACCGCAGCCGCGGCCCAGCACCATTCCCTGATCCTTCAGGTCAAGATACCGCACCAGGGTCTTGTAGTGGGCCTCCAGCGCGTCGAAGGTCCAGTTGTCGCTGTTCCATGCCACAGTGAGCAGCGCCGATTTCATACGCTTGCGCTGGATGCTGCTGTTGAAGGCGCAGAAGCGGTCGATCAGGGTCTTGAGCTGGGCGCTCATGCCGTAGTAATACAGCGGCGTGACGAACACCATCATGTCCGCGTCCAGGATCGCGGGCCGTATGCTCTCCATGTCGTCCTTCTGCACACACGGCCCCTCATACCCGCAGCGGATGCAGCCGATGCAGGGATGGACGTTGGCATGGGCGGCGTCGATGACCTGGACGCTGTGCCCCGCCTCTTTCGCGCCCCGGATGAAGCTGTCCGCCAGCATATTGGACGAGCCGTTCTTGTTGGGGCTGCCCTCAAGCACGACGATCTTCACAGCGATTCCACCCACCTTTTCAATTCAAGGGGAGATACGGGCCTGTTCAGCATCCTGCCCTCTACCACGGTGGCATCCGCCGCCACGGACTTTTTCAGTTCTCTCGCGGTGGGGCCAAAGCCGCTGCCGCCGGAGGTGGCGAACAGGACGATCTTCTTGCCGGAGAAATCGTAAGTCTCCAGGAATGTGTTGACGACGGTGGGAGCCACGCCCCACCAGATGGGGAAGCCCAGCAGAATGGTGTCGTAGGCCGCGATGTTGGCGTCCTGATCCGCGATGGCCGGCCGGAAGGAGCGGTCGTTCATCTCCACGGAGCTGCGGGACTTCTTGTTCATCCAGTTCAGGTCATCGCTGGTGTACGGCTCGGCGGGCTTGATCTCATAGAGGTCCGCCCCGGCCGCCTGTGCCAATTCCCTGGCAACGCGGGCCGTGGTGCCGCTGGCAGAGAAATATGCCACTAGCTTTTTACTCATTTTCATTTCTCCTTTACGTTGGTATCTGATTCAGTTCCAGCCAGTCCGTCACATCCTGCGCAAGTTCGCTTCCGCCGGAATAGTGGACAGAAAGGCCCTCGCCCAGCGTGGTATCCGGCACCAGCTTGGCAATGGCGGTCAGGCTCTGCCCGAAGCGGCCGCCGCCGTGACTGCAAAATGGCACGATGGTCTTGCCGGTGAAGTCATACTCCTCCAGGAAGGAGGCAATGGGCATGGGGATGGACGCCCACCAGTTGGGATAGCCCAGCAGGATCACGTCATACTGCTCCATGTTCTCCACATGACTGGCAAGCTCCGGTCTTGCCTGGATGTTCTGGTCGTGCTGGGCCTGCTCCAAAACCGTGTTGTAATCGGTGGAATAGGGGGTCACGCACTCGATCTCAAACAGGTCCGCGCCGGTCTGCCGGGCGATCTCCTGGGCGATGCCCCTGGTGTTGCCGCCCCAGGAGAAATAGGCAATCAGAGCATTACCGCTGCGGGCCACCTCGTTCTCCTGGCTCACAGACACCGCGCTGCCATCGGCAAGGGCCCCGCGCACCAAGCGGATACCCACGTTGAAGCGTCCCTGATCCTGGGGAGCGGTCGCCCGGTATGCCGAACGCATATTCTTGGCAAAGTCGTTCCACCCGCCGCCGCGGTTGACCCGCAGCGTACCGCTCTCCGGCCCGGCGGGGTCTGTGGCCGGGTCAGTGGGATAATCGCCGTACCAGTCCCACACCCATTCGCCTACGTTGCCGTGCATATCGTAAAGTCCCCAGCCGTTGGGAGAGAAGCTCTCAACGGCAACGGTCGTCTGCCGGTAGATACCGGGCTGGGTCTGGAGATTTCCCTGGGAGAAGTAGTTTTCCTCGATCTCATAGGGATAGTGGCCGTAATAGTTGGCCTCGTCCGCGCTGATGGAAGTCTCGGTATTGAAGGGCGTGTTTGTCCCGGCGCGGCAGACGTATTCCCATTCCGCCTCCGTGGGGAGCCGGTAGCCATCGGCGGCCCGGTCCCAGGTCACCGTTCCGTCCCCGATCTGATAAACGGGCGTAAGTCCTTCTGCCTCGCTGCGAAGATCACAGTATGTCACGGCATCCAGCCAGGATACGCTGTCCACCGGCAGATCCTCGCCCACAAAGGAGCTGGGATTGGACCCGACGATGCTCTCATATTCCGCCTGGGTCACTTCATGGACGCACATTGCAAAATCACTGACCGTGACCTCATGCTGCGCCTCATCGCGCCCCCGCCAATTCTCGGAATCGGGGCTGCCCATCATAAAAGTGCCGCCGGAGATAGATACGAAATCGTCCGCCGGTGCTTCCGCAGCCAACGTCTGCCCGCAGAAAGCCGGGGAAAACATCAATCCTGCCAACAGCATCCAAACTATCGCTTTTTTCATGGGTCCTCCTTTTGCTTTCTTGCTTTTTGCCCCTTGGACAAAGCCCGAAGGCCCGCGCCAAGGCACCAGCCGATCAGCGCCCAGCAAACCATCATCGCCAGTTGGTCGCCCAACACCAGCGCGGGTGAGCGTTCATAATCCAAAAAGGCGAAATGTGTCTGAAACGTCATGTATGTGAGAATGTCCGCCCTGGTGAAGCATACCCCGCCATAGACCGCGACGCCTGCCGCCAACACGCCCAGGATGACGCGCCATGCCCTGTTCCACTTCCTCACAGCCCCGGCCAGGGCGCTCCCGTGAAGCCCCAGGTGCAGGCTCATCAGCACAAAACTCCAATAGGACCCTGCCAGATGCAGCACCCGCGCCGTGGCCATGGTGCCGTGGATGGAGAGCGGCAGAACGTAGCTGTTCAGTAAAATACCGCTCACCATCGTGGCTAGCATGGACGCGATCAGAAGCACATTGACGACCGTCCAGCCCAGGCGAAAGAGCGTGTACCGGCCCCGGAACAGCGCCGGATACCAGCGGCGATTGAGAATGTTGTGGGCCACGATCAAAGCCAGCATAGCCATGCCCAGCCACTCATGGGCCGCTTCCCCTGTCACCTGATAGGCCATGAGAAACAGGAGCAGATAGCCCATGGCTCCGTCGGTGATCCGCATGAAGTTCTTTTTCATGGACTGAAACTCGCCTTTAACCGATGCTCAGACCAAGGCCGCCGAGCCAGGAAGCAATATCGCTCTCAGAGGCCCCGGCGGAAAAGCGGGTCCCGTCGAGCCAATTCGCGCTGTCAGAGACGGAGCTGTGAAGGTTCTCCGCGCTGGAGCCCACGCCGCTGCTGGCGGAGGTGCAAAACGGCACCAGGGTCTTTCCGCTCAGGTCATAGCTCTCAACAAAGGTGTAGATGATCTTGGGGGCCTGACCCCACCAGATGGGATAGCCAATAAATACCGTGTCGTACTGTTCCATGTTCTCCACGCTGCCGGAAATCGCGGGCCGGGCGCTGTCGTCGTTCTGCTCCACGGTGCTGCGGCTGGAGGAATCGCCGTAATCCAGGTCGGCATCCGTGTAGGGCTGCTCCGGCACGATCTCATACAGGTCCGCGCCCGTGGCCGCCGCGATTTTCTCCGCCACGCCCGCCGTGTTGCCGGTGCAGGAGAAGTAGGCCACCAGCACCTTGCCGCCGGTTTCTTCCGCCGTGGGCTCCTCCGGCTCGGCAGGCGGTTCTTCTTCCGCCACGGGTCCCTCAGTGGGCTTCGCTGTGGCTTCCGGCGCTGACCTGGCCTGGGTTTCTGCCCCGCCGCTATTTAATCCGGCGCAGGCCGCCAGCGGCAACATCATGGCAAGAGCCAATACCAATGCAATATATTTTTTCATTTCATATACCTGAGTTCAGTTTGGAATAATCTTCTTCGCTCACCGGCTCCAGCCACTGGTTGGAGCCATTTTCCCCCGGCACCTCTATGGCCAGATGGGAGAACCAGCTGTCCGGCGCCGCGCCGTGCCAGTGCTTCACGCCCGCGGGGATGTTCACGCAGTCACCGGGCTTCATCTCCACGGCGGGCTTGCCCCATTCCTGATAGTACCCCCGTCCGCCGACGCAGACGAGGATCTGTCCGCCGCCCATGTCGGCGTTGTGGACGTGCCAGTTGTTCCGGCAGCCCGGCTCAAAGGTCACGTTGAAGACGCCCACCTGCTCCTTGGATACGGGGGCGAGATAGCTCTGGCCGCTGAAATACTGAGCAAAGCCGTCGTTGGGCGCGCCGATGGGGAAAAGGATGGTGTTCTGATACCTGTCCTTTTCTGTCAGCGCAGGTTCGGCCTCGTTCCAAACATCCTTCGCCAGACGGAACACCGCCCACGCCTTGGGCCAACCCACATAGAAACCAACGTGGGTCACGATGGCGGCGATCTCCGCACGGGTGATGCCGTGGGCCTTGGCGTTCTCCAGGTGGTAGGTCAGGGACGAGTCCGTGATGCCGGAACTCATCAGCGCCACCACGGTGATGATGCACCGGGTCTTCAGGTCGATGTCGTGGTTGTTCCAGTTCTCCCCAAAGAGAATGTCGTCGTTGAAGTGGGCAAAATCCGGCGCGAAACGCCCAAGCTGATCCCTGCCCGCGGTCTGTGTGATCTTTTCCATGATAATACCTCCCATTATGCAAAATATTCTGCTATTTCGCGCATTCTATTAGAGCAATATCCGCTAAATCTTTTTCTCTACCAAGTTTCTTTTTCATTTGGATGAGCCCGTCCACACATACAACAGGAATGCCGCTGACGATCTCAACTGTACCCTCGATCCAGTTTTCAAAAATTTCGATATTTTCAGAGTATAAGATTTTTCGGGTCCCATCTTCGCAGAGTGAAACCGCATACCCCTGTTGCTCTAATTTATCTGCCAAGAATGTGCTGCATCCCAAATCAATATCATGTGTTTGGGGACGAAACCCATGTAAAACCATAGCGGCCCCAGCAACTACCCAGTAGTCCTTTTCAGGAAAAGGAAGCTCCTGCAGTCGTTGAAGCAAAGAACATTTATCAAACATACGTTATTCCGCCGTAATTGTGACGGTCACGTCGCCGTTTCCCAGAAGCGAGCGCATCCCATCCGCTTCCTGGTCGGTAATATGGCCCAGACGGGTGTAGGCCCAGGAGTTGGAGCCGTAGAACACCACCATCTGATCGCCGGAATAGAGCACGATATCCCCGGCCTGGGTGGTAGTCTGCTCATCGTCTCTCGGCAGACTCGCGCCGATGTCGCCCACCTGCTCGAAGCCGCCGTACATGTGCAGCTGGATGGTGATCGGTCCTTCAGCGCACAGCGCTTTCAGGGCCTCCACAGACGCATTTTCTTCCCACGCCACGGTCACGGGCGTATCGCCGATCTTCATGTTCATGTCAGTTGTCTCCTCTTCCGTTTGATCTTGTTCCGTCCGGGCGTCCGGCGCGGCCGGTTTTTTCTCGGCCTCCCGAACCGTGCCGCTGGCACAGGCGGCAAGGGCAAATCCCATGCAAAGCGTCAGCGCGATAATCACATACTTTTTCATTCTGAACACTCTTTCCATACTATTCTGACCAAGTTTCCTGCACTCTGCTTTCCCTCCTATTGATTTGCCAAAAGCCGCTTCACACAGTTGTATGTTATCTCATAAATGGACAAGAACACGTAATTGACCCCCGCCTCCTCCATGGCCGTGCGCTGCTTTTCGGTGACGAAGGTGTAGGGGTAGATGCCGAACATGAACGGAAAAAAGGTGTAGATAAAGTCCTGTTTTTCCTCCAGGTCCATCTGCGGGAAAAACTTATCCAGGCACGCTCGAACGGTCCGCAGGGATCTGCCATAGACCGTTTTGAACTCCGTAAGCCTCTCCGGGCGGCTGCCCGTCTCCATGTCGTAGTGGTTCATGCTCATGATCTTCAAAAGCTGGGCGCGCTTTTCCAGCGTCCGGGAAAACTTGTCCGCGAATGCCTCTTTTGTGAGGGCGTCGTTTGCCTCCATCATGGCGGCCAGGTCCGCTATCCAAAGCTCATTTTCCCGCTGGAGCAGCGCCAGAAATATCTCCTCTTTCGTCTGGAAGTAGTTATAGATGGACGTTCTGGTGAAGCTGGTGGCCGCGCTGATGTCCTTCATGGTGATCTCCTTGAAGCCCATGGTCTGATAGAGCTTTTCGCAGGCGTTGATGATCTCCTCTTTCCGGGCGTTCGTCAGTTCCGGCGATCCCTTCGGCATGATCGGTCTCCTCCTGTGTCTTTCTACATTGATTTGTATTTATACGATAATGTTTACAATGACTCCTGTGACGAAAGAAAATACCATCACAAAGAGCAGATACAAGCAAAATCTCTTTATCCCCAGCACGATCTTCAGCGCGCCCAGGTTCGTGATCTTGGTGGCCGGGCCGGTGAGCATGAAGGAGGCGGCGCTGCCCATGCTCATGCCCTCATAGAGCCAAGTCTGCAAAAGCGGGATCGTACCGCCGCCGCACATATAGAGGGGCACCCCAATGGTGGCGGCCATAAACACCCCAAACGCCTCATTGCCTCCGAACAGCGCCGTCATCGCCTCTGCCGGTACATACCGCTGGAACAGGGCGGACAGCATGATGCCGATCAGGAAATAGAGGGCGGTCGCTTTCACATTCCTGCCCAGGTTTTTCAGAAAGCGGAGCAGGATATTCGGGTCGGTGTCATGGTCCTCCGGTTCTGAAAACCCGCTGAAATCGAAGAAGGGCTTGTTTTTGTAAATGGACCGTATCAGCAGCCCCGCCGTGATGCCGCAGAGAAAACAGGTCACGATCCGCACGGTCAGGGCGGTGGGACCCAGCGCCGCGCTGTATATGATGAGCTGCGGGTTGAGCAGAATGGACGACATCATAAACGCCGCCAGCCAATCGTCGCTCATGCCGCTTTTGGAAAAAGACGCGGCGATGGGGATGGTGCCGTACATACACAGTGGCGAGGCGATGCCAAGGGCGCTGGCAATGACCGTGCCAAACACCCCCAGCTTTCTGGACGCGATAGAGCGGAACAGGTCATGGATACGATTTTTGAGGAACACGGACACCGCCGAACCGATCACCATGCCCATGACCCAATAACCGAATATCTGCTCAAACTGGACGCTGAAGTAATACCAGAGATAGACGGCCTCCCGGTGCAGCGCCTCAAACATGAATGTTTACCAGCTCATAGGTGCGGCTGCCAAGGCCGATACTCTCCGCGTGTTCCAGCGTGTGCAGGCCGTTGCGGGATTCGATGCGGTTTATCAGAGGCTGTCCGTCCGGGGCAGCGTACACCAGATCGACGCAGGCTTGATCCACCGCCACCGGGTCGAAGGAGGCCAGGATGCCGATGTCGTGCATGTCCGGCTCAGCGGGGCCGCTGTCGCAGTCGCAGTCCACGGACAGACGGTTCATCACGTTGATATAGAGGATATTGCCGTCCAGTGCATCCACCACCGACTTGCCCGCCTCCGCCATGGATTCAAGGAACGGGTCCTGGGGCGCGCTCCACATACTGCCGCCCTGCCCGGCGGTGTGGATGTTCATCTTCCCCTCCGAGGAGGCGATGCCGATGGAGATATTCTTGATCGCTCCGCCGAAGCCCGCCATGGCGTGGCCCTTGAAGTGGCTGAGGACGACGAAATAATCATAGTTTGCGAAGTTCGCGCCCACCAGATTTTCCGTGAGGTTGCTGCCGCCTGTCACCGGCAGCGTCATGGACCCGTTCTCGTCCATGATGTCCACATCGGCGATGTCGGTGTAGCCGTGATCTTTGGCCACCTGGTAGTGCATCTCGGTATTGGAGCGGGACCCGCCGTATGCCGTGTTGCACTCTACGATGGTCGCGCCAAGGGACTGCACCAGCTCCCCGATAAGGTCTGTGCGGAGATAGTTGCTTCCCGGCTCGCCGGTACTCAGCTTGACGGCGATATTCCCTTCGGGGGAAGCGCCCAGCGCCTCATAGATCGCCATCAGCCCCTCCGCGCTTATGTCGGTGGTCATGTAGACCACCGGGGTGGAGAAGTCAGCCGCTGTTTCCTGGACAGGGGCGCTCAGTTCAGTGGCGGTCTCCGGCGCGGCTGTGGTTTCTGCCTCCTGGGGCGTGGTCTCCGGCGCTTGGTCAGCCGCGTCTGCCTTCGCGCACCCGGCCAGCAGCGTGACCACCATGGCCAGTATCACCAGCTGGGAGAGCTTTTTGCTTTTCATTCTTCCTCCTTTGCCTCGCGGCCTTTCAGAGAAAGGCATTTGCAGATCACATCGCCGGTTTTCAGATAATGATAGGTGGGGAACTCAAACAGCACCGGCTTCAGGGTGTTGTAATCGATCTTGCCCTCGGCGTCCAGATGCTCCTCCGCCACATAGGTGTTGTCAATGGAGCAGATGAAGCTCTCAAAATTCGGCGTGGCATAGATGTCCTCCACACTGCACTCCAGGGTGAGGGGCGAATCGCTGATGACCGGCGCGCCGGCCTCGCCCTGCTCCCAGGCGAACACGCCGGATTTGTCCGTCTTATTCCCGCTGACGGAGCCCACATAGTCGGCACGGGGGAGCAGCGCCTCGTCCACCAGATTGATGGACAGCTTTTTCGTTTCCTTGATCTTTCCGTTGATGAAATGGGGCGCGGCTAGGCTCACCAGCACCCGGTCGTGGCCGATGATGCCCAGGTGTCCCACCAGCGTCCAGGTGGGCTTGGCGCCATTCATCGCGCCGATCACCGTGATGGGTACGGGGTACAGCGCCAGCTTGGGCCCGATGTTCTTTTTCATATCCATGCCTCCATTCGCGTTCTGACATCTTGTCAGAACGCAGTATAACACTATTCTGACACAATGTCAATATAAAATTTGCTTTTGTGACTGGAGAATATGAAAAGCGTCCCCATGGGACGCGTAGCCGCACAATTTTTGTGCGATCAAAGGGTCTTAGGGATGTTGCCCTAACAAGCAAAATGGACGATTCCGGCTGTGCCGAGATCGTCCATTTTTCGCATGTGTGTACCACTATGCATTGCTTGCCAGTTATGCGCGGAGCAAAATGACTGGCAAGCAATTTTCGCAGAGTGG
>CANRDC010000046.1 GCA_947629245.1 uncultured Oscillospiraceae bacterium | reverse complement strand
GAATCCACCGCTATTGCCTGCTGAGCTTACCTGCCAGAGACTGCAAACTAATTTTGCGCATAATCCTTGACATTACCCGGCACGGTGACGGTTCTCTTTAGAACAATAAACTTGTTGGGGCTGACCGCTTGTCACAGCGGCCTTTTTTACGCCTTGGGCTTGAAGCTGTCCTTCAAGGCCACGGCCCGGTTGAACACCAGATGGCCGGGGGCGGAGTCCTTATTATCCACGGCGAAGTAGCCGGTGCGGAGGAACTGGAAACTCTCCGGGGCCTTGGCGTTTTCCAGCGCCCGTTCCACCTTGCAGCCGGTGAGGACTTCCAGAGAATCCGGATTCAGGCAGTCCAGGAAATTCTCCGCCGCGTCGGGCTCCGGGTCCGCGAACAGGTTGTCGTACAGCCGCACCTCCGCGTCCACCGAGTCCGCCGCGTTCACCCAGTGGATGGTGCCGCCCTTGACCTTCCGGCCGTCGGCGGGGTCTCCGCCCCGGGAGTCGGGGTCGTATTCGGCGAACACGGTGACATGACCCTCGGCGTCGGTCTCATAGCCGGTGCATTTGATAAGATAGGCGCCCTTCAGGCGGCACTCGGGGCCGTCGGGGTACAGCCTTTTATACTTGGGCACCGGTTCGCTCAGGAAGTCCTCACTCTCGATCCAAAGCTCCCGGCTGAAGGTCACGGGCCGGGTCCCGGCGGCCTCGTCCAGATTGTTGTTCTCGACCGCAAAGGTCTCGGTCTGTCCTTCGGGGTAGTTGGTGATGACCAGCTTCACGGGCCGCAGTACCGCCATGCGCCGGGGGGCGGACAGGTTCAGTTCCTCCCGCAGACAGTGCTCCAGGAAGGAGTATTCCACGGTGCTGGTGACCTTGCTCACACCGATGCGGTTGATGAAGGTCCGGATGGAGGTGGGGGTATAGCCCCGGCGGCGCAGACCGCACAACGTGGGCATGCGGGGGTCGTCCCAGCCGGAGACGTAGTGCTCCTCCACCAGCTTGCGGAGCTTCCGCTTGCTCATGACGGTGTAGTTGATGCCCAGGCGGCTGAACTCGATCTGCCGGGGCTTGGAGGGCACGTCTACGTTGTTGATGACCCAGTCGTACAATGGCCGGTGGTCCTCATATTCCAGCGAGCACAGGCTGTGGGTGATGCCCTCCAGGGCGTCCTGGATGGGGTGGGCGAAGTCGTACATGGGGAACACGCACCATTTCGTCCCCTGGCGGTGGTGCTCGATGTACCGGATGCGGTACAGCACCGGGTCCCGCATGTTGAAGTTGCCGCTGGCAAGATCGATTTTGGCCCGGAGGGTATATTTGCCCTCGGGAAATTCCCCGGCCCGCATCCGGCGGAACAGGTCCAGGCTCTCCTCGATGGGCCGGTCCCGCCAGGGGCTCCGGGCGGGGGTGCCCACGTCGCCCCGGTATTCCTTGAACTGCTCCGGGGTCAGCTCGCACACGTAGGCCAGGCCCTTTTTGATCAGGCCCTCGGCCAGCTCGTAGGTCTTTTCAAAGTAGTCGCTACCATAGAAGAACCGGTCGCCCCAGTCGAAGCCCAGCCAATGGATGTCCTCCTTGATGGCGTCCACGTACTCGGTATCCTCCTTGGCGGGGTTGGTGTCGTCCATGCGCAGGTTGGTGATGCCGCCGAAGCGCTCCGCCGTGCCGAAGTCGATGCACAGGGCCTTGCAGTGGCCGATGTGCAGGTAGCCGTTGGGCTCCGGCGGGAAGCGGGTGTGCACCTGCATGCCCTCGAACCGGCCTCCGGGGCCGATGTCCTCCGTCACAAAGTCCAGAATGAAGTTTTTCGCGTTCTCTTCCATGGCTCGCGCCTCGATTCCTTGGTAGAATATGTGTAAAATTATACACATTTTCGCGCTTTTTTACAACGGGGAGCGCCCTCGGCAATTGTCACAAAATCCCAAGGCCCTCCAGCAGCAGTTTCAGGCCAATGAGCACCAAAGCCCCGCCCCCGGCCAGCTCCGCCTTCTTCTGGTATTTGGCCCCGAACACGCTGCCCACCTTCACCCCCACGGCCGAACAGACGAACGTGGTGGCCCCGATGAACAGCACCGCGGGCAGGATGTCCACCTCCAGAAACGCGAAGGTGATCCCCACCGCCAGCGCGTCGATGCTGGTGGCCACGGCCAGCAGGAACATGGTCTTCGGGTCCATGGCCGCGTCCACATCCTCCTCCTGGCCGCCGTCCAGCGCGTCCCAGATCATCTTGCCGCCGATGAAAGCCAGCAGGAAAAAGGCCACCCAGTGGTCATAGGCGGTGATGATCTCCGCGAAAAACCGGCCCAGGAAATAGCCGATCAGCGGCATCAGCGCCTGGAATCCGCCGAACCAGGCCCCGGCCAGGCACATGTGCTTTGCCTTGATCTTCCCCAGACCCAGTCCCTTGCAGATGCTCACCGCAAAGGCGTCCATGGAAAGGCCCAGCGCCAGGATAAACAATTCCCAAAGACCCATCGGCTGCCTCCTTATCGTCCTTATCACAAATATATAGGCCCTGGCCCGCTCGTTATGCAGCGCGTCATAAGAGCTCCCGGTAGTACAGTCCGCCGGTGCGGGGGCCGTCCGAGGGCCGGTCCCGCAGAAAGTCCTCGATGACCCCGCCGCATTCCTCCGGCGTCTCACGGGTGAACCACAAAAGCCGGAAATCCCCCGGATCGTCACGGCCCGCGATGTGCAGAGGCACGCTGTTGAGAAGGCTTGCGTATTTTTGCGCCCCGCACTCCACCGGGAACGCCACGCCCCGCCGGTCCGTGAGCGCGCCGCGCCTGCCGCACGCCCCGCAGCCGAGCCGCGCCCGGACCGGACAGGCCCGGAACCGCATCAGCGGCAGACGGCCGTAGGCCGCGATCCCCCAGGGGACCGGACCGTCCAGAGCCTTGACCTTGCCCATGGGCAGCTCAAAGGACACCGTCAGACTGGCGAGATTTTGGTTAACATAAAAGTCCATCGCCTGGGCGTTGAGGACGTTCAGCCCGAACCCGCCCCGGACCGTTAGCCCTAAGCGGCGGCCCAATTCTATGCCGTAGATATTGTCCACCCAGACCTCCCGAAGCCCGGCGTCCCGCAGAGCGGTCAGCCGCCGCTCCAGGGCGTCCTCGTCCTCCGGGAACAGCGCCGCCGGAAGCTCGCCCGCAAGCTTGCCGCCGTACAGGGCCAGCAGGTCCGGATTGAGCTCCTCCAGCGGGAGGATCAGCCTTTCCAGGGCCTCGGGCCGGACGATCTGCTCCGCCCGGTAAAACCGGCCCCACAGGGGAGAGGGGGACGGATGGGGCCGCCTTGTCGGCTTCACAGGCTCGTAGGGCCGGGGAACGCTCTCCGGGACTTGGCCCCGGAGGGCGTCCAGCTTTTCCAGCGCCGAGCGGCGCATGCCGTTCAGCGCCGACGCAGGCAGAGACAGACCGGGGGCGACATCGGCATGCAGAGAGTTGACATAATATTGCGTCCCGCCTGTTTTGGAAAGCTGCTCCCGGACCCTCGCCCCGTCAAGGGGATGGGTGTGGGCGCTCTCCGGGACGGGGCCCTCGGCGGAGGCGGCGTTTTTACCGTCGGAGACGGCGAGGCTCGCGCCCGCTCCGGTCATGGTAAAGTTCATGTCCACGGGGATGAGAGGCGTCTCCTTCCGGTAGAGGGCGGCAAGCTGGGGCAGGACCTTTTCCGCGCCCGTCACGTCCTCCTTCGTGCGATAGCCGAACATGTTCTTATCCCGACGGCCCGTCAGGTATCCGTCGGTGAAGCCGCCGCGGGAGAACACGGCGGCCAAGGTGTTCTCATCAAAGGGCTTCCCTATGCGGGCGTTCCTGCAGGCGGTCACGGCGGCGGCCACGTACTCGGGCCGCTTCATCCGACCCTCGATCTTCAGCGCGGAAACCCCCGCGTCCCGGAGGGCGCCGATATGCCGGATAAGGCTCATGTCCTTCAGGGACAGGACGTGGCCGCAGCCGCCGCATTTCCAGTCCAGGCGGCAGGGCTGGGCGCACAGGCCCCGGTTGCCGCTGCGGCCCCCCAGCATGGCGGACAGGGTACAGGCCCCGGACAGGCTCATGCAGTGGGCCCCGTGGACGAAGGCCTCCGCCGGGATATCGACGGCGGCGCAGATCTTTTCCATTTCCCCCAGGGTCAGCTCCCGTGCCAGCACGAAGCTGTCGAAGCCGACGTCTTGCAAGAACCGGGCCCCGTCGGTATTGTGCGCGGCGGTCTGGGTGGAGGCGACCCGGCGCAGGGCGGGGTATTTGGCCGCGAACAGCCGCAGGGCGGCCATGTCCTGCAAAATAACGGCATCCGCGCCAGCCTGGGCGATCCGGTCCGCGGTCTGCTCCAGCGCGGGCAGCTCGTCCTCCGTCACCAGGGTGTTCACGGTCACGTAGACCTTCGCTCCGTGGGTGTGGCAGTACCGGACGGCGTCGGAAAGCTCGTCGAAGCCGAAGTTGGCGGCGTTGCGCCGGGCGTTGAAGGCGCCCGTGCCCAGATATACGCTGTCCGCCCCGCAGCGGACTGCGGCCAGAAGCTGCTCTTCGCCGCCAACAGGGGCCAATATCTCCGGCTTCATCCGACGCGCGCCTCCTTTGCCGTTTTCTGTTGATTTTACTTCCCTTTTCCGCCGCTGTCAATTATAATAGGAGGCAGATATAATAGGAGACGGAAAGGGGGGAGCGGCATGCACATACCGTCCGCGCCCACGGCGGAGATAGAGCTTTTGACCTTTGACGAGGCCCTGGCCAGGTCCGGCCGGTCCGGGGGGTACGACCCAGGGAAATGGCTGTACGTGCCGGACTTTTACACGGAATACCGGTACATATTGGGCGCACGGGGCGAAAAGCCCCTGATCTGCATCGGCGTCAACCCCTCCACGGCGGAGCCGGACAATTTGGACAACACGCTCAAGAGCGTACAGCGCATCGCTTTGGGAAACGGCTACGACGGCTTCGTCATGTTCAACGTCTACGCCCAGCGGGCCACCCGCCCGGAGGATATGGACCGGACGATGGACACGCGGCTGCACCGGGAGAACATGGCGGCGTTCGAGTATGTGCTGGCCCACGCGGGACCCGCCCCGGCGGTCTGGGCCGCCTGGGGGAACGTCATCGAGACGCGGGATTACCTCAAGGACTGCGTGCAGGACATGATCGGCGTGGGCCGCCGGTACGGGGCGGTGTGGTACACCGCCGGGGCCCGGTCCAAAAAGGGCCACCCCCATCACCCGCTGTATCTGAAAAAGGACAGCGGTCTGGACCCGTTCGACGCGGCGGGATATTGCGAAAGCTGCCTGTGAGGGCGGCGCGGGATATGGAAAGGAGCGCGAGCATGACGGATCTGTTCGACTATATGACCTGGCGGGGCGACCTGACGCTGGAGCGGGCGCCGTTCAACGAGATCGACGGGATGATCCTGGCCCGGTTCGCCTATACGCCCTTTGAGTACTTTGCCGAACCGCTGCCGGAGCGGTTCGTCTCCATCCGGGAGCTGGCGGGGCCTGCCCTGGCGGACGAGGCGCTGCGCGCGCAGGAGCGCTGGCGGCTGCGGGACGGCGAGCTTTTGCCAGCCCTGGCGGACACCCGCCGGTTCGGGGACCTGGAGTTGGGCTTTTTCAGCTGCAAACTGGACGAGGTGATCCAGACCCAGTTCGCCGCTATCACGGTGCGGCTGTCGGAGGACCTTACCGCCATAGTGTTCCGGGGCACGGACAACACGGTGGTGGGCTGGAAGGAGGACCTGGACATGTCCTACCGCTGCCCGGTGCCGGGCCAGAAGATGGCGGCGGAATATGTGCGGCGGATAGCGGAAAAGGTGGACGGCCGTCTGATCCTGTGCGGCCACTCCAAGGGCGGCAATCTGGCGGTATACGCCGGGGCCTTCTGCGGGGAGGACGTCCAGGGGCGCGTCGAAGCGGTGTATAACTACGACGGACCGGGCTTTTACGGCGACGTGCTGGAGACGGAGGGGTATCGGGCCATTCAGGACCGGATACATACGTTTGTGCCCCAGTTTTCCGTGGTGGGCATGCTGCTGGGCCACCCGGAAGGGCACACGGTGGTCCACAGCGCCGGGTCGGGCCTCGGGCAGCACGACGTGTATTCCTGGGAGGTGCTGGGCCCGGCCTTCGTGTGCCTGGAGACGGTGACCGGCGGCAGCCAGTTCCTGGCCGGGACCATCCGGGAGTGGACGGAGGATATGACGCCGGAACAGTTCGAGCAGTTCGTGCAGGTGATCTACACGGTGCTGACGGACACCAGCTTCCGCACCATGCATGAGATGAAGGAGAACTGGTTCGACACGGCCCGGAGCTTCGTCCGGTCCGTGGCGGGCATGGACGAGACCGCCCGGGACGCGGCCATGGAGGCGCTCAAGACGCTGGCCCGCAGCGCCGGACGGGAGGCAAAGGAGGCTCTGACGGGCGTGTGAACCGCCGGGGCGCCGGGGTGTGGAATGTTGCAAAAAATTATGCAAAAACAGGAAAATAACTGTTGCAACTTTCACAAAGTCCGTGTATTATTAGGAAGGTCATAACACCATATTTTGTATAATAATGAAGTGATCTGAGCCGAGAAGGTTTGGAGGTGTATCGCACATGTCATTGGAGGCGCTGGATACCATAGCCCTGGCGGAGGAAAAGGCCCGTCAGATCCGAGCCGCCGCCCAGGCGGAGGCCAGGCGCTCCGTCCAGGAGGCGGAGGAGGCGGTGAAGTCCATGGCCGCCGCGGCCGACGAGAAGGCCGACGCGGAGATCAGGGACCTGATCCGCAAGGCCGACGAGAAGGCCAAGGAGGACGCGGGCGTCCTGGCGTCCAACACCCGCAACCGGCAGGCGGCCATGAAGGCCCGTGCCGAGCGGAAGATGGACCAGGTCGTGGACAAGATCGTGGAAAGGATCGTGAACGGCTGATGGCCATTGTCAAGATGAAAAAGCTGCGCGTCATCGCCCCGCGCGACCAGCGGGACGAGCTGATGCGGCAGCTTCTGCGTCTGGGCTGCGTGGAGGTCCGGGAGCCGGAGGGGATGCTCGCCGATCCCGAGGCCGCGGCGCTGCTGCGGCCGGAGCGGGCGGGACTGACCGCGGCCCGGAACCAGGAGGCGGAGGTGAACGCCGCTTTAAAGGTCCTGGACCAGTACGCCCCGGAGAAGAAAAAGCTCCTGTCCCCGCGCCCCGAGGTGACGGAGGCGGATTTCCTGGACGAGCGGGCTCTGGAGGAGGATCTGGCTCTGGCCGGGCGCATCAACGGCTGGGAGGCGGAGTTTCGGAAGGCCGCGGCGGACGAGGTCCGTGTCCGGGACGAGATCGAATCCCTGCGTCCCTGGGAGGCGCTGGACATGCCCCTGGAGACCGCCGGGACAAAGACCTGCAACCTGGCGCTGGCCAACGTGCCCGCCGAGGTGGATATGGAATCCGTGGCGGACGCGGCCGAGAGCGTGACCGAGGAGGTCCAGATCGTTCTGGTGAGCCAGGACGAGCAGCAGAAGAATTTCCTGGTCATCGCCATGAAGGATATGCTGGCCCCGGTGCTGGACGCCATGCGGAACGTGGGCTGCACGCCCGTGTCCTTTCCGGGCCTGACCGGCACGGCCACGGACAACATCGACGAGCGGAAGCGGGAGCTGGAAAAGCTCTCTGTCCGGCAGCGTGAGCTGGCCGAGCGCATCACCAGGGAGAAGGGCAGGGCCGCCGGGCTGCGGCTGAGCGCTGACCGGCTGGCCACCCGCGCCGCCCAGGCGGAGGCCGCCGAGCGGCTCCGGGGCACGGACAGCATCGTGGCCCTGGAGGGCTGGTGCCCCGCCGAGGCGGAGGGAGAGCTCACCGACTGCTTCAAGCGCTTCGACTGCGCCTGGGAGTTTGCCGACCCGGCGCCGGAGGAATATCCCGACGTGCCAGTGAAGCTGAAAAACAACGCCTTCACAAGGCCGCTGAACATGGTCACGGACATGTACGCCCTGCCTGCCTACACGGGCGTGGACCCGAACCCGCTGATGGCGCCGTTTTTCATCCTGTTCTACGGCATGATGATGGCGGATATGGGCTACGGCCTGATCATGATGCTGGTGAGCCTGATCGTGGTGAAAAAGGCCAAGCCCCGCGGCCCCACGGTGCGGAACATGTTCCCGCTGCTGGGCCTGTGCGGTGTGAGCACCTTCATCTGGGGCGCCGTCACCGGCGGCTTCTTCGGCGATTTTCTGACCCAGGTGGTGAAGCTGACCAGCGGCAGGGACTTTGCCCTGCCCGCCCTGTTCAGTCCGCTGGACGACGCGCTGGCGGTTCTGGTGGGCTCTCTGGCCCTGGGCGTGGTGCAGATTTTGACCGGCATGGCGGTCAGCGCCTGGAAAAAGGTCAGGGACGGGGACAAGCTGGGCGCGCTGTTCGAGGAGGGCACGTGGTACGTGATCCTCTTCGGGGCGGTCATCGCGGTGCTGTGGTCCCCCGTGGTGCTGATCGTCGGAGGCGTGATGCTGGTGGCTGGCAGCGCCTGGAAGGCGAAGCAGAACGGCGGCGGTCCGGTGAAGATCGTCATGGGGACCCTGATGGGGATCGGCGGGTCGCTGTATAACAACATCACCGGGTATTTCAGCGACATCCTGTCCTACTCCCGGCTCATGGCCCTGATGCTGGCGGGGGCGGTCATCGCCCAGGTGTTCAACACCCTGGGCGGCATCACCGGCAACGTGATCTCCTTCGCGATCATCTCCATGATCGGCAACGCCCTGAACTTCGCGCTGAACCTGCTGGGCTGCTTCGTGCACGACATGCGTCTGCAGTGCCTGGAGTTCTTTGGTCGGTTCTATGAGGACGGCGGCAAGCCCTTCCGTCCTTTAGATATGGAAACTAAATTCGTAGACATAGTGAAAGAATAAGGAGGACAATCACATGAGTTTCTTTGAATCCTTTGGCGGCCTGGCGCTGGCGCTGCTGGGCTCCGGTCTGGCCGTTGGGCTGAGCTGCGTCGGTTCCGCGAAGGGCACCGGCATCGCCGGTGAGGCCGGTACGGGCCTTCTGAGCGAGGACCCCTCCAAGTCCGGTAAGGTCATGGTGCTGCAGCTGCTGCCCGGCACCCAGGGCCTGTACGGTCTGGTGGTGTGGTTCTTCTGCCTGATCCGCATCGGCATGATGAGCGGCAACGTGGACCTGACCGTGCAGGAGGGTCTGCAGTACTTCGTGGCCTGCATGCCCATGGCGCTGGGCGGTCTGCTGTCCGCCATCGCCCAGGGCCGCGTGGCCGCGGGCTCCATCAACATCCTGGCCAAGAAGCCCGACGACTGGTCCAAGGGACTGATCCTCTGCGGCATCGTGGAGTTCTACGCCATTTTGTCCCTGCTGGCTTCCATGCTGATGCTGCTGTGGCTGTGACCCCAAGGAAAGGGGAGCAGACATGAACGGCATCGACAAGATCACGGCCCGTATCGAGACGGACGCCGTGGCGGACGCCGCCCGCATCGCCGGTGAGACCAGGACCCAGTGCGACGCCATCCGTGCCGAGGGCGAGAAAAAGGCCCAGGAGGGCTACTGGGAGAAGGTCCGCCAGGGCGTAGCCGCCGCGGAGGACCGGGTCCAGCGCCTGGCCAAGACCGCCGATATGGAGGCCCGCAAGAGCGTGCTGGGCTTCAAGCAGTCCCTGGTGGCGGATGCCTTCGACAAGGCCGAGGAGCGGCTCAACGCCCTGAAAGGGGAGGAGTATGTGTCCTTCCTGGCCGCGCTGGCCGCCAGGGCCGCCGTCACCGGTACGGAGCAGATAGAGCTCTCCGCCGCCGACAGGGCCGCCTGCGGCAAAAAGGTCGTGGACAAGGCCAACGCCGCCCTGAAGGCCGCCGGTAAGACGGCGAAGCTCACCCTCTCCGACAAGGACGGGGCTTTTGGCCGGGGACTGATCGTCCGGCAGGGCAGCGTGTCCGTCAACTGCACCGTGGAGGCCCTCATGGCCCAGGCCAGGGAGAACATGGCCTCCCAGGTGGCGGCGGAGCTGTTTGGCTGACGGCGCCGGGCCGGACCCCGGCAACGAAGAGACAAGGAGGAATTCTCTTGTCAAAGGTTAAGAGTACTGAATACCTGTTCCTGTCCGCCTACATCCGCGCCAGGGAGAACGCCCTGCTGGGGGAAAAGCGGCTGGAGCAGATGGTGGAGGCGGCGGACTTTGACGAGGCCGCACGGGTGCTGGCCGAGTGCGGGTTCCCCGACCTGACCGGCGCCACGGACGCCCAGCTGGAGGAGGTCTTCCAGGCCCGGCGGGCGGCGTTTCTGGACGAGTTTGAAAAGCTCTGTCCGGAGAAGGCCATCGTGACCGCCTGCCGCCTCAAATACGACTATCACAACGCCAAGGTGCTGGTGAAGGGCGAGGGCAGTCCCCAGGACCGGGAGCGGCTTTTGTCCGCCTGCGGTCGGGTGCCGCCCAAGGCGCTGACGGACGCCTATGCCGAGGACGTCTGGCGGGAAGTGCCCGAGGCCCTGGCCTCGGCCATCCGGGAGGCCCGGACCACCCTGGCCCGCACCTCCAATCCCCAGCTGGCCGACATGGGCCTGGACAAGGCCTATTTCGCGGAGATGCTGGCTCTCACGAGCACGCTCTCCACGCCCTTTTACACGGACTATGTGCGCCTGACCATCGACATCGCCAACCTGCGCAGCGCGGTGCGCTGTATCCGGGGGCACATGGACGAGGGCCTTCTGCGCACGGCGGTGATCGGCGGCGGCAACGTGCCCCCCGAGCGGGTGTGCCGGTCCTATGCCGAGGGCGTGACGGAGGTGTTCCACGACCGGGCCCTGGCCCGCTGCGCGGAGCTGGGACAGCAGGCCGTGGACGGCGCGCCCCTGGCCGATTTCGAGCGGGCCTGCGACAATGTGCTGACGGAGTATCTCAAAGCCGCCAAGCAGGTGCCCTTCGGTCCGGCGGTGGCGGTGGCGTATCTGGCCAGCCTGGAGGCGGAGATCACGGCGGCCCGGATGGTCCTTCTGGGCAAGCGGGGCGGTCTGGCCCCGGAGGCGCTGCGGGAAAGGTTGCGTGACAGTTATGTATAAGATCGCCGTCATCGGCGGGCCGGACACGGTCATCGGGTTCAAGGCCCTGGGGCTGGACACCTTCCCCGTCCGGGAGGCCGCCGAGGCCCACGAGATATTCAAGCGCATCACCAAGGCCGATCAGCCGGACGAGTACGCCATCATCTACCTGGAGGAGGATCTGGCCCAGGCTTTGAAGGCGGACATCGACCGGTTCAAGGACGTGCCCAGACCGGCGGTCATTTTGATCCCCGGCAAGGACGGCTCCCTGGGCCTGGGCCAGTCGGCCCTCCAGGCGGCTGTTGAACGGGCCGTGGGCGCCAACATTTTGTAAATTATCCCCCTCTTTGGGACTATCTTTACCGAAAGAAGGTTGAAGCATGAGCGGAACGATCACAAAAGTTTCCGGCCCGCTGGTGGTGGCCACCGGCCTGGCGGACGCCAACGTGTCCGACGTGGTGCGCGTGGGCAGCCAGCGGCTGATCGGCGAGATCCTCCAGATGAAGGGGGACAGCGCCTCCATCCAGGTCTATGAGGAGACCTCCGGCCTGGGGCCCGGCGCCCAGGTGGAGACCACCGGCACGCCCCTGAGCGTGGAGCTGGGGCCGGGGCTTCTGACCAATATATACGACGGCATCCAGCGGCCCCTGACCGAGATCCGGGACGCCACCGGCGACACCATCGCCCGCGGCGTGGAGGTCGCCAGCCTGAACCGGAAAAAGCAGTGGGAGTTCAAGGCTGCCGCCAAGGCGGGCGACATCGTCAAGGGCGGCGACGTGCTGGGCACGGTCCAGGAGACCACCGCCATCCTGCACAAGATCATGGTGCCTCCCGGCGTGGCGGGCGTGATCCAGTCCATCTCCGGCGGCAAGTACACCGTGGACGAGCCGGTGGCCGTGGTGAAGGACGACAAGGGCGGCGAGCACAAGGTGACCATGATGCAGAAGTGGCCCGTGCGCGTGGCCCGGCCCTATAAGCACAAGTATATGCCCAGCCGCCCCATGAACAGCGGCCAGCGGGTCATCGACACCCTGTTCCCCATCGCCAAGGGCGGCACGGCTGCCGTGCCCGGACCCTTCGGCAGCGGCAAGACCGTGGTCCAGCACCAGCTGGCCAAGTGGTCCGACGTGGACATCGTGGTCTATATCGGCTGCGGCGAGCGCGGCAACGAGATGACCGACGTGCTGATGGAGTTCCCCGAGCTGAAGGACCCCCGCTCCGGCGAGAGCCTGATGCAGCGGACCGTGCTGATCGCCAACACCTCCGATATGCCCGTGGCGGCCCGTGAGGCCAGCATCTACACCGGCATCACCATCGCCGAGTACTTCCGGGACATGGGCTACGACGTGGCCGTGCTGGCCGACTCCACCTCCCGCTGGGCCGAGGCCCTGCGTGAGATGAGCGGCCGTCTGGAGGAGATGCCCGGCGAGGAGGGCTACCCCGCCTACCTTGCCAGCCGTCTGGCCCAGTACTACGAACGGGCCGGTGTGGTGGAGTGCCTGGGCAGCGACAGCCGCCAGGGTTCCATCACTGCCATCGGTGCCGTATCCCCTCCGGGCGGCGATACCTCCGAGCCCGTCAGCCAGTCCACCATGCGCATCGTCAAGGTGTTCTGGGGGCTGGACAGCTCCCTGGCCTACGCCCGCCACTTCCCCGCCATCAACTGGCTGACCTCCTACAGCCTGTACGTGGACACCCTCAAGGACTGGTACGACGAGCAGTTCCCCGGCTTCATGGCCCTGCGGGACAAGGCCATGGCCATCCTCCAGGAGGAGGAGAGCCTCAACGAGATCGTCAAGCTGGTGGGCCGGGACAGCCTGTCCGACGCCGACCAGATGACCCTGGAGACGGCCAAGATGCTCCGGGAGGATTTCCTCCAGCAGAACGCCTTCGTGGACGAGGACGCCTATTCCTCCTACGACAAGCAGTTCAGGCTCCTGGGGCTCATCATCCGCTACGACGAGCTGTGCCGCCAGGCCATGGCCAAGGGCGCGGACCTGAACGGCCTGTTCGCCATCCCGTCCCGTGAGCGGGTGGGCCGGGCCAAGATGGTCGCGCCGGACAAGTACGCGGCCGAGTACGCCGATATCGAGAAGGCTATGAAAGACGACATCCAGAAGCTGACAGCGGGAGGTGAGGACCAATGATCCGCGAATATCAGACGATCAGCGAGATAGCCAGCCCTCTGATGATGGTCAGAGGCGTGGAGGGCGTCACCTACGACGAGCTGGCGGAGATCGAGCTTCCCCACGGGGAAAAGCGCCGCTGCAAGGTGCTGGAGGTGGACGGCGACGTGGCCGTGGTCCAGCTGTTCGAGAGCGCCCAGGGCATCAACCTGGCCGGTTCCAAGGTCCGCTTTTTGGGCCACCCCCTGCGGCTGGGCGTGAGCGAGGATATGCTGGGCCGGGTCTTTAACGGCATGGGCGAGCCCATCGACGGCGGCCCCGCCATTTTGCCGGAGAAGTATGAGGACATCAACGGCCTGCCCATGAACCCCTCCGCCCGTGCCTACCCCGCCGAGTTCATCCAGACCGGCGTGTCCACCATTGACGGACTGAACACCCTGGTCCGCGGCCAGAAGCTGCCCATCTTCTCCTGCTCCGGTCTGCCCCACGCGGCCCTGGCCGCCCAGATTGCCCGGCAGGCGCGCGTGCTGGGCACCGACGAGAGCTTCGCCGTGGTGTTCGCCGCCATCGGCATCACCTTCGAGGAGTCCGAGTACTTCATCAACGACTTCCGCCGCACCGGCGCCATCGACCGGACCGTGGTATTCTCCAACCTGGCCAACGACCCCGCCGTGGAGCGCATCTCCACCCCCCGTATGGCCCTGACGGCGGCCGAGTACCTGGCCTTTGAGAAGGACATGCACGTGCTGGTCATCCTGACCGACATCACCAACTACGCTGAGGCCCTGCGCGAGGTCTCCGCGGCCAAGAAGGAGGTCCCCGGTCGCCGGGGCTATCCCGGCTATATGTACACCGACCTGGCCACGCTGTACGAACGGGCCGGTCGGCGCATCGGCAAGAAGGGCTCCATCACCATGATCCCCATCCTGACCATGCCCGAGGACGACAAGACCCACCCCATCCCCGACCTGACCGGCTACATCACCGAGGGCCAGATCATCCTGAGCCGTGAGCTGCACCGCAAGGGCATCGTGCCGCCCGTGGACGTGCTGCCCAGCCTGTCCCGTCTGAAGGACAAGGGCGTGGGCGAGGGCCGTACCCGCGAGGACCACGCCGGTACCATGAACCAGCTCTTCTCCGCCTACGCCGCCGGTAAGGAGGCCAAGGAACTGATGACCATTCTGGGCGAGGCGGCCCTGAGCGAGACGGACAAGAAGTTCGCCAAATTTGCCGACGAGTTCGAGCAGCGCTACGTCAACCAGGGCAACCAGACCAACCGGTCCATCATCGAGACGCTGGATTTGGGCTGGGAGCTTCTGAGCCTTCTGCCCCGCAGCGAGCTGAAGCGGCTGAAGGTGGAGCAGATCGAGAAGTATATGCCCAAGAAGGCGGAGGAATGAGGAGGGCGCGAAACGCCCTGTTAGCGAGGTGATCTTATGCCGAAAAGCGCTGTGACCCCCACTCGGATGGTGCTGAACCAGCTGAAGGGGCGCCTTCGCACGGCCAGCCGCGGCCACAAGCTCCTCAAGGACAAGCGGGACGAGGAGATGCGCCAGTTCATGGACATCGTCCGCCGGAACAAGGTCCTGCGGGAGAAGGTGGACGAGGGCCTTTCCGGGGCCTTTGCCGCCATGAGCATGGCCAGCGCCGTCATGAGCCCGGAGATGCTGGAGCAGAGCCTGCTGTACGCCCGGCAGCGGATGGAGCTGGACGTGAGCCATAAAAATATCATGAGCGTGAACGTGCCGGTGTACGACTTCAAGAGCGAGTCCCCCGACCAGAACGGGCAGCTCCCTTACGGCTTCGCTCAGACCAGCGGCGAGCTGGACGACGCGCTCAGCCGCCTGTACGCGGTGTTCGAGGACATGCTGGAGCTGGCCCAGGTGGAAAAGACCATGCAGCTGCTGGCGGAGGATATCGAAAAGACCCGCCGCCGGGTGAACGCCCTGGAATACGTGATGATCCCGGAGCTGCAGGAGAATATCCGCTACATCACCATGAAGCTGGCGGAGAACGAGTCCTCCACCAAGGTCCGGCTCATGAAGGTGAAGGAAATGGTCCTTCAGGACGCCCACCACTACGAGCAATAGTCTTTTGAAAGGCGGAGCCTTTCAAAAGAAAAGGCTGCAGCCCGCTGCAGCGCAAAGCGCCCCGGCCTGAAAAGGCCGGGGCGTTTGATGGGGCCCCCAAAAGGCTCGCCAGCCTTTTGGGGAGAGGAGGAGCCGCGGACTGTCCGCGCTTCGCCGCTTTGCGGCGAAGGAAGGCCCAGCCTGCGTGCTCCGACGACTTGACAGTGACCCGGTTTTCCATTACAATAGCAAAGCACCTGCCCACGTAGCTCAGCAGGATAGAGCGACCGCCTCCTAAGCGGTAGGTCGGAGGTTCGAATCCCCTCGTGGGTGCCACAGCGTCGGAGCAAAGTCCGCTTTGCTCCGACGCTTTTATGCTCTCGGCGCAACGACGCCGCCCGGGGGACCGGCTGAAATTTGACGAGAGGGACGGGATGTATCCGGGGCGGTTTTGGACGAAAAGCAGATTTGGCGCCGCGACCCGTCCGCGCCGTTGACAGACGGGGGAGCGATGTGTTAAAATGCGCGAAAAGGTGTTCGGAAAACGCCGCTGTACGGAGAGAAGGGGTCGCCTTGCTGAGAGCTTCGGGAAAACGGAAGGTCGCGGGGGATACCCTTTCCTTTTTGTCCTTGCCTGTGACAGGTGTTTCTCCGACAGCTTCATATGGCGGCAATGTTTTTTCTCCCGGCTTTCGCGAGACGTTCCATCGTTTCGCGGGCCGGGTCTTTTTTTGTCTGAAAGGGCGTGAAGAGCATGACTGAGAAGGCGGACAGAAAGATTGTGCTGGCCGACGGCAGCCAGTATCCGGGCCAGGGCTTTGGGGACCGGAGCGAGCGGGTGTGCGAGATCGTGTTCAACACCTCCATGGCGGGCTATCAGGAGATCCTCTCCGACCCCTCCTATACCTGCCAGCTGGTGGTGATGACCTATCCTCTCATCGGCAACTACGGCATGGCGGCGGACGACTATGAGACGGCCGTGCCCACCATCGGGGGCCTGGCGGTGCGCCGCTATAACGACCGACCCTCTAACTTCCGCTGCGCGGACACTCTGGGCGCGGTGATGGAGCGCTATGGCATCCCCGGCGTCCAAGGCATCGACACCCGGAAGCTGACCCGGAGCATCCGGGACCACGGCAGCCGCAAGGCCCTCGTCACTGACGTGGACACGCCCCTGGACAGGGCTCTGGAGATATTGGAGAGCACAGATGTGCCCCGTGACGTGGTGCGCCGGGTGAGCTGCAAGGCGCCCTGGACGTCCCCGGCGGTGGGAAAGGCCCGGTTCCATGTGGTGGCCGTGGACTGCGGCATCAAGCTGAACATCGTCCGCTCCCTGAACGCACGGGGCTGCGACGTGACGGTGCTGCCCTATGACGCCGGGGCGGAGCAGGTACAGGCCCTGGGGCCCGACGGGGTGTTTCTGTCCAACGGCCCCGGCGACCCGGAGGACGTGCCCTCCGTGCTGGAGCTGGTGCGGGCCATTCGGGGGAAGATCCCCATCTTCGGCATCTGCCTGGGCCACCAGCTCATCTCACTGGCCTACGGCGCCAGGACCTACAAGCTGAAGTTCGGCCACCGGGGCGGCAACCACCCGGTCCGGGACCTGGACACGGGGAGGATCGAGATCACCAGCCAGAACCACAGCTACGCCGTGGACGCGGCCAGTCTGGCCGGTACCGGCCTTGCGCTGACCCATGTGAATCTGCTGGACGGCACGGTGGAGGGGGTCAAATGCGAGCGCGACCGGGTGTTCAGCGTCCAGTACCACCCGGAGAGCGCTCCGGGACCCCAGGACAGCGGCGCGCTGTTCGACCGGTTTCTTACGATGATGGAGGAGGCGAGAGAGCATGCCTAAGAGAACGGACCTTCACAAGATCATGGTCATCGGCTCCGGCCCCATCGTCATCGGCCAGGCGGCGGAGTTCGACTACGCGGGCACCCAGGCGTGCCTGGCCCTCCGGGAGGAGGGGTACGAGGTGGTGCTGTGCAACTCCAACCCCGCCACCATCATGACAGACACCTCCGTGGCGGACAAGGTATACATGGAGCCGCTGACGCTGGAATACGCGGCCAAGATCGTCCGGTACGAGAGGCCGGACGCCATCGTGCCCGGCATCGGCGGCCAGACGGGACTGAACCTGGCCGTGCAGCTGGAGAAAAAGGGCGTGCTGCGGGAGTGCCGCACGGAGCTTCTGGGCACCCCCAGCCGGAGCATCGAGCGGGCGGAGGACCGGGAGCTTTTCAAGGAGCTGTGCGAAGAGCTTGGCGAACCGGTGCTGCCCTCGGAGGTGGCCTCCACCGTGGAGGACGGCCTTCGCATCGCAGGCCAGATCGGCTATCCGGTGGTGCTGCGTCCCGCCTTCACCCTGGGGGGCACCGGCGGCGGCTTCGCGGACAACGAGGAAGAATGCCGGGAGCTTCTCAAAAACGGCCTGAAGCTGTCCCCGGTCACCCAGGTGTTGGTGGAGAAGAGCATCAAGGGCTACCGGGAGATCGAATACGAGGTCATGCGGGACGCAAACGACACCGCCATCACCGTGTGCAACATGGAGAACATCGACCCGGTGGGGGTCCATACCGGCGACTCGGTGGTGGTGTGCCCCTCCCAGACCCTGACCAATAAGGAATATCACATGCTCCGGGACAGCGCCCTGCGCATCATCCGAGCGCTGGAGATACAGGGCGGCTGCAACGTCCAGTTCGCCCTGGACCCCAAGAGCTTCCAGTACTACGTCATCGAGGTCAACCCCCGTGTCTCCCGGTCCTCGGCCCTGGCCAGCAAGGCCAGCGGCTACCCCATCGCCAGGGTCTCCGCCAAGATCGCCGTGGGCATGACCCTGGACGAGATACCCCTGGCCAATACCCCCGCCAGCTTTGAACCGGCGTTGGATTATGTGGTCACCAAAATGCCCCGGTTCCCCTTCGACAAGTTCGCCGACGCCGCCAACACCCTGTCCACCCAGATGAAGGCCACCGGCGAGGTCATGAGCGTGGGCCGGACCATGGAGGAGAGCCTTCTCAAGGCCGTCCGCTCCCTGGAGATCGGCGCGGACCACCTCTATATGAAGAAATTTGAGGACTGGGACCGGGACCGCCTTTTGAATTATGTCAACCAAGGACGGGACGACCGGCTCTTTGCCATCGCGGCGCTGCTGCGGCTGGGGACGGCGCTGGAGGACATTGCCGCCGCCACAGGCATCGACATGCTGTTTCTGGACGTGATCGCCAACATCGTGGCCATGGAGCGGCGGCTGGCCGCCGCGGCCGGGGACCTGGACGCGCTTTACGAGGCCAAGCGCATGGGCTTTTGCGACGCCGCCGTGGCCCGGCTCTGGGGCGCGGCGGAGCGGGAGATATACGACCTCCGGCTGGAAAAGGGCATGCTGCCGGTATACAAGATGATCGACACCTGCGCCAGCGAGTTTGAAAGCTACGTGCCCTACTTCTACTCCACCTACGAAGAGGAAAACGAGTCGGTGATCTCGGACCGGAAAAAGATCGTGGTGCTGGGGGCGGGACCCATCCGCATCGGCCAGGGGGTGGAGTTCGACTACTCCACCGTCCACGCGGTCCAGACCATCAAAAAGGCGGGCTACGAGGCCATCATCATCAACAACAATCCGGAGACGGTGTCCACGGATTACACCTGCTCGGACAAGCTCTATTTCGAGCCCCTGTACGTGGAGGACGTGATGAACATCCTCCTGCGGGAGAAGCCCGTGGGGGTGGTGGCGTCCCTGGGAGGCCAGACGGCCATCAATCTGGCGGAGCCTCTGATGGAGCGGGGCGTGAAAATAGTTGGCACCGACTGCGCCGCCATCGAGCGGGCGGAGAACCGGGACGCCTTTGAAAAGGTGCTGGACGAGCTGCGCATCCCCCAGCCTCCCGGACATGCCGTGACGGACATCGAGGCGGGCGTGAAGGCCGCGGAGGATGTGGGCTATCCCGTGCTGGTGCGGCCCAGCTTCGTGCTGGGCGGCCGGGCCATGCAGATCGTGGCGGACGAGGAGCAGCTCAGGCACTACCTGAAAACGGCGGTGGAGATCGACGTGGACAAACCGGTGCTGGTGGACAAGTACATCCAGGGCAAGGAGCTGGAGGTGGACGCCATCTGCGACGGCCGGGACGTGTTCGTGCCGGGGATCATGGAACTGGTGGAGCGCACCGGCATCCACTCCGGCGACTCCATCAGCGTGTACCCCACCTTCAGCGTGTCCGATAAGGTGAAGGCCACCATCCTGGACTACGCCAGGCGGCTGGGGCTGGGCATCGGCATCGTGGGCCTTTACAACATCCAGTTCATCGTGGACCGGGAGGAAAAGGTGTACATCATTGAGGTGAACCCCCGGTCCAGCCGGACGGTGCCGTTCCTCAGCAAGGCCACGGGGTACTCCCTGGCGGACATCGCCACCAACGTGATACTGGGTCTGTCCCTGAAGGAGCAGGGCTTTTTCAGGCTGTATCCGCCGGAAAAGAAGCGCTGGTATGTGAAGGCCCCGGCCTTCTCGTTTTCCAAGCTGCGGGGGCTGGACGCGTATCTGTCCCCGGAGATGAAGTCCACCGGCGAGGCCATCGGCTACGACAACACCCTGACGAGGGCCCTGTACAAGGCCCTGCAGGCATCGGGCATGACCATGGCGAACTACGGCGCGGTGCTGGCCACCATCGCGGACCAGGACAAGGCCGAGGCCCTGCCGCTGATCCGCCGGTTCTATAACCTGGGCTTCAACATTCTGGCCACCGCGGGCACGGCCAAATTCCTCAAGGACAACGGCATCCGCACCCACACGGTGGAGAAGCTCCGGGAGGGCAGCGAGGAGATATTGCAGGAGCTGCAGAGCGGGGTGGTGAAGTACGTGGTCAACACGCGGGACGTGCGCAGCGCCGGGGCCCTGTCCGACGGCCACGAGATACGCCAGTGCGCCGTGGAAAACGGCGTCACGGTCTTCACCTCCCTGGACACGGTCCGGGTGCTGCTAGACGTGCTGGAGGAGACCACTCTGGGCATCTCCACCATCGACGCGTGAGCCCGGCGGGGCCTTGACAAGGGCCCCGGCCATGGAATAAAATGGAACAGCGCCGCCCCGACAGACGCGGAGCGGCGCTGTTTTCAGCATCCCCAGAAAAACAGAATACGTTCTACGGGCAGTCGTCTGTCAGGGAATGGAGGTGCGAGTCCTCCGCGGTCCCGCCACCGTAATGGGCCCTTCCGGGGGTCCTAAGTCGGAATGCTGAGCTGTCCTGTGCAGGTCCACGATGGATGGGTTTGTGCATTTGAGCCGCAGCGGAGGGGGGAAGCAGGACCTGTCCGCCGCAGGTCGAGGTTTGCAGCAAACGCCTTTCATTGATATGAAAGGTGTTCTGTTTTTCCGGGGCAAAAAATCTTTTTTTCAGGAGGAAAAGCGTATGAAGAAATTTACAGCGGTCGTTTTGGCTCTCATCCTGCTGGCGAGCCTGAGCGTGTCCGCCCTGGCGGACGAGGACGCGGCGGCCACGGCGGCCCCAAAGCCCACCGAGGACCCCAGCGGCGCCCAGATCACGGCGCCGGACGAGATCGGGTCCATCGTGGTGCTGGCCCCGTCTCTGGCGGAGATGGTCACGGCCCTGGGCCGCGGGGACCAGATCGTGGGCTATGACACCAACAGCGTGGGGCTGGAGGGTCTGGACCCGGAGGCGCCCGTGTTCGACCTGGTGAACCCGGATATGGAGCGGCTGGCCGCCCTGGAGCCGGACTTGGTGCTGGTGAGCAACATGTCCCTGTACGACCAGCAGAGCCCCTTCCAGCAGCTGACGGACATGGGCGTGTGCGTG
>CANRDC010000045.1 GCA_947629245.1 uncultured Oscillospiraceae bacterium | reverse complement strand
GTCAGCCCCAGCGCGTCCCAAAACAGCGGCAGATACTCCCGCATCGCCTCAAAGTCCATAGTCCCACTCCTCCGAAACGGGGCGGGCAGAGACGTGCAAGCGTTTCTGCCCGCCCTATGTTTTTTCTATTCTATGCTCACTCGCCGGCAGGCGCCTCGGCGGCCGTTACGCCACCCTCCACCACCAGGGTGTCCTCATAGTCCGCACCGTAGACATCCAGCAGTGTGGCCTCGTAGTCAGCGTGGAAGAACTCCTCCTCGCCCAGGGCCTCGATCTCGTCGTTCAGCCAGTTCAGCAGGGTGGTATTGCCCTTGGTCACGGCGGGGGCGATGGTGTCCGCGCTGCCCAGGGAGGGGATGCCCACCACGAAGCCGGGGTTTTCGATGGCGAAGGCGATGACCTCCGTATTGTCGTTGGCCCAGGCCACGCCGTTGCCGTTCTCCAGAGCGGTCTTGGCCTCGGCATAGGCGTCGTATTTCTGCAGCTTGATGTCGGGGTTGTTCTTTACAAGATAGGTCTCGGCGGTGGTGCCGGAGATGACGATCACCTGGTCGTCCTCGCCGATGTCGTCCAGGCTCTCGATCACCGCGTCCTCCGGGGAGACCACGCCCAGCGCCACGTTCATGTAGGGCAGGGCGAAGTCCACTTCCTCCGCCCGCTCCTCGGTGACGGTGAAGTTGGCCAGGATGATGTCCACCTTGCCGGTCTGCAGATACTCGATGCGGCTGGCGGCCTCCGTGGAGACGAAGTTGACCTCCACGCCCAGGTCCTCGCCGATGCGCTCAGCCAAATACACGTCGTAGCCCTGGTAGTCGCCGTTTTCGTCCACATAGCCGAAGGGGCTCTTGTCGGAGAACACGCCGATGTTGATGACGCCGCTCTCTTTGATCTCATCCAGGGTCCGGAAATCGCCCTCGTCGGCATAAGCGAAAGAGGAAAAAGAAAATGCGAAGGCAAAAATGATGGCGGCGGTGATAACGCGCCGGAAAATAGCTTTCTTCATGACAGAACCTCCAGATTATTATATGGTCGTAATGTTTTCATGACCGAATCGAGCACAAAAAAGCCGGGGCTTCACAAGCTCCCGGGCACATGGCTTTTGCATTTCCAGTTATGAAATGTCAAACATCGGCGCAGCAAAGGAAAGACGAATGCACCTGGCCATGGAAACATGCCCGGGAGGAACTCATTCGACAACACGCGATGATAACACGAGAAGCATATGTCCTGTTCACTGCATCCCACTCCTTTCCTGCATCGTTGCTCAGATTCGACGGTTGCTACTATACGCCCATTAACCTATCTTGTCAATAGGTAAAATAGGAAAATTTTTAGTGGCCTCACATCACTTCACGGCACCTATCATGTTCTTTGTGCCATGCTGGTGTTCAGTCAGCGAATCCTGCTATATTGCGCTGATTCTTCCTCTACAAACGGGAAGTTATCGAAGTATGCTATACATGCACTCCAATAACGTGAGCGCCAGAACGATATTAATGATCCGGTAGTGCTTCAGATAGAACTTTTGGATCAGAAGCCCTCCGGCGATCCATGTGCAGGTGGCAGTAGTACCAATGGTGGCGATGATGATCTCAAACAGGAGCAGTGCGGCCAGCGATGAATCATAGTCCACGACAAAGCCGGTGAGGGCCGTGATCCCAAACATATAGATCTTCACATTTACAAATTGGAGCAGAAATCCCTTGAGAAAAGACGCTGATTTCTCCCCCTGTTCCTCAGCGGGACGGCTGACGGCGATGTGTACCGCCAGGTACAGGATATACGCCGCGCCCACATATTTGAGCACATCCATCACACCCGGCAGGAAAGAGCTCACACCATAGACGAAAAGCGCGCAGATAATCTGTACGGCATAATACCCCGCAAATATCCCAAAAAACAGCGGCTTCCCTTTTTTCCAGCCATAGTTCGTCACTGTATTCAGGGCCAGGATGTTCCCCGGTCCCGGCGTGAATGCGTTTATCACGCAGTAGATAAGAAAATTGCCGATCACATACGCAGGCATTGGCTGTCACCGTCCTCTGCGCGTATCATAGCAGAACGGACAGCCGGATAGGTAACACCTATTTCATATCATTTTTCATAGTCAAAACCTATGAATCGGCTGGCGCGTATTTTTTTAGTTCCCGGATATAGACGGCACCCAATTCGCTCAAGGGCAGCTTCTCCGGGTGGATATAGCCGATCTCCATGCGCTCCGGCTCATCCAGAGGAACGGCAATGATGTTGTCTCCGTGGAGATACTTCGGAAAAATGCCGCTGGAGATGGTGTAAGCGTTCAGCCCCAGCATGAAGTTGACGATTGCCCCCCGGTCATTGATGCGTATCTCCTTGTCCGCAGGAAGCGTACTGAACAGCTCCTCCGCATAGTAGGAGGACTCATAGCTGCCCTGCACGAAATTCAGCCGTGGATATGGCTCCAATTCTGCGAGTTTGAGTGTTTGCTTCTTGGCCAGCGGATGGTTCCTCTGCAAAAACACATGGGGCTTCGCGGAAAAGAGCGGGACGAACTCCAGGCCATACTCCTCCATTGTTTTTCGCAGGACCGCCGCGTTTTCATCGGACAGGTAGAGGATTCCCAGGTCGCTGATCCGATTCTTCACATCCTCCAGGATCTGATGCGTGCCCGCCTCATTGAAGAAAAACTCATACCGCTCCTGACCGAATCGCTGCACCAGCTCCACAAAGGCGTTTTCTGTGAACGTGTAGTGCTGGGTGGACACGCCGAACCGTATTTTCCTGGGCTGGGCAGCAATGTATTTGTCCTCCAGCAGCTCCATCTGCTGAAGGACCTGCCGGGCATATCCCAGAAACTCCATGCCCTCCTTTGTCAGCGTGACACCGTTCCGGCTGCGAATAAAAAGGATGATCCCCGTTTCCGCCTCCAGGTCCTTAATGGCGTTGGATAGGCTGGGCTGGGAGATAAAAAGCTGTCCCGCCGCCTTTGTAATAGAGCCTGCCTCCGCTGTGGCTATGACGTATTTTAGCTGCTGTAAATTCATTTCTTCTCACTTCATCAAATACCGATCTGTCGCGCCCTCTATTTTCCTGTCAGCCATTATACCTTGGCATCCCCTGACGCGCAAGGGGGACATACTGCCTCAGATTCAGGGGCCACACAGTCGTAGAGCAGATCAGCACAAAGCGTGTCATAGACTCTGTTCCCCCCAGTCCATCCACAAATTATTATCCTATAAACCGGGAGGCCGGGAACCTACACTGTGCAACCACATGCAACGCTCTGCGTAAAATGCAACGCTGATACGGCAAATGCAACGCTCCCGCTCCGAGCGTTGCATTGTATCAATTAGCGCAATCTTTGCCAAGATTGAGAAATCCGAACTTGATTCCAATAGGAAACGGGTTCGGATTTCTTGTGTATATTGAGGAGATTGGGATGATATGAAGCGGAGGCGGGCGCAATGCCCGCCTCTAACAACAACCATATGGCTAGCAAAAATAAGAGGCAGATGAATAGATTGCTTTTCCCTCCTGGCGATGCTAACATAAAAAATACAAATTACACAACCTGAAATTGACTTGTATGGCGGAGGATAAAATGATGGCAATGGTCTACTTCAATAAAACCTTGGTTAATACAGCGAGGGAGCTTGTCAAAGCAAAAGGAGATGCAGATAAAGCAAAGGCATACATAGATCTTGAGCAAATTGAAACTATTTTGACTGGCTACATGAATGGATACGGGTACAACCAAGATGCTGCAATCGCATTGGATGATCGTATTCGTCATGAACACCCGATTCTAGATAAGGTCAATCAACTGCCAATAACGGGAGCATCTCATAGCGCAAGTAATAATGATATGTCAATGGTTGATCCGATAATAAGCAACTTAAACCAAGATCAATATGGCATACTTTTTGATGTTTTGCTGAAAGATGATATTGTTCAAAAACTGGAAGATTTTGTTGACCGAGTAGAATAACTGGATACAAACCAAGAGGCGGGCATCATGCCCGCCTCTTGTGTGTTAGTGCTCCATGTCTTGCGTCTTTTGCTTCGCCGGATGGGTGCTTGGCTGCGGCGAGGCTTCTTGCAGCTTGGCAAGCACAGAAGAACGCTCCTGCTTCCGTTCGGCTGGGTCCGGCAGAAGGCCGGGGATGACCTTATGGATCCAGGCGTGGATCTCCTTTAGCTTGTGCAGATCGCCTTGGATGGCAGCCAGCCGGGTTTCTTTGTCCCGGTTCTGTTCCCGCAGAGAGTTGTATTCCGCTTGCAGAGCTTGGACGGGAATATCGACCGTTCCGCCGTGGTGCATGAGATAGCCATATGCCTTTTTCATGGCGGCAAGCTCATCCTTGTGCTCGGCGGCGTACTTCTCCTTGGCCCGCTTGAAACCCTTTTTGCTGTAAGCGTCATACACAGGCTTGAGGTCCAAATATGTTCCGTATGCGTCCAACGTGGCGGCGATGATCTTCATCCGTTTTTCATTGGCCCGCATATCCTTGCGGATCGTGTCGGCTTGGCTCTGCGTCGCAGACAGCTTGGCCCTGAAAGCGTCCACGGAGATCAGGCGGTTTTCTTTCAGATACGATATGGCCTGCATCACCTTGTCGAAATCTGCAGCGGTGCCTTTGAGCTGCCCCATGGCGGACCAGCCGGCGCGTTCGTCCTCTCGTAACTCCATGTACCGGGCAAGCAGCGCCGGGACGGTCGGCTCCTTTCGCGTTTCCAGAGCATTTGCCAGCGTGTCCAGCCACGCTTTCAAATGCCGGATGTGGGCGCGGATGGATGCCATTAGGCTATTGGCGGCTTTGATGTCCCGGTTGAGATCGCCGATGTTGGTCCGTATGCCCCGCTTCTCCATCTGGCAGACCGCCGGACCCATGTGGACAGTCGGTATCTTGTCAACGCCCTGTCGAACATAGGAGCGCAGGTCCACGCGCTCTGGGCGGCCGTTTCGCTCCAGGTAATCGTTCTGCACGACCTCCCAGGCGTGCCGCCAAATTTCGCCGTATTTCCTGTCGTTCCAGTTAACGGTGTCCTCCTTGTGGCTGGCCCAATAACGGCTGTTGGGACATTTGTATCGCTGGCCGTTTTCGTCCAAATCGTAGACCTTTCTTGTCTTCGGAAGCCAGCGACCATGCTCGTCCATCGGCCGCATGGTCAGCATGACGTGGGCGTGAGGATTGCCAGTCCCTTTGTCGTGGATGGCAAAATCGACGCACATCCCCTTGGAGACGAATTGCTCCTGGCAGTAATCGCGCAGCATCTGCGGATACTGTTCCGGCGGGACCTCTCGCGGCAGGGCCATGACGATGCGGCGGGCAAGCTGAGAATTCCACTGATTCTCTTTCCGCTCAACCGAATTCCAAAGCGTGTTCCGATCTGCAAATTCCGGCGGTGCGTTTGGCGGGAGCATGATCTCCGTGTAGACGATGCCGCGCTTCTCAGAGTAGGATTTCCGCTTTCCGTCGTATTCAGAAAACAGGCGCTCGCCGCTCTGATATGCGGCTCCGGCAACGGCAGACTGGCCCCGGCTTCGCTGGGTGATCGTGAGCTTAAAGTGCGGACATGGTATAGGCAAAACCTCCTTCAAAGATAGGGTAGACAGCGCAGTTGGCGCAGGGGAAGTCGGCTTCCCCTGTTTTTGTGCGGCGCAGCCCGCACAGCACCCTCGCCCTTCGGAGAACGCAAACTCCCCGGGACGGGGGTATAATTGCGCCCTTGCCTAAAGTCAAGGGTTTGGATAGTTGGCTTCTTCCAGCATTTGCTCCAGAAGCTGCTGCACAGCTGGCTGACGGAACGCGGTCTTGAGCAGGTCCATGACCTGATCGTTGGACAGCGCCTCCGGGTGCCGGAGAAAGCTCTCCAGCATCCCCGCCCGTGTGCACAGGCGGTTGGTCCGCTCCTTTCGGTTCAACTCATTGATCTTCCGGGCGACCACCTTCTGGTGATCCTCCGTATATCGCAGCTCGCGCTTTGCCTTTTCCATACTCTCCCGCAGTTTGGCGATCTTTGCGAGGTTATCCATGCTGGACCTCCTTTGCCTGTCGCCGGGCCTCCCACTGCCGCAGCTCCTTCTGGCCTTCTTCGCTCTCGTAGTATCGCTGGATCATGGGAAGCAGACAGCGGGCCATGCGCTCGATGGCGTAGTCGGGTATCTGCATGGATTCGGTTTTGCCGGGGTTATTCTTTTTTGCATTTAGTTCCTTTCTCAAATGTTCAATCGCATAATAATTCCTCCTTTGGTTCTCCCAATCATGGGAGCGATAATGTCTTGGTGTCTTGAATCTTGGGACTGAGTGTAGTTATATCACCCCCTTAAGTTTTGAAGCCGGAAAGCCTTGCCGCGGCAGGAATTCTGGCCTCTATTTTTCTACGGCTTGGGCTATGAAAACGCCGTCACGCACCAGCGCGGGCGACTGGAAAACTGTCTCGCTCGCGGGATGTGTGACGGCGTGTTTCTTTATGTAGGGCATGTGGACTTCGTCCTTTTCTGATCTATATACGTTTTTAGCTTACCACGATCAGCATGTCGAAATCTGTCGAAAAATGGGGAAGGGATAATTTTATTGGATAAGCCGCTGATTGCCGCTGGCGGCAACATGAAAACAAAACGGGAACGGAGTTCGTCTGCGAAATCCGTACCGGTTAGTTGCTATCGGGGATGTATTCGGCAATGTCCTCCAGCTTGCAGTCCAGCACCGTACATAGCTTGTTGAGCGTCTTGGTCTCCATATTGTCGTTCGCCCGCAAGCGCCGGACTGTCTTGCTGTCAATGCCGCACTTTTCTCTTAACTGGTATGTGGTGACGCCCTTTTCTTTCATAACGCCCCACAGCTTATCGAAAACGATCATCTGCGTACCCCCAAATTGACACCACTTAGTATGGGGGTTATAATCCTCAATGATAAGGGGATATAACCCCCATATCCGAAAATCATTTCTTGTTGGAGTGGTGCAAACATGAAGAACAGCTGTGCTTTTTCAGGGCATCGTCCGAAGAAATTTCCGTGGGGATACGACGAGTCAGACAGCAGGTGTGTGGAGCTGAAAGCGGTGCTGAAGCAGGAAATTCAAAAATTGATCGAAGCTGGCGTAACAGATTTTTACTCTGGCATGGCGGAGGGAACGGATACCTGGACGGCGTTGATCGTTCTTGAGCTGTGCAAAACAAATTCCGCGCTGAAACTTCACTGTGTCGTGCCATTCAAAGGACAGGCGGACAAGTGGACAGCTTCAGCGCGGAGGCTTTATAAGATGATTCTGAGAAGGGCGGATACAGTCACTTACATCAGCGAGGATTATCACGATGGCTGCATGATGGAGCGCAATTGCTACATGGTGGATCACGCGGCCTATCTGCTGGCGGTCTACAATGGGGAGTGGCGCGGCGGCACAGCGGCCACGGTCCGCTATGCCCGGAAGCTGGGGAGGGAGATCCTTGTGATTGCGCCCGATTCGCTCAGAATTGCGGCTTTGTGATCGTATTCTGAAAAACGCTCTCCCATTATTATGCAAAATGTGATAAACTTAATACACAGTTTCCCTGCATGGAGGATTCGTCATGACGGATGTGGAAAAACGCTCTGCTGCCGTGAATTTTGCCGAGCATTGGAAAGGAAAGGGTTATGAAAAGGGAGAGAGCCAAACTTTCTGGCTGACGCTCCTCGCTGATGTGCTGGGTGTAGAGGATGTAGCAAATTTCATAACCTTTGAAGAGCAGGTGAAGCTGGATCACACCAGTTTTATTGACGGCTTCATCCCGGCAACCCATGTTCTGATCGAGCAAAAGGGCATTGATAAAGATCTTAGTAAGCCTATTAAGCAGTCGGACGGAACGCTTTTGACGCCGTTCCAACAGGCCAAGCGATATTCAGCGGAACTGCCTTATTCACAGCGGCCCCGGTGGATCGTGACTTGCAATTTCAAAGAGTTCCATATTTACGATATGGAGCGGCCCACTGGCGAGCCGGAGAGTATTCTGCTTGAAAATCTGGGAACGGAGTATTACCGCTTACAGTTTCTTGTGGATACCGGCAACGAGCAGATCAAAAAGGAAATGGAGATTTCCCTACAGGCCGGCGAGTTGGTGGGTGTCCTCTATGACGCGCTGCTGAAGCAGTACAAGGATCCGGCGGATCCGCATACGCTTAGGAGTCTGAATATGCTTTGCGTCCGACTGGTGTTCTGCCTATACGCCGAAGATGCTGGGATATTTGGTAAGCATGGGATGTTCCATGACTATCTCCGTGACGTCCCTGCCGGTGGTCTGCGCAAGGCTCTGGTGGAACTGTTCAGGATTTTGGATCAAAAACCGGAACAGAGGGACAAATATCTGGCCGATGACAATCCAGCGTTGGCAGCTTTCCCCTATGTCAACGGGGGCCTGTTTGCGGATGAGAGCATCGAGGTCCCACCATTCACCGAGGAATTAAAGACGCTTTTACTGGCACGAGCTAGTGAGGATTTCAACTGGTCCGAGATAAGTCCTACAATCTTTGGTGCGGTGTTTGAGAGCACCTTAAACCCGGAGACCAGGCGCTCCGGCGGCATGCACTACACAAGTATCGAAAACATACATAAGGTAATCGATCCGCTGTTTCTGGATGACTTGCGTCAGGAGTTGGAAGAGGCGAAAGCAGAGCCAGTGGAGCGTACCCGTCAGCGAAAGCTGCACCAATTTCAGACAAAGCTGTCACAGTTGAAGTTTCTCGATCCGGCATGTGGTTCCGGCAACTTTCTGACTGAGACGTATCTGTCGCTGAGAAAGCTGGAGAATGAAGTGCTGCGGAGCCTGTCCGATCAGATCACTATGGACGTGGACGGCGTTATCCAGGTATCTATCGGCCAGTTCTATGGCATTGAGATCAACGACTTTGCAGTGACGGTAGCCAAGACCGCTCTTTGGATAGCGGAGAGCCAGATGATGAAAGCCACCGAAGATGTGGTGCACATGGCGCTGGACTTTTTGCCGCTGAAAAGCTATGCCAACATCACGGAGGGAAACGCTCTGCGCTTGGATTGGGAGGGTGTCGCTCCAAAGGAAGAGTTGAATTATATCATGGGCAACCCACCCTTTGTTGGGTACTCCCTGCAAAGCAAGGCACAAAAGGACGACATCCTCTCAATCTATGTAGATGAAAAAGGCAAGCCCTATAAGACTGCCGGGAAAATTGACTACGTCTCCGGCTGGTACTTCAAAGCTGCTCAGCTTATGCAAGGCTCCAATATTCGCACCGCTTTTGTGTCTACCAACTCCATTACCCAAGGGGAACAGGTGGCGGGGGTATGGAAGCCTCTTTATGATCGATTTGGAATTCATATTGACTTTGCATATAGGACATTTCGTTGGGATAGCGAGGCCAGTTTGAAAGCCCATGTTCACTGCGTAATTGTAGGGTTTAGCACCGCGAAAAATCAGAGTCCAAAGAAGATTTATACTGCGGGAAGGTTTCAGGCGGCCGAAACAATTAACGCATATTTAATGGATGCACCGGAAGTTTTTATCCAAAGTCGTAAGAAACCGTTGTGCCCTGTTGCGGAGGTTTTAACTGGTAATCGACCAGCTGATGGTGGTGCTTTACTTATTGAAGATAGTGAATTGAAAGATTTTATTGGAAGTGAGTTAGAAATTACCAAGTATATCCGTCCATTTATGCAGGCAACGGATTTCATTAATAACAAAAGGAAATGGTGCCTATGGCTTGTTGGAGCATCACCAAAAGAACTACGCAAATATCCTCAAGTCCTTCAGAGGATTGATTCTTGTAGAAATGATAGACTGAATGCTCCTGATGAAGGGCGAAGGAAATTAGCAGATACACCTGCTTTATTTCGGGAACAGATAGAGGCAGATAGTGACTATATTATTATTCCGCGGCATTCTTCTGAGAATAGGCGATACATCCCGATTGGATTCGTTGACAAATCTGTAATATGCGGCGACGCTAATTTGATGATTATTGAAACATCTGCTTATCATTTTGGTGTCCTAATTTCCAATGTACATATGGCGTGGGTTAGGGCGGTATGTGGCAGGATTAAAAGCGATTATCGGTATTCCAAAGATGTTGTCTATAACAATTTCCCCTGGCCTACGCCAACGGATGTCCAGCGGGAGAAAATCGAAAAGACGGCCCAGATGATCCTGGACGCCCGTGCGCTTTACCCTGACAGCAGTCTCGCGGACTTGTATGATGAACTTACCATGCCCTCTGAACTGCGCACCGCCCATCAGAAAAATGATCGCGCCGTCTGGGAAGCATACGGCGCGGCGTGGCCCATCGGGTCCGAGAGCGCCTGTGTGGCTCACTTGATGAAGATGTATCAAGAGCTAGTGGTGTCGAAAGATGTGTAATCAAAACCAGGATATGCCATCACAAGTGAATCCACAGCAAGAACTAGAAGAAATGAAATCTGACAAAACTGATGGGAGCAAGAGTATACTTGCAGGCATTCGGAATACTTATGCTTTATTAAGTGCTACGGCCAGCGCTTTTGAAAGATTGCCAGATATTATGTTGACAGCGCAGAGAGTTGCAAGCCAAATATCCCCTGTTTTGGACCAAATGCGTCAGCTCTCTGATTACATTACAAACTATATCGCGGGCATTCAAGTACCGCAATATCATGAGGAACGCAAGCAGCAAATTGTAGATAGCCATCGTCAGTGGGGGTTGTATGGTTGGTCATGGTTCCTCGATGCTCCAATCCTTATTACCAGCCTTTGCCAAAAAGGAACGGTGATCGTGATACGGTCACCGTTTCTTGGCGTATTATCAAGGATTAGGCATTTACAATGGAAACATCCTTGTCTGGGACTACGGTCTTTTCCGTTCTGATATTGACGCGGTAGATGGCGTCGGCGTCTTTGCCGAACTGATAGTACCGGTCACACTCCCGGTTGTACCGGGATCGCGCGACATGGTAGAATAGCCGCGGCGCGCAAATCGTTTGATAGGGCCGCGACCGTATCCTGACCGCCAAAAAACCGGCAAAGGCGGGTAAAATAACTTATAAAGGGGGCTATGAGATTGGATACGCAAAAATGGTTGAAGATTGTTTCCTGCAGCCGCCGGAAACGCCAGCTTAGCAGCCATCCGATGCACACACATCCGGGCTTTGAACTCTTCTACTGCCTTTCCGGCAGAGCGCACTTCCTGTCCGCAGATGACGAAGGGCAGCCGGTTCAGTTTGATCTCGCGCCTGGCGAGTTCATCTTCATCGCGTGCGGACGGCCGCATCATCTGCGAATATACGAGGGAGACAACAGCCGCATGATCTTGATGAACCTCCGCCCCTGCGAATCGCAGAACGCGACGTTCACCATTGGCGGTCTGGCGCGCCTCTATCCGGAATGCGACGACCTGTTCTCAGACGGCAGGTTCATTTTGAGTAAGGACTCGGACGGCGAATTGTGTGCGCTGCTGTCTATCTTGGTGAATTCCGTGGTGCATTACACCAGAATGGCCACGATCAGCTGCATTATCGACTTGCTGCTGTCCGCCTGCCTGATCCGGATCGCCTCTCTCGACAAGGAAAAGAAGACCTTTCAATCCCTATATGTGGAGCACGCCGTCTCCTATATCGAGAAAAACTACGGGGAGTCCTTTCGCGTCGGCGATGTGGCTCAGCACATCGGCATCCATCCGACTTATCTGCAGCGCCTGTTTCGCGAGCGCATCGGTATGACGATCGTCGACTACACGAACACCGTGCGGATCGACCACGCCAAGGTGCTGTTGGAAAACACGGGAAATTCCATTATAGATATTGCGCTGGAGTGCGGCTTCTCCAGCCGCCAGCATTTTTCCCGTTGCTTCAAGGCCCTGACAGGCATGAATCCCAAACAGTACCGAATGGAAAACCGTGTCCCCTCTTCCGCCTCCGACGAGGTCCACAAAACATGATCCGACAGCCGGTGATTTCGGCTTTATGTTATAAAGAGAACGGCGCGGGCCCAAAAGGACCCGCGCCTTATCAGAGGATGCATTTTATGACTTCCTGTATTTACAAATAACGGCTATTTCCAAGAATCGCCGACAGACGTATGATGGGATATGTTCCTTTTTGTAATGGGGAAATGTCTATTTGTTGCCCGTCAACGTCTCCCGGGTGCTACAATTTGAGTTGTAACTTCATGCTCAGTTCCGGCCGGATGAGATATGGGCATTATCTACAAAAATGACTACAGAAAGGAATACTGACATGACAATGAGGCTGTTAAAAAGATCCTTTGCGTTGGTTATCGCGCTCGCGCTGCTCCTGTCCGTTCTGCCTGTCTGCCTGGCCGCGGAAGCCCCTGTCAAGATCACCATGATGTTCTCGGCTGGCGGGTCAGGCGCGGCGATCACCGCGGCGGCCAAGCGTTTCACTGAGGAGACGGGCATCCAGACGGAGGTGCTGCTGTTCTCACTTGATGAAATTTACGAAAAGCAGATCCTAAGCCTTTCAGGCGGCACGAACGACATTGACATCGTAGCCATCAACGACCCGTGGCTCCCCTTGCTGAAGGACTATCTGGTTCCGCTGGAGATGGATCAGGACTTTCTCGGCGCGTTTATCCCCGGTATGCTGGAGACCTTTTCGGCAGACGGGGAAGTCTACGGCATTCCAGTGCGCATGGGCGGCGATGTGATCACTTACCGCTCCGACCTGCTCGAGGAGGCAGGTATCGACCCCACATCTCTGGAAACCTGGGAGGACATCTATGAGGCCAGCCTCAAATTGACCGACAAGGATAACGGCCAGTATGGCTGGTCCATGGGACTTGTGGAGCCGTCCAATGTGGTCAAGGCATGGTATGAATATCTGGTCTGCTATGGCGGCAGCATTATGAATGAGTCGGGCGACGGCTTTGCTTTCAACTCACCGGAGGGCATCGCGGCAACGGAGATGTTTTCCAAATTTGTCAACGACCTGTGCCCGCCGGACGTGCTCAGCTACTCTTTCAACGATCAGATCGATTCTATGACGACCGGTTCCGTGGGCATGGGCCTTCTGTGGACCAGCCGCTACACCGCTGTCAACACGCAGGACAGCGAGTACTACGGCCTGTGGGACGTTCTGCCCCGGATGCCGCTGGGCGACGGCGCGCCTGGTGTCGCAGTTGTCGACGGCTGGGCCGTGGGTCTTAGCAAATACTCCGACCACAAGGATGAGGCGATGGCTTTTATCGAATACATCGGCTCCTACGACGAGCAGCTTCGTCTGGCTGTTGAGAACTCCAATTCCCCCACCATCGCGGACATTTATGCAGACGAGGAATACCTGAACGTCATCCCGCAGGCGGAAAACATGAATCAGGCGTTGGAGGTGTCCTGCGCTCGTCCCCAGGAGGCATTTTTCAACGAGGTCCAGGAGGAGCTGGCGCTCTATATCAAGCTGGCCTGCATGGGTGACATGAGCGTTGAGGACGCGTTGGCAGAGTGCGAGGTCAGGTGCATAGATATCTTGGACAATTACGAATAAGCTACCGTCGGCAAGCAGGGCAGAAACGGCAGCCCTGTCTGAAGGGAGACAGTATATGATGAAACGACACACCCTCCGGGAGCGCGCCGCACAACGTTATGCCATGCGTTATATCTATCCCGCTCTGCTGACGCTGGCGCTGGTGCTGCTGGTCCCGCTGGTCTTCAGCCTGATCGCCAGTCTGATGAAGTGGAATCTCGTGCCCAAAAAGATAGGCTGGGTCGGACTTAAAAACTACAAGGATATCCTTGCTGATGACAAGGTTTGGCATGCCGTTGGTCTCACGGCTGGCTTTACGGTCGTGTCCGTTGCGTTGGAGATGACGCTTGGTTTCCTGATCGCCTGCTTTCTGAATATCGACTTCAAAGGCAGCAAAATCGTGCGTATCATCGTTCTTCTGCCGATGATGCTCTCGCCGACCATCATTGCGCTCTGCTGGAAGCTGATCCTCAATTACGACCGCGGCGCGCTGAATGTCATCCTTGCAAAGCTGTTCGGCAACGGGGCGCGTCAGGTCTGGCTGGGAAAGAAATGGGCGTTCACCGCGGTATTGGCCGTAGATGTTTGGATCAATACTTCCTTTGTGGTGTTGAACGTACTGGCGGGCCTGCAGTCCGTCTCCGTCGATATCGTTGAGGCGTCAAAGATCGACGGCGCGAACGCCATACAACGCATGTTTCGCGTTCTCATTCCCATGCTGAAGCCCGTGCTGTTGGTGGCGCTGATCTTCCGTACCACGTTTGCGCTTCGGGAATTCCCTATCGTATATGTACTCACGGGAGGCGGCCCCGCAAACTATACTCAATTTTACGCGTTGGAACTCTATAGAGAAGCATTTGGCCAATACCATGTGGGCTACGCCTCGGCCATGTCGTGGCTGCTGATCATCGTGACTTTCGTGCTCAGCATAGCCTACACCAAGATCACCATGAGAGGAGAGGAATGATATGATTGATAAATATTACGACGTTGTAGTGGTGGGAAGCGGTCCCGCCGGTATCGGTGCGGCGCTGGCGGCAGCCCGCTCCGGCGTTCGAACGCTGATCATCGAAAAACAGTCCTATCTGGGCGGTCAGATGACAGCGGGGCTGGTCACAGGCTTTCACGGCATGCGCATCCATCAAGGGCACTACAGTCCCGGTCCCGGCTCCATGCTGATGACCGACAAGCACACGTCCCTCGTGGTCAAAGGCATCGCGCTGGAAATGTGCAACCGCCTTAAGGAAGCCGGCGGCGCGTTTACGGACATCGACGATCCGCCTATGCGCGTGGAATTCGACCCCGAGGTACTGATCCCTCTGCTGTTCAAGATGTGTGAGGAGTCCGGCGTCGATATTCTGCTGGATACATTCGTCTTTGGTCTGGAGATGGACGGAGACCGGATCCAATACGTCAAGGCCGCGAACAAATCCGGCGAGGTCCGCATCCATTCCGCCATGTTCGTGGACGCGTCCGCCGACGGCGACCTGATCGAGTGGTCCGGCGCCTCCTTCCGCATGGGCACGGAGGATACGCACCGCTGCATGCCGCTGACCGTTTACATGGTGCTGGGCAATGTGAACCTGCAGGAACTTCTCGACTACTACAAGGCCAACCCAGACGATCTGGACATCGGCGTCCCCGAGAAGTGGCAGAAGCTTTTTGACGACGGCGCGCCCATCGCGCTTATGGGTCTGCATAAACTGCTGATCGAGGCTGGGACCGAGCAAAATTACCCGCGTCCGCTGGGATGTGAAAACGATATTGCCATTCCCATATTCGACATTCAGACCAGCATGCTGCCGCAGGGCATGTGTAAGCTGCTGGTGGACATGGCCTACGGCATCGACCTGACCAGCGGAGACGACCTGACCCGCGCGGAAATCGACATTCGCGCAAACCAACTGCCCGGCATTTTAAAATTCATGCGCAAATATGTGCCCGGTTTTAAAAACTGCTATCTTGTCTACACCGCCTCTCTGATGGGAAGCCGGGAGTCCCGCCGTCTGGACGGTCAATATGTCATGACGCGGGAGGACATCCTGACCAACGCCAAATTTGAGGACAGCATCGGTCGGACGGGCCGCGCCATGAACGTTCACTCTACCGGCGGCGGCAAGACGAATGAGATCTCCGGCGGCCGCAAATGGACGGAGGCGTCCAATCCCATCGGCGCAGATATTCCCTATCGTTCGCTGCTGCCCAAAGAAGTACGTAACCTGCTGGTGTCCGGCCGCTGCATCTCGGTGGATCGCGACGCGCTGGGCTCCGTGCGCGGCGAGCCTGTCTGCATGGTCACCGGCGAAGCCGCCGGAGCCGCAGCCGCCATGGCCGCCAAACTCGGCGTCGACGCGCAGTCCGTGCCGGTCGCACAGCTGCAGCAGCTGCTCAGGGAACGCAACGTTATCATCTGACAAGGAGGCCGGTCATGGTCAGAAAGCACCTGCGAGTCATTGCATACGCGGCCATTTCCATACTGCTGTGCGTGATCGTGCTGCTGCCGATCCTCTGGATCATGCAGCTTTCTCTGAAAAGTCCGGAGGATATCACGCGCAACACGTTCTTCTTCATACCGACGCTGGACAACTTCCGCAGTATTTTTTCCGGTGAGATCAACTTTCTGCCCTTTTTGAAGGTGTTGAAAAACTCCGTTCTGGTGACGGCCATCAGCGTGAGCATCAGCCTGCTGATCTCCTGTCTGGCGGCCTATTCGCTGGCGAGGCTTCAAGTACGGGGGAAGATGGCGATCAATTATATCATTCTGGGCATGCGTATGATCCCGCCGATCGCCATCGTTGTGCCGCTGTACATGATCTGGTCCCGCATCGGACTGTACGACTCGCTCACCGGATTGATCCTGCCCTATATCGCGCTGGATATTCCATTGTCCACATGGCTTTTGCAGGGCTTTTTTAAGGGTATCCCGCAGAATCTGGAAGAGGCCGCGGAAATTGACGGGTGTACGCGTTTTCAGGCGTTTCGCAAGGTTATTCTTCCTCTGGCCGCACCCGGCATTGCCGCTACGTCTATCTTTTCGTTCAGCCTTTCATGGAACAATCTCACCATCCCTATGGCGCTGACCATGACCGACGCGGCAACAATGCCCGTGCTCGCCGCGCAGGTCAAGACGGACGACGGCATACTCTGGGGACAGCTTGGCGCCTACGCCGTGTTGATGATCGTGCCGATGATCATTTTCACCGTTTGTGTGTCCAAATATCTGGTCAAAGGTATGGCCAGCGGCGCCGTCAAAGAATGACCCCCGTCGGCTGCGGCATTTGGCGCGGCGCTGTGCAGGCTGTACCGTGTTTCAGCGGACGAGATGTTGGGGATATGAACAGCCTGATTTCTGCTGCGCTCCCTCAAAGCCGCGCGATATCCACATAAAAGTACGCTTCAAACTTGAAGGACCCGGACCTGTTCCCAATAGAAACGGGTCCGGATCTCTTGTTTACATCGAGGATATCGGTATGTGAAACGGAGGCGGGCGCAATGCCCGTCTCCTTGTGCGTGCTATGAGAATGCTTTGGATCGTTACTGCCTGTTGCTCATTGCCCGGATCATTTGCAGCGCGGCAGTTTTCTGCGTGGGGGAAAGGGAGCGCCAAGCATTAAACAGATCTTTGAGGTCAGGAGTGAGTTCAACCATTTCATCCTCAGCAAAGAACTGCGAAAGGGTGATGCCAAAGCCATTGCAGATGGCTTCCAGCGTTGGAAATGACGGCATGGTGTTGCGGCGGATGATATTGGCGATCGTCGACTCTGAAAGCCCACTGTTCTTTGCCAGACGGTAGGCTGTCCATCCGCGATCCTCCATGAGCTGATTGATCTTCTCCAATATGTCCATCTGCAACACCACCCTTCTTCATCAGTATTTTACCGTCTGGCTGAATGGTATGTTACAGCTGATTTGTAATGAAATTACTATTATAATAAACGGTACGATCCTTTCTGTGCGGGAGGCGCTGTTATGGTCGATTATCAAGAAATGTATTACAAGTTGTACCGGGCCATGGAGAAGACGATCAATATCCTGGTGGAGGCCCAGCAGGAGTGCGAAGAGGACTATCTGCGGCAGACAGATCTTCTTATTGCCCCGGAAGGAAAAGGGGATGGCTAATAGAACGTTATCAGTTGCGTCACCACCGGTGACACAACTGATAACGGCCCAGATTTTAAAGTGGTCGAATTTAACCACTTTATCACGCTGAATGGGAACGCCCGGCCCGTCCGCAGACGGGCGAATCCACCTTCCTCCACAAGCAAAGCTTTATACGCGGTTTGTCTTATATAATTATTCACAATTATTCGCCCGGATAAGGTCAGTGCAAGATGGTAAAGCCCAGGCGGGAAAAACGTGCCCCGGATGTTTGCGGCGGAGGGACTGCCTGTTGCATTTTTGAGATTTCCCTCCTATAATGTGAAAAAGTATCCCCGCGCGAGATCCGCGCGGCGCAAAGGAGCGTAGACATGGGTCTTTTTCTGACGTTGGCATTCCTCTTTTTTATTGGCTCGGTATTCGGCTGGGTGCTGGAGCTGTTCTTCCGGCGGTTCATCTCCTCCGCGAACCCGGAGCGGAAGTGGATCAATCCCGGCTTCTGCACGGGCCCCTATCTGCCCCTGTACGGGGCGGGGCTGTGCATCCTGTTCCTCATCGCCAGCCTGGAAAACACCACCCTCATCGCCGACCCCTTCTGGGAGAAGGCGGTGCTGTTTCTGTGGATGGCGGTGTGCATGACGGCCATCGAGTACGTGGCGGGCATCCTGAGCATCAAGGTGGGCCATGTGCGGCTGTGGGACTACTCCGACCAGTGGGGCAACATCCAGGGGATCATCTGCCCCAGGTTCTCCCTGGCCTGGGCCGTATTGGGCGCGGCGTACTATTTCCTCATCCATCCGCACATTATGGGCGCGCTGAACTGGCTGGCCCGGAATCTGGCGTTCTCCTTTGTGATCGGCATGTTTTACGGCGTGTTCATCATCGACCTGGCCCACTCCTTCAACCTGGCGGCCAAGCTCCGGCGCTTTGCCGACGAGAACGACGTCATCATCAAGTATGAGAGCCTGAAATCCCACATCCGCAGCGTGCAGGACCGGACAGCGGAAAAATATCACTTCTTCCGGCCGTTCCAATCCTCCCGGTCCCTGGCGGAGCATCTGCAGGAGCGGCTCAAAGAGGCCAGCGACGCGATCCGGGAGGGACAGGATCTGGTATTCACGGCGCCTCGCCGCCGTCGGGCGGAGAAGGACGAGCAGTCCCGCAAGTGAGCGAAATATGAAAACGCCCCGGCTCATATCGAGCCGGGGCGTTTTCGTGCCGCGCCGGGATCAGCCTTTCAGGCCGTTTTCCTGGCGCTCCATGTTCTCCACCACCACGTCGAAGATGTCCCCCAGGCCGGAGGCGTACTCCAGCACCTTCCAGGGCACGTTGGTGTGGAAATGGATCTTGATGAGGTCCTCGTCCCCCACGGCCAGCAGACAGTCGCCGGGGATGTTGGCCATGATGTAGTCGTGGATCTCGTCCTCATCCAGATCGTGCCCCTCGATGAGGAGCTGGGTGTCAAAGCGGTATTCCAGCATGTATGATTCTCCTAAATCCGTTATGTTCGTATGTCGCGCCGCCCGAGGGCGTGTATATAGATATAAATATAATAACACAGAATGAAACGCTTGTCAAAAAGTTCTGTACCCCGCCGCGGGGATGGGAGTTTGTTTGTAATAACTAACATCGCCCGGGGACATTTCGCCGTCTTTCGGGCAACACGCCGAAATTTGGCGGGCCGGAGCAAAACCCCCTTGACAAATTAGTTAGCCAAAACTAAAATAGCGCATGGTGTTAGGAATTCCTAACACCATGCGCTTGCCTGATGGTTAGACATTACTAATACATGCGGATCTGGGAGGGAGCGTTATGCCGCTTACCATGCTGCGAAAGGGAGAGAGCAGTCTTATCACCCACATCGGGGGAAAGCCGGAGACCCGCCAATTCCTGGAAAATCTGGGGTTTGTGGTGGGCAGTCCTGTGACGGTGGTGAGCGACATCGGCGGCAACCTGATCGTCCGCATCCGGGACGCCCGGGTGGCCGTCAGCCAGGAGATGGCGCAAAAGATCTTTGTTTGAAGAAAGCATCACGAGGAGAAAGGAGGAGACCGGTATGACGCTGCGGGAGGCCAAGGTGGGGCAGACCGTCCGGGTCGCGAAGCTGGAGGGGACCGGGGCGGTGAAGCGCCGCATCATGGACATGGGCATCACCAAGGGCGAGAGCATCTATGTGCGCAAGGTGGCGCCTCTGGGGGACCCCATCGAGATCACCATCCGGGGCTACGAGCTGAGCATCCGGAAAGAGGATGGAAGCATGATCCAGGTAGAACCGGCCTGACAGAGCCGGAATATTTCAAATCAAAGCGCGTAAGGCGCAGCAGAAAGGCAGTTTGAAATGGAGACGAAGAATATAACGATAGCCCTTGCCGGTAACCCCAACTGCGGCAAGACGACGCTGTTCAACGCCCTGACCGGCGCGAACCAATACGTGGGCAACTGGCCCGGCGTGACGGTGGAGAAGAAGGAGGGCCGCTTGCGGGACCACAAGGACGTGACCGTCACGGACCTGCCGGGCATCTACTCCCTGTCTCCCTATACGCTGGAGGAAGTGGTGGCCCGGAACTATCTCATCCAGGAGCGGCCCGACGTGATATTGAACATCGTGGACGGCACCAACCTGGAGCGGAACCTGTATCTGACCACCCAGCTGGTGGAGCTGGGCATCCCGGTATTCGTGGCCGTGAACATGATGGACGTGGTGAAAAAGACCGGGGATAAGATCGATGTGAAGAAGCTGGCCAAGGCGCTGGACTGCCAGGTGATGGAGATCTCGGCTTTGAAGGGCGACGGCGTAAAGGCCGCGGCCGAGGGAGCCCTGGCTCTGGCGCGGAGCGGCCGCAGGACCGTGCCCCAGCACCGGTTCGCGGGCTGCGTGGAGCATGCCCTGGCCCACATCGAGGAGGTGGCCGTGCATCAGCTTCCCGACGAGCAGCAGCGCTGGTACGCCATCAAGCTGTTCGAGCGGGACGAGAAGGTGGCGGCGCAGCTGGGGCTGGACAGCGCCTCCCTGGCCCATATCGAGGAGGACATCCGGGACTGCGAGCGGGAGATGGACGACGACGCCGAATCCATCATCACCGCCCAGCGGTATGATTACATCGGCTCCGTCATCCAGGAGTGCTATGCCCGCTCTCGCAAGGAGAAGATGACCGCCTCCGACAAGATCGACCGGGTGGTCACCAACCGGTGGCTGGCTCTGCCCATCTTCGCGGTGGTGATGTTCCTGATCTACGCCATCGCCATGGGCGGCTGGAAGATATCCATCGGCACCGCTGGCACCGACTGGGCCAACGACGGCCTGTTCGGGGACGGCTGGTTCGTGCCCTTCACGGCGGACAAGGACGCCTGGGAGGAGGACTCCGGGGCGTTTGAGGAGGCTTCCGCCATCGTCGAGGCGTACGAGGCCGGGGACAGCGAGGTCTACTTCTACGACGACGAGACCGGCGAGACCGAGACCGTGGCCGTCACGGAGGAGCTGTACAGCCAGGCGCAGACCGTGCCCGAGCCCGATCCCCACGACTACGGCGTCTGGGTGCCCGGCATCCCCGTGCTGGTGGAGCGCTTGCTCGCGGCCCTGGGCTGCGGCGAGGTGGTCACGAGCCTGGTGCTGGACGGCATCGTGGGCGGCGTAGGCGCCGTGCTGGGCTTCGTGCCCCAGATGCTGGTGCTGTTTTTGCTGCTGGC
>CANRDC010000044.1 GCA_947629245.1 uncultured Oscillospiraceae bacterium | reverse complement strand
TTGGCGTTATACAGGGTCTTGCCGTCCTTGCTCACCACCTGGACGGCGAAGGTATACTTGGTGCCGCTCTTGGCCCCCGTCCAGGTGTAGCTGGTCCCGGTCACGTCCGTGAGCTTCTTCCAGCCGCCGGAGCCGGTCTTGTAGAAAACGCGGTATTTGGCCGCGCCGCCGACTTTGCCCCAGGTGAGCTTCACGCCGGTGGGCTTGTTCTCCGCCTTCTTGATCTTCACCTGACCGATGTAGGTCTTGTTGACGCTGGCGCTCTTGGCGTTATACAGGGTCTTGCCGTCCTTGCTCACCACCTGGACGGCGAAGGTATACTTGGTGCCGCTCTTGGCCCCGGTCCAGGTGTAGCTGGTAGAAGTGGTATCTCCCGCTTTCTTCCAGTCCCCGGAGCCGGTCTTGTAGAAAACGCGGTACTTGGCCGCGCCGGTGACCTTGCTCCAGCTGATCTTCACGCCGGTGGGCTTGTTCTCGGCCTTGCTGAGCTTGGGCGCGGCAAGTGTGGCGGGTTTGGGTGTTGCCGTGGGCTTGGGCGTAGCCGTGGGTTCAGGCGTCGGCACCTTGCCGAGGGATTTGAAGGTGTAGCCATATTCCTTGGCATACGCCTGGGCCGTAGAACCGTCATAGCCGTGGATGACCACCGTGCCGGGTTCGCCCAGGTCGTCCTCAGCGTTGTAAATATCACAGTCGGGGTTAAAGATTGTCATGCTGGTCAGGGACGTGCATCCGGAAAACGCACCGGGCGAAAAGCTGGTCACGCTGGCCGGGATCGTCACGCTCTTCAGCGACGTGCAGTTCGCAAACGCATTACCCCAAATTTTGGTCACGCCCTCCTGGATCGTCACGCTCTCCAGCGATGTGCAGTCCTCAAACGCAAAGTTGTAAATGTCAGTCACGCTTGAGGGAATCGTTACACTGGTCAGCGATGTGCAGCCCTCAAACGCACCGATATATATTTTGGTCACGCCCTCCTGGATCGTCACGCTCTCCAGCGATGTACAGTTCGCAAATGCATCACCAGCAACAATGCTGGCGCTGCCGGGGATTGTCACGTCCGCCAGCGAATCGCAGTTTTCAAACGCAGAGATCCCAATCCTGGTCACACCGTTCGGAATCGTCACGCTCGTCAATGAATCGCAGTCGAAAAACACATCATCTCCAATGATGGTAACACCTTCGGTAAATATCACACTTTTAAGATTGTCGCATTCCCGAAACGGCTGCCAGCCGGTCAAATCACCCTGGACCGTCACACTATCCAACGAGCTGCAGCCATCAAATGCATACCGTCCGATGCTGGCACTGCCCTGGAACGTCATGCTCTTTAGCGACGTACAGTCTTCAAACGCACTGCGCCCAATGCTGGTCACGCCCTTCGGGATCGTCATGCTCTCCAGCGAAGTGCAGCCATTAAACGCATAGTCACTAATGCTGGTCACGCTTGAGGGGATCGTTACACCGGTCTTACCTCCGGGACACTGGATCAGCGTCTTTTTTGATACGTCAAGCAAAATGCCGTCCTGCGAAGCATAAGCGGCACTCCCAGCCGCCACATTGATCGACTGGAGAGATGCACAGCGCACAAACGCTTCTTGCTCGACACTGGTCACACTTGAGGGGATCGTCACATCGGTCAGATGCACACAATCTGAAAACGCATCTCTCGCAACGGTCTGTACGGTGCTGGGGATCGTGTATGTCCCAGTCTTGCCTTCGGGGCACAGAATCAGCGTCTTTTTTGATATGTCAAACAAAACACCGTCCTGCGAAGCATAAACGGTATTTCCCGCCGCTACATTGATCGACCGGAGATTCGTAGAAAAAGCAAACGGCCACTCCCCGATGCTGGTAACGCTGGCCGGGATTGTCACGTTTGTCAGCGACGTGCAGGAGTAAAACGCCCAGTTTCCGATGCTGGTCAGGGTATTCGGCATACTGACGCTGGACAAATCGCTACATTCTTTAAATGCATAACTTCCAATGCTGGTAACGCCACTCCCAACAATGACCGTTGTGATGTCGGAGCAATACCTACTCCATGGTAGTGATCTGGTACCATAGCTCCCCATCTCTCCTGTCCCGGCAATAATAAGGGTGCCATCCTCGTAAAGATGATATTCAAGATTATATCCACGGCCTGCGTCATCGCCCTCGTTGCCGCAGTACCCGCTGTCTAACACGCGACCATGACCATCCTCACTGACAGAAACCACATCGAAAGCCTCAATAATCTCCGGCGCTTCTGTGGCCTCCGGTTCTTCCGTCGTCTCCGGCTCTTCCGGCGCCTCGACGGGCTCCTCTGTGACTTCAACAGGCTCTTCCGTTGCCTCGACGGGTTCCTCCGTTGCCTCGACGGGTTCCTCCGTTGCCTCGACGGGTTCCTTCGTTGTCACGACGGGTTCCTTCGTTGTCACGACGGGTTCCTTCGTTGTCACGACGGGTTCCTCCGTTGCCTCGACGGGTTCCTCCGTCACGACAGGCTTTTCCGTCACGACGGGTTCTTCCGTTGCAACGGGTTCTTCCGTTGCAACGGGCTCTTCCGTCACGATGGGCTCCTCCGTCTCGGTGGGTTCCTCCGTCTCGGTGGGTTCCTCCGTCTCGGTGGGTTCCTCCGTCTCGGTGGGTTCCTCTGTCTCGGCGGGCTCCTCCGTCGCAACGGGTTCCTCCGTCACGACGGGCTCTTCCGTCACGACGGGTTCCTCCGTCGCGACGGGTTCTTCCGTCACAACGGGTTCTTCCGTGACGACGGGTTCCTCCGTCGGGGCGGGCTCCTCCTCGGCGAAGGCCGGGACGCACAGAGAGAAGAGCGTCGCCAGCGCCAGAAGCATACATAAGCTGCGCTTTGCCATGGGTTGTGCCTTCCTTTCTTTTTGTTGTTCTTTTCACGACAGTACCGGCCCGAGGGGCGTTGCCGCCCCCGGGCTTTCCTGCCGGAACAACAAAAGCGGCGCAGGGCATCTTTTCCCTACACCGCATAAAAGGCTGCAGCACAGTGCCTATAACACCCCTTCGTCCCTCTTGTAAACGGAGGGGCAAACGGGTATAATGAGGCAGGCGCAGATTCACTGCTGTGTGGGAGAATGCGACTCTCCTGCATAGGGGCTTGGGGTGTTGCGACCACTCCAAGTCCCGCCTTTATTGTTCCGTTTGAACCATTATAGCGCGTCGGAATATGCATTGCAAGCTGTTTTTTCGACGCGAAGGGGTCCGCCGCAAGCCGCGGCGGACCCCTGAATTCTTTTCTCCCGGCGGATCACAGGGTCTTGATGAACCTCTCCATCCGGTCCAGGCCCTCCCGGAGCTCCGCGTCGGAGTAGCAGTAGCTCATGCGCATATAGCCCTCCGTGCCGAAGTAGACGCCGGGGATCATGCCCACGCCCGCCTCGGCCAGCAGCTTTTTGCAGAAATCCACGGAGCCCAGGCCGTATTGGCCGATGCGGATGAACATGTAAAAGGCCCCCTCCGGCTCCTGCACGTCCCAGCCCATATCGGTGAGCCGCTTATAGACATAGTCCCGGCGCTTTTTGAACAGCTCCCGCACCGGCGCCACGTCCGTATCCAGCGCCTTCACACACGCCGCCTGCAAAAACGACGGCGCGGAGGTGACGCAGTACTGGTGGAACACCTGCAGCCGATCCCGGACCGGCGTGTCCGCCAGGATGTACCCCAGCCGCCAGCCAGTCATGGCGTAGGGCTTGGAGAAGCTCTGCACAACGATGATGCGGTCCCGCATGTCCTGATACTCGGAAAAGCTGTGGTACTCGCCGGAATAGACCAGGGAGCGGTACACGTCGTCGCAGAGCACGAACAGCGGCCTCGCCTTCAGCACGTCATGGACCGCGTCCATGGTGGCCTTCGTATAGATGCAGCCGGTGGGGTTGTTGGGTGACGTGAGGATCACGGCCTTGGTCTTATCCGTGAGGGCCGCCTCCAGGGCGGCGGGGTCGATCTGGAAGCGGTTTCTCTCCGTGGGCAGGGCCACGGGAACGCCACGGAACAGCCGCACGACGGACTCATACAGTCCGAAGGCCGGCGTGGGGATGACCACCTGGTCGCCGGGGTTCAGCACCGTGGCCAGGGATATGAAAAGCCCCTCCGTGGCCCCGTCCGTCAGGATGATCTCCTCCGGGGAATAGCGCAGACCGTGTTCCCGCGCCTCGTAGGCGGAGATGGCCTCCAGCGTGGAGGGATAGCCGTTGCCGGGGGGATAGTGGGTGTCATTGGCGTCCAGGGCGGCCTTGGCCGCGTCCTTGATCGCCTCGGGAGTGTTCAGGTCCGGCTCCCCCAGCGTGAAGCCGATGGCCCCCGGCGTGGCCCGGACAAGATAGGTGAATTGCCGGATGCCGGAGAGCTGCTCCGCGGCTGCGGCGCTGTTGATGGTCAGGTCCATATCGTCTCTTCCTTTCTCAGCCCACCGCGTCCGAGGGCGCAATGGACATGTACGCGTCGATGCTGTCGATGCTGAACAGGCCGTCCGCCTGGGCCAGCACCTCTTCAAAGCCCGTCCAGCGGTCGTCCCGGATGGCCTGGATGTCGCTGTGGTAGGCCAGGATCACATAGGGACACTCGTCATACAGGATCTGCTGGAGCTGGATGGTGGTGTTCTGCACGGAGATATCGTCGGTGGCGGACTGCAGCTGGGCGTAGGCGGTCATGTACTGGTCGCTGGACCAGCCGGTGAGGCTGTTCGCGGCGGTGCGGAACCTCCGGGCCGCCAGGACAGGGTTCCCGTCGCCCCTCCAGCTGAGCATGCACATGTCCCAATCGCCCTTGGGCGTGCATTTGTCCTCCACAGGGCCGTCGGTGGTCTGCCAGTCCAGCTCGACGCCGATCTGCCCCAGCGCTTCGCTGAGGACGGTTCCGGCCGTGGAGGACCAGTCGTCCTGAGAGCTGGTCCACAGCTTCAGCACCAGCTTGTCGCCCGTTACGTAGTCCTCCATCACGCCGTCGTTGTTCATGTCGTTGTATCCGCTCGCATAGAGGATGTTCCGGCCCGCCTCCACATCAAACGGCCGCAGATTCACGATGCTGTAGAAATAGTCCGCGCCGGGGCTGGCCCAGACGCTGCCGGTCACGCCGCCTTCGCCGGAGGACATGGACAGCATCCACTCCCGGTCGGAACAGTACTCCACCATCTGGCGCATGCCCTGGTCGGCGAACACGCCCTTTCGGGTGTTGAAGGCGATGGCCCACACCTCGGAGCTTGGCAGATACGCCTGGATGAGCCGCACGCCCGGCACGCCCTGCAGCGTGGTGAGCTGCACGTCCGTCATGTCGATGGCCGCGTCCGCCTCCCCCGTGGAGACCGCCCGTCCGGCGCCGTTTTCCGTGCCATAATAGACAAAATGCACGCTGCCAAGCACCGGCTCGCCCATGAAGTGGTCCGACCGGGCCCGGAAGGTCCAGCTCACATCCTGCGGATTGTCGCTGCCGGGCTGGAGCACAAAGGGCCCGGAGCCGATCATCTGCTCGTTCGCAAAGCCGCGCAGATCGCCCGTCTCCCCGCTCCAGATGTGCTGGGGCAGGATGGGCACAGGGTTGAGCCGCATGTCGCCCTTCACATAGTCGGTGGAGATGACCACCGTGAAGCTGTCCGGACAGCGAATGTCGGAGATGCCGTCAAAGCACGGGTCGTACACGGGCGAGCTTATCATCATGTTCTCGTATGTAAAGCGCACGTCGGACGAGGTGAGCTGTACGCCGTCGGAGAAATACGCGTCCTTTCGCAGACGGATGGTCCAGGTGAGCTTGTCGCTGGACAGGCTGTAGTCCTCCACCAGGCAGTTCACCGGTTCGCCCTCGGCGTTCAGCCGCCACAGGGGGTCATACGCCAGCAGGAAGAACTCCTCCGCCACCTTGGACGTGGCGAAAAAGGGGTTGAGCGTCTCCGGCTCCTCCGCCACGGCGACGGTGAACGTCTCGCCCTCCCGGTAGCGTATCTCCTTCGGGCCGTCGTCGCCGCAGGCCGCCAGCGATAGCAGCGACGCGCCGCACAAAAGCAGCGCCGCCGCGCGTTTGCAGATTCCTTTGAATATGGGCATCCTCATGGCCCTCCGTCTTTCCGTTCTCCGTCCGCAAAAGGGCCGTGGGGTTATCCACGGCCCTTGCTGGTCATTTGTTCGCTGTTCGTCTGTGGCCTTACCGCTTCCGCCGCTTCACCACGATGATGAGCACCGCAGCCAGCGCGACGATCAGGACCGCCAGGATCACCACATACAGCACCACGTTGTTGTTGTCGCCGGTGGCGGGCGAGGTGGGCCCGTTGGGCGTGGCGGTGGGCGTCGGAGAGGCCGTCGCGGGAGCGGGGGACGTCTTGGGGACAGCGCCGAGCGTGACCTTAAGGAACTTCTGCGTTCCGTCGGCCAGAGTTACACGGAATACATACGGGCCGCCTTCACTCCACACGCCCCTATTCTTGTTGACAAGATCCGGCTGCATGAGCAGAGAGTTGCCCTGAACGGTATAATCCGAGGTGGGTTTGGCCGCCTGATAGGTTAAACCCTTGCCGCTGCTGTAGTCTATCTCCAGCTTCACGGGCTGGGAGTCAAAGGTGATCTCCAGAGCGGTGGAGCGGTCGGCCCAGGTCAACACCGTAGGCTCAGCGGTTCTCTCGGGCGTCGGAGAAGGCGGCACGGAAACGGTCAGAGTGCGGGTATTGGGGGTGTATTCGATGGTGTCCGTGGCCGCGAAGGTGACGTTCAGGGTATAGTCGCCCGCGGACAGGCTGTCGAGATAGCCATTGTCGAAGACGATCGTGCTGACAGCGCCATCCTCCACGACATTGTACTGCGTGCCGGGGGTCAGGGCGGCGCCGTTCATGGAAACGACGTCTATCTTGGCCTTGTACTGCACCTGCAGCTTATCGGTGGAGCCATGCGTATACGTCAGGCTAACGGTGTCGGTGTCCACGGCGGGATCGACCTTCTCCTTGACGACGTCATTCCAGATGGCCGTGACGACGATCGTATCCGCCGTATCCGCGGTGACCGGGATGGTATCGCCGGGATTGCAGGTGCTGTCGCCAAACTTCCAGCCGCCGAAGGTCTTGCCCGCGGGCGTCTCAAAGTCGGCGGGCAGCTCCTTCAACGAATACTGTAGGGTATCGCCGCTCTTGAAGGCGTCCGTCGTATCCTCGAACTTCTTGTCGCTGCCGTCGCCGGGCAGATAGGTCACCTTGGCCGTGACCATCTCCACCGTCTGGGCCATGAACGTCAGGTCGGTCTCGCCGACGGTCATCACGTCGCCGGGCTGGAGAGGCTCTCCCTCGGTGTCGACAGTCTCCACGCCGTCCACCGTTATCACCTGCCGCCAGCCGGTAAAGGCCAGATCCTCCGGGAGCGCGAAGGGGTTATCGAGCAGAGTGTAGCTGCTGCCCACCTCCACATTGACGGGCTGCGTATCGCCCACGCCCTCGATGCCGGACTTATAGGTGACGGTGATCGCGGTGATGGTCCAATCGGCCGTCACGGTGACGTCGCCGGTCACGGTGATCGTTTCGCCCACAGCCTTGGCCTCGCCATCTACCAGCCAGCCGTTAAAGGCCGCGTTCGCCGGGATCACGGCAGGCGCTTCGGCCAGCGTATGGGCGTCGCCCTCGTAGACAGAAATGCTGTAACTCTCATTGCCGCTGTCACCAAGATCGTAGGTGACGGTATAGGCCGTCCTGTCCTGATACTGGGCTACGAAGGTCACGTCGCCCGTCACGGTGTAAGTCTCGGCGACCCCATATACGGTCTCGGCGCCATCCAGAAGCCAGCCGGAAAACTCCTTGCCCTCGGGAGCCGTGAAGGCGCCGCCGTCGGGCAGCGTGATCTCCGTGCCGCTGTCATAGCGGAAGCCCTGGTCATCGCCGGTACCCTCACCGGCCTTGTAGGTCACTTGGAACTGGCTCTCGACAGTGGTAGGATCGCCGGTGGTGGGCTCGTTGGTAGTAGGATCACCTGTAGTCGGATCACCGGTAGTCGGATCGCCGGTGGTCGGATCGCCGGTAGTCGGATCGCCGGTGGTCGGATCGCCGGTGATCGGATCGCCGGTAGTCGGATCGCCGGTGGTCGGATCGCCGGTGGTCGGATCGCCGGTGGTCGGATCGCCGGTGGTCGGATCGCCGTCGGCAGGATCGCCGTCGGCGGGCTCCTCAACAGCCTCCCACTTGGCATAGACAGTAGTGTTACTGTTCACAACGATCTTGTCGCCGGGCTGATAGACTATCTCGGCGTCCGGCGCGTCCAGGGTCCAGCCAACAAAGTTGTAACCGGCGCGGGTATAGCCATTGTCCCGCAGGGCGTACTCGCTTCCCCCGGCGACCTGCAGGTCGTCGGTCACGTAGGTGCCCTCGTCCCGGCCGTTGCCGTCATACTTCACGGCGTAGTAGATCACGGTCTCGGGCGCATCTATCTCAGGCGCGCTGACCACAGGGCCGCCCATCATAGGTTCGTCCAGCGTGCCCACGCCGTTATCGGCTCCCTCAGGCGCGGGATCGCCCTCGGGCGCGCCAGTGACAGGATCGCCGATAGCGGGATCGCCGATACCGTCGTCATTGCCGGTCTGCTCCGCAGGGTCCACGCCGGGGTCGGCCACAGGCTGGGGCACGGGAATGGCCGCGTCGGAAGCGGTGCCGTCCTCGTTGACCAGCACGAGGCTGACGGGAGCGTCCGCCTCCTTGCCCACGTTAACGACCTTCGCTGCGCCTGCGGCGCCGGTATCCTCCAGGCCGGTGGTCATGAACATATCCACGTCGGCGCAGCCGCTCACCGCGGCGGCGGCAGCGGCGGGACCCACGGCGATCACATAGGACCCGTCGGCCAGATACGCGCCGATAGCGGCGTTGATCTCATCGGCGGTGCTGGCCTCGCCCACGCCCACCAGGACGACCTTGCGGGACTGGGCGCCGACCTCGAACTGCTGGGCGAAGCCCGGCCAGATATAGGCATAATCGGTCATGATCTGGGGATCGCTCTGCACATAGACCACGTCATAACCGATCGTGGACTGACCGTCCGCCAGGCCGTTCACATCCACCACCAGGCAGCCCGGCGTCTGGGTCTCCATCGCGTCGATGTTCTCGGGGGCAAGCTGCGTGTCGCCGACGGCGAAGATCGCGGCGTCGCCCTCGGCGGCGTCGGCAGTGACGCCCAGGCTCATCACCATGCAGAGCAGAATGCCAAGCACGACGAGCGTATTCCATATCTTTCTCATAGCGCTGTACCTCCTGAATCCATGAAAAGGTCTCCGTGTAATCTTTTTGTTATTTCTTGTTATTTCCATCTGGATTCGGTTACAATTCTATCATCAAAAATCCGGGTTGTCAACGATTGATTCTTAATATTTTATTATTTTGCCGGAATTCTTTACCTTTTTGTCACAGATCCCGGAGCGCGTCCGGTCTTGCGCCGGACAGAGTGTTCACCCAGTAGCGCTTATGGATCAGCACCGCGCCGATGACGCACTTGATGAGCACGGTGGACAGGCTCAGCGCGTACACCGCCAGGATGCCGAGAGTCGTCCTGTGGGCAAGCACCCAGGCCACCGGCACGTTCACCGCCCAGGCGAAGCAGCTGTCGAACAGGAACGTGACCAGGGTCCTGCCGCCGGAGCGCATGGTGAAGTAGCTGCCGTTGGCGAAGCAGTCCAGGGGCAGATAGAAGGCCATGATCCGGATCAGGGCCGCCGCCAGGGCCCGGACATCATCGGTCGTGTTGTAAAACCGGGGAAACAGTCCCGAGGCCGCCGCCATGCCCAGGGCGATGACGGCCGAGAGCGCCACGCCGAAGGCCAGCAGCTTCCGGTCCGTATCCACCGCCTGTTCGGTCTGCCCCGCCCCCAGCTCCTGTCCCACCAGGATGCCGATGGTGCTGCCCACGCTGAAGGCGATGGCCGTGAACACGTCGAACAGCACCAGCGCGATGTTCAGCGCCGCCATGACCGTGATGCCACGGGTGGAATAGATCTGGGTCAGGGTGGCGGAGCCCAGGCACCACAGGGCCTCGTTGAGCATGAGGGGCATGCTCCGGCGGAACATGTCCGCCAGCAGCGCCTTCGGCATGGGCGCCCCCTCCAGCATATGCAGGGTGAACAGCACCTGTTCTTTGTGCCGGTGGCTCCACCCAACGCACACCGAAAGCTCCACCAGCCGGGAGATCACCGTGGCCAGGGCCGCGCCCCGGACCCCCATGGCGGGCGCGCCCAGATGGCCGAAGATCAGCACCCAGTTCAAAAACAGATTCACCGCCACCGCCGACCAGGACGCCGCCATGGGCACCACCGCGTGGCCCGCCTCCCGCAGGGTCGTGGCGTAGACCATGGCCACGGTGTACGGGATCATCCCCCACAGCATCACCCGCAGATAGTCCCCGGCATAGGCGGCCACCTGGGCGGTCTCCGCCTCGCCGCCGGTGATGTAGAGCCCGATCAGGGGCTCTCCCGCCCCGGCCAGGACCGCCATGCACACAAAGCACATGGCCAGCGACGTGACCAGCTTATACCGAAACGCCGCCTTGAAGCTCCGCTCCTCCCCCGCGCCCCAGAACTGGGCGCAGAAGATGCCCGGTCCCGAGACCGTGCCGAAGATCACCAGGTAGAAGATGAAAAACAGCTGCCCCACCACCGCCACGCCGCTCATGGACGCGGTGCCGGTCTGACCGACCATGATGTTGTCCAGCAGGGAGACAAAATTCGTCACCGTGTTCTGCAGCATGATGGGCAGGGCCACCGTCAGCGCCCGGCGGTAAAAATGCCGGTCTCCTATAAATTTGCCTATATCCGGTCTGGTCATAAAAGCGTTCTCCTTTACACAGGGCAAGCCATTATACTAAAACAAGTATTCTCTGTCAATTTCCTTTTCCGGCGGTCTGTGATATACTTGGCCGCAGCGGACAAACTAACCGAAACGGCCCGTTGGCCGCAAGCGAGGTCCTCCCGATATGAAAATCATCATCTCCATCCTTCTGGCCGTGGTCCTGCTGCTGACCGCGTCGGAGCCCTTCGCCCCCGTGCGGGAGCTGCTGCGTCCGGCGGACCGGGCGGTCATGGCCGACGCGCTCCCGACCGGGGCGGCGGAGCCCTCCCCCGCCCCGACGGTCTCCACCGCCGGGCAGGAGGGCGCGGACTGGGCGGACATGGACTACCGGCACTATGACCCGGCGTGGTTTTATGCGCAGACGGACAGGCTGGCCGCCCTTGGCGCGCAGGACGACGTCCGAGCCGTGCTCGAACTGTACGACACGCTCTATGCGGAGCTGGCGCGCATCGACACCCTCGGTGCCATCGCCTATATCCGCTACTGCGCCGACGTGACGGACGCGTACTGGTCGCAGGAGAGCGTGTACTGCTCCAAGCTCCTGGCCGAGGCGGCGGACGCGCTGTCCCTCGCCTGCCGGGGCGTGACCGAGGGGCCCTGCGCGGAGGCGTTCGCCGCCCACGTAGGAGACGGCGCGGCGGAGGCCCTGGCGGACTACGTGCCCATGACGGACCGGGAGGCGGAGCTCACAGGCCGGGAGGCGGAGCTGGTGGACGAGTACAACGCCCTCATAAACGACGCGGACGCCGTCTCCTATTCCTATCTGGGCAGGACCTGGACATGGGACATGCTCAACGGCTTTCCCGGCGTCAGTCTGGCAGACCGGGACTATGACGGCTATCTGGAGGTCTATTACGGCCTGCAGAAGGAACTGAACGACCTGGTGGCCCCCGTCTTTACCGAACTGGTGTCCATCCGGGCGGAGCTGGCGGAAGCGGAAGGGTACGAAAGCTACGCCGATCTCGCCTATGAGCGGGTCTATGGCCGGGACTACGGCCCGGAGGAGGCCCAGCTTCTGTGCGACGCGGCGAAGGCGGTCGGCAAGGAGTTTTACGGCTCTCTCGACCAAAGCCCCCTGTGGTACGGATACGGCGCCGTCGGGCCCGTACCGGACGCCGACGGGCTCATGAGGACGCTGGGCGAATATGCGGGCCGGATCGACCCCACGCTCGCCGAGTCCTGGCAATATATGACGTGCCACGGCCTGTGCGACGTTTCCGACGGCGAGAACCGCTTCCCCGGCTCCTTCACCGTCGCGCTGAACGCCTATGACAGCGCTTTCATATTCGCCCATCTGAGCGGGAACTGCGCCGACCTGGGCTCTCTGGCCCACGAGTTCGGCCACTTCGCCTATGACCGCCTCCACCCCGACTATGACCTGCTGACCGATACGCCCTGCTACGATCTGCTGGAGGTCCACTCCACCGGTCTGGAGACCCTGCTGACGGAGTATTACGGCGAGATATACGCCGACGGCGCGGACACGGCGCGGTTCCTGGCTCTGGGCGAGCTTGTCGACGCGGTGCTGGAGGGCTGTATTTTCGACGAGTTCCAGCGCCGGATCTATTCCTCGCCGGACATGACGCCGGACGAGATCGACCGGCTGTTCGCGGACGTCTGCGCCGAATACGGGCGGGAGGAGCTCCGGGACGTGGATTACTCCTGGATGTACGTATCCCACACCTTTGAGAGCCCGCTCTATTATCTCAGCTACGCCGTCTCCGCCCTGGCCGCCATCCAGATCTGGGACCTGGCCCGCGAGGACTTTCGCTCCGGCGTGGACGCCTGGAAAAAGGTGATGGACGCGGACGCCTATAAGGCGGGCTATAGCACGGTCCTGACCGACTGCGGGCTGCGGCTGTTCACCGAGCCCGGCGCAGTGGAGGACATCTGCCGCCCCCTGCTGGAGGAGCTGTACCGGCTGGACGCGGCGGCCTGACAGCGTTCGGGAAAAGCCCCCTAATATAATAATTCGCCCCCTGCCGACCGCAGGGGGCGTCCTATTGGCATAAGGGCTCCTACGGGAACAGTGTTCCCGTGGGAGAAAGAGAACAGGCTCTGACCGATGGAGCAGTCCCGCTTGCGGGACTTCGACATCCTCAGAGCCTGTTCGGCGTCAGTTCGCGTCCTCCAGCACGTCCTTGTTGTCCATGAGGTAGATCGCGCCGGAGATCACCGTCAGCGCCGCGCACAGCCACAGAAGGCCGTTGGACAGCGGCTCCAGGAAGCTCACGTCCACCGCCCGCAGCACCAATATCGCCACAAGCGACAGATCCTGTACGAAGGTCTTCACCTTCCCCCAGATGTTGGCGGCCACCACCCGCCCCTGCTCCGCGGCGGAGAGCCGCACGCCGGACACGAGAAATTCCCGGAACAGGATGATCACCACCGCCACCACGGGGATGAGCCGCTCGGGGATCAGCACGATCATGACGGAGTAGTTCAGGATCTTGTCCGCCAACGGGTCCATGAACTTACCGAAGTTAGTCACGAGATGCCTTTTCCGGGCGATCCGGCCGTCGGCCAGGTCCGTCAGGGACGCGGCAGCGTACATCACCGCCGCCAGCCATGCCCACACAGGGCCGTTCAGCAGCAGAAACGCCACCATCAGCACCGTCATGCCGATACGGGCCAGGGTCAGTTTGTTGGGCAGATTCATCGCTTTCCGCTCCTTTGAACGCAGATCTACGTATCCATATTTTATAAGACCCCCGCCCAACTGTCAAGTGGGCAGGGAATTTCTGCCTTTACAAGCGGCGGAAAAGCATTATAATAGTGGTATGGACACGCGGTATGTGGGCCGGTTCGCGCCCAGCCCCTCGGGGTATATGCACATGGGAAATCTGCTGGCCATGCTCCTGGCGTGGCTGGACTGCCGCGCCCACGGGGGAAGGCTGATCTTCCGGATGGAGGACCTGGACCCGGCCCGGTCCAGGGCGGAGTACGCCGCCGCTCTGGCGGAGGACCTGCGCTGGCTGGGGTTCGACTGGGACGAGGGATATCCCGACCCCGCCTACTGTCAGAGCCGCCGTACGGAGCTTTACGCGGACGCTTTTCGGGCCCTGGAGGCCAGGGGGCTGGTATACCCCTGCTGGTGCACCAGAAGTCAGCGTCTGGCCGCCTCCGCGCCCCACCCCGGCAAGCGGTCCCACGACCCCGGCTGCCGCTGCGCGCATCTCACGGCGGCGGAGCGGACCGCGCTGGCCGCGGACCGCCGCCCCGCCTGGAAAGCGCGGGTCCCGGACGAGACCGTGACCGTCCAGGACGGGCACTACGGGACATACGCCCAAGCTCTGGCGGCGGAGGGCGACTTCATCCTCCGCCGGGCGGACGGGGTGTACGCCTACCAGCTGGCGGTCAGCGTGGACGATATGCGCATGGGCGTGACGGACGTGGTCCGGGGCCGGGACCTGCTGTCCTCCGCCCCCCGGCAGAGCTGGCTGATCCGCGAGCTTGGCGGCACGCCGCCCCGCTACTGCCATCTGCCGCTTCTCACCGGCGGGAACGGCGGCGGAAAGCTGTCCAAGCGGCTGGGCAGCCTCAGCACCCAGGCCCTCCGGTCCCAATACGCACCACGGAAGCTGATCGGACGGCTGGCGTATCTGGCCGGGCTGCTTCCCGCCCCGGAGCCGGTCTCGCCCGTCGAGCTCATCCCCCTCTTCTCCTGGGACAAGGTGCCCAGGGCGGACATCCCCATTGCAAGTGAACCTATCTGACAAATAAGACAGGAGAGAGAACCATGGACGAACTTCGCACACGCCTTGCCGACGGCGCGCTGGACAGACAGCTTCTGGCGCTGTACGGTCCGGTCCGGCTGGAGCAGCAAAAGCGCCGCTACGCCTACATGCTGGACCGCTTCGCCGATACCTTCCAGCGTCCGGCGGACGCCTTTTTCAGCGCCCCCGGCCGGACGGAGCTGGGCGGCAACCACACCGACCACCAGCATGGCCGGGTCCTGGCCGCCGGGGTGGATCTGGACGATCTGGCCGCCGCCGCCCGGACGGATACAGGCCGGTTCCGGGTCCTGTCCGAGGGCTATCCCCTGCTGGACGTGGACCTTTCCGACCTGACCGCCAGGCCCGGGGAGCAAAACACCTCCCTGGCGCTGCTGCGGGGCGTGGCCGCCCGGTTCGAGCAGCTTGGCTGCGACTTTGCCGGGGCGGGCGCGGACGTGTATGTGGTGTCCGACGTGCCCGGCGGCAGCGGCCTTTCCTCCTCCGCCGCCTTTGAGGTGCTGCTGGGCACCATCCTCAACGACCTGTTCTCCGCCGGTCTCGACGCCGTCCAGATCGCTCAGGTCGGCCAGTACGCGGAAAACGTCTTTTTTGGCAAGCCCTGCGGCCTGATGGACCAGACCGCCTCTTCCGTGGGCGGCGTGGTGGCCATCGACTTTGCCGACCCGGCCGATCCCATCGTGGAGCGCATCGACCTGGACCTGTGGCAGGAGGGCTACGCCCTGTGCATCCTGGACTCCGGCGCGAGCCATAGGGACCTGACGGCGGAATACGCGGCCATTACCGACGAGCTGAAGGCCGTCAGCCGCTTCTTCGGCAAGGAGGTCCTCCGGGACGTGGACCCGGCGGCGTTTTACGCCGCCATCCCCCGGCTCCGGACCCTGACAGGCGACCGGGCCGTGCTGCGGGCCATGCATTTCTTTGACGAGAACGAGCGGGCCCGCGCCCAGGCCCGCGCTCTCAAAGCCGGAAATTTTAGCCGGTTTTTGACCCTGGCATACGCCTCCGGCCGCTCCTCCGCCCAGTATCTGCAAAACGTGGTGCCCACGGGCCAGACCGCCGATCAGGCGCTGATGCTCGCCATCGCCCTGAGCGAGCACATTTTGAACGGGCGCGGCGCGGTCCGGGTCCACGGCGGCGGCTTCGGCGGCACGGCCCAGGCCTTCGTGCCCCTGGACACGCTGAATGAGTTCAAGACCCGCGTGGACGCCGTGCTGGGCGAAGGCGCCTGCCGCGTCCTCACCGTCCGCCCCGTGGGCGGCGCGAAGATCGCATAGGAGGACGCAGATATGATCGACCAAAACATCGCCGAGCTCATTCAATACGCCCTTTCCAAGGGTCTCATCGGCCCGGACGACCAAACCTGGGCGGCCAATCAGCTCCTGTCCGCCCTGGGTCTGGACCGCTGGGAGGCGCCCTCCGCCGGTCCCGCCCGGCCCCTGGAGGACATTTTGCGGGACATTCTGGACTGGGCCGTGGAAAACGGCCGGTGCGAGCCCGGCGTCGCCAGCCGGGACATCCTGGACACGGAGCTCATGGGCCGTCTCACCCCCCGGCCCAGCGCGGTCCGGCGGGTCTTCTGGGCCAAGTACATGCAAAGCCCCGAGGCCGCCACGGACTGGTACTACGCCTTCTCCCAGGACACGGACTACATCCGCCGCTACCGCATCGCCAGGGACATGAAGTGGGTGTCCCCCACCGAGTACGGCGATTTGGACATCACCGTCAACCTGTCCAAGCCGGAGAAGGACCCACGGGCCATTGCCGCGGCGAAAAACGCCCCCCAGAACGCCTACCCCGCCTGCCAGCTCTGCGCCGAGAACGAGGGCTACCGGGGCCGCCTGGACCATCCCGCCCGGCAGAATCACCGGATGATCTCCCTCACACTGGACGAGCAGAGCTGGTTTTTCCAGTACTCCCCCTACGTCTATTACAACGAGCACTGCATCGTGCTCAATTCCCAACATATCCCCATGAAGATCGACCGGTCCACCTTCCGCAAGCAGATGGATTTTCTGCGGATATTCCCCCACTACTTCATCGGCAGCAACGCGGACCTGCCCATCGTGGGCGGCTCCATCTTGAGCCACGACCATTTCCAGGGCGGGCGGTACACCTTCGCCATGGCGAAGGCCCCGGTGGAGACGGCGGTGTCCTTCCCCGGCTACGAGGACGTGGAGGCGGGTATCGTCAAGTGGCCCATGAGCGTGATCCGCATCCGCTGCGCCGACCCGGACCGGCTCATCGATCTGGCGGACAGGATACTGCTGGCCTGGCGGGGGTATTCCGACCCGGCGGCGGATATCTATGCCGAGACGAACGGAGAGCCCCACAATACCATCACCCCCATCGCGCGGATGCGGGAGGAGCAGTTTGAGCTGGACCTGGTGCTGCGCAACAACCGGACCTCGGAGGAATATCCTCTCGGCATCTTCCACCCCCATCAGGAGCTGCACCACATCAAAAAGGAGAACATCGGCCTGATCGAGGTGATGGGCCTGGCGGTCCTCCCGGCCCGGCTCAAGACGGAGCTGGCCGCCTTGGCGGACGCACTGGTGAAGGGGGCCGATATCCACGCCGACGAGACCCTTTCCAAGCACGCGCCCTGGGCGGACAGCCTCCGGGAGAAGTACGCCTTCACCGCCGAGAACGCCCTATCCATTTTGCAGGACGAGGTGGGCAAGGTGTTCGCCAAGGTCCTGGAGCACGCGGGGGTCTATAAGCGCACCGACGCGGGCCAAGCGGCCTTTTTGCGGTTCGTGGAGAGCGTGGGATAAACCGCTTGAAAGCCTCCCCTGTGCAAGGGGAGGTGGGCCGCCGCAAGGCGGCTCGGAGGGGTTGTGACAATCCCTCAGTCACGCTTCGCGTGACAGCTCCCTTTGCACAAGGGAGCCTTCCAACAAAGTAAGGCCCTGCCGGGATGCGGCAGGGCCTTGTTGATTTTTTATTCGACCTTTTCCACGCTCTCGGCCAGGGCCAGGACCGCGTCCCGATCCACCGTCCCCGCGCCCATCATGTCGATGTTCACGCTGAACAGCAGGTCCGCACTCTCGTCGTACCACCACACTTCGCCGTGATCCGCCGTCATCGCCAGCAGCGCCGGGCAGCCCTGGACAGTCTCGTCCGTGATCTCCCCGCCGGGCACATTCTTCTCCAGGAAGGCGCGTATCACGTCCGGATATCCTTCCGCCGCGACGTCGCAGTCCAGAACGCGATAATAGCTGAACCCGTCCGTCTCCGTCGCACTGGGGAAAAACACGCCTCCCAGCGACAGCAGCTCTCCCCCCTCCAGGCCCAGCTCGTCCGCTGGCTGCTGGGAGGCGCTGAGCATATCGGCAAACCCCGCTGGGAACAGACTGGGCGCGTAGCGGCCCATTTCCTCCACAGCGTATGCCATGAAGTTGTCATATTGCTCCGAGAGGTCGCCGTGGCCAGAGAACCGCTCTTCCTCCCGCTCCTCCAATACCGGCAGCATGTCGGCGGTCTCAGGATGCGGCGTGCCGTCGAAGCGGTCCGCCAGGACGGCAAAGTCGATACTGTCCGCGATGGTCTGCAGGTCCTCTTTGGTGATGGCAGTCGGCAGCATCGACAGCTGTATCTCCACCTCCCCGTCATATACCTCCTGCCACGCGGCCTCCTGTTCGGCCTCGGTCATGTCCGGGTCGATCCGCAAACAGTCCTCCAGATAGGACCGCTTTTCCTCTTCGCTCAGCCGGGGGTCCGCGGCCGGGTCGTAGCTGGGGGCGCTGCCCGCGTGGGCGCTCACAGAGATATAGGCCCCCTCGCTCTCCGCCATGATCTCCGCGCTGTTGGGCGCGAGATACAGGTCCACGCTCCTGCCGCTTTTGGTGGTATACTGCCATGCCTCGCCGTCTTCGGTCAGTTCCGTCGAGCCGGAGATGGTGGCAAAAGAGCCCTTGGCATTGACGAACATCTGCATGCTCACCGTGCGGTCACCGGACAGGTTTTCGTCAAACTCCGCCTTGAAGCTGCCGTCGTCGTAGATATAGCCGCCCACGTCATAGTCCTCCGCGAACGGCGCAAGGTCGCCGCCCAGGAAGGGTTCCGTGCCCAGTGCCTCGTACAGGTCCTTGGACTGGTAATAGGCCGCCATGTCCTGGTGGAGGGTCAGGCCGTACTTTTCCACGATGGCGTCCAGAGCATCCGCCTGGTCCTGGAAACTGGCCCCGTACAGCCCATAGTAGTTGTCCGGCGTCTCGTGCCAGGAGTCGTCCACGCCCCGCTCCTTCCAGGGGGCCTGCTCCCGGGCCTCTTCCCACCAGTCGCTCTGCCAGGCCTCCCACTCGGTATAGGCCGCGTACTCCGGCGTACCCTGGTAGCCGGTCACGGAGATCCGGGCCGTGGTCCGGTCCTCCTTCTGGGCCTCGGTCTCATACTCGGCCGGCTGGTCGATGACGTATTTGTCGATGAACAGCTCGTAGGCCGCGTAGGCTGTCACGCCCATGAAGGCCGCCAGCGCCGCCGCGATCAGGGTCGTCCGCACCGTCCGGCCCAGCCGCCTGGGCTTTTTCTTTGTCCTCTTCACCTCCGCCCGGACCAGGCCCATCACCCGGTTCGTGTCGATGGGGCTGTCGCCCAGGGGCAGGTCCTCGGGACAGAGCCCGTCGAACATGTCAAATATTTCCACTCGAAAAATCTCCTTTCGTCAGCATCCGCCGCAGCAGGTCCCGGCCCCGCTTCAACCGCTGGCGGACCGCCTCCGGCTTCATGCCCAGTCTCTGGCCGATCTCCGGGGCCGACTGGCCGTAATAGTACCGGCGCAGGAATATCTCCCTATCCGGCGGGCCCAGCGCGTCCACCGCCGCCAGCAGCGCCTCCCGGACCTCCCCGGCCAGCACGTCACTCTCGGGGCCCTCCACGGCCACGTCCAGTTCGTCGTATTCCAGCTCCGGCTGACCCGTCTCCCGCCGGAGACGGTCGATGGCCCGGCTTCTGGCGATGGCCCCCAGGTAGCTCTTTACCGCGCCCGGCCGGGGCTTTGCCCGGCTGCGCCAAAGCTGCAGGAACACGTCCGCCGCGATCTCCTCCCCGTCCTGGACGGTGAGGCGTCCGCCGACGATGTTCCACACGATGGCCCCCACATAGGGCGTGTACCGGGCCACGAACCACTCCAGAGCCCGCTCGTCTCCCCGGCGCAGACGCGCCAGGGCCGTTGTCTCGTCCATATCCTTCGCCTCCTTTTGAGCGCTCACACTACGAAGAACGCAAAAGCGGCCCCCGCCGTGACAGAAATCAGGGAGGGCCTTTGGGGAAAACGCCAGATAAGCACGTAATTCCGTGCCGCGATCATTCCAACATAACACTTTTGATCGGTAGTTTCTTTATCCGCTGAGAGCAGCCGTACATGGCAATTTCATAAGTGAGGATAAACAAGCCCAATGTGACCGCACACGCCTTAAAATCGAAATTGTATTCAGGGACATTCCCGACATCGGCAAATACGATCGTCACCATGATTTTTAATAACGCATACTGATAGATCGTACCGATCACAAATCCAATATAAGAAAACGGTCTATAGCCTCCGAGGACTGCCTTGCTGCAATCACTATGTTTATAGCCAAACACCCGCATCATAGCAATGGTTTTCGTGTTTCCTTTTACTACGCTTGAGAGCGATAGAAACAAGGTCATAAAGGCGAGGATCAAGCCGATCGTTAATATCATGATCGCCATTGTCTCGCTCGAAAGATCTTTCATGGACATTGACATCTGCACCATATCCGAGAAACAAAACGCCGAAAACGCAATGAAAAACACAAGTGTTTTTCTGCCTGTTACTGTACTCCTCGTTAATTCTTTCAGAAAAGGCATATCCTTTGTTTCCTTTTTGCTTACCGTTGCCTTATACTCACGCTTTTCTTTCAGCAAATCAAGCACGGGTGTTTTAAGTCTTAAACAGGCATATATAACCGCTAAAGCCGCAAAGCTGATTGCAGGTATGCCGACCAAAAGAAATGCCAAAAGAGGATGAAACCGCACCTTGATCTCGGGAAAAAGGTGTTCGGCATTTTGCAATTCATAGAAACTCGGCAGATAGAGAAAAGCCAGCACATATCCCAAAGCGCAGCCGACGAAAACACTTGATCCGAACACCCAAAAGTGCTTTGCGATTTTGAAGTTAGAATATCCGAGAGCTTTCAGTATTCCAAGTTCTTTGCCGTGCGTATCTATGTAGTTCTTGACATAGAACAGGAGCATAATGACGGACGTTATGGCTAAACAGCCACCCGAAACGGCCGCGACTACCTTTCCCGTTGAAACGATCGCATGATACATTGTGACGCCGCCTACCGTTGTTATCTCATTTTTCATTGCCGCGATGTCAATATTATAATCCAAAAACAACGTGCATACGAAAACGGCGCAGCAAGCGATCATGGATATCCCAATCAGTTTGAGCGCGTCTTTCATTCCTACGACCATACCATTACCACCCGATCTCATAAGCGGTCTTTTGCTTTTCGTTGGTAAAAACCTCGGATATTTTCCCGCTGTTCATTTTTACAACCGTATTCGCCATTTCCGCTATATTCTGATTGTGTGTGACCATTACAATGGTAAAACCGTATTCCTTATGCAGCTTGCAGATATAATCAAGCACCTGTCTGCCTGTCTGTTCATCTAATGCGCCTGTCGGCTCGTCCAAAAACAGCACCTTGGGCTTTTTCGCAAGAGCACGGGCAACGGAAACTCTTTGCTGCTCACCGCCCGAAAGCTCACTCGGATATTTCTTTGATTTATCTTCAAGCCCTACGGCAGTTATAATTTCCCTATATTCCCGATTGCCCGCAAGGTCAGCTCCCATTCGTACATTCTTTTCGACAGTCATATTCGGGAGCAGATAATACTGTTGGAAGATAAAACCGATATTGTCCTTGCG
>CANRDC010000043.1 GCA_947629245.1 uncultured Oscillospiraceae bacterium | reverse complement strand
CACAGCGCGGCCCAGGCCGCCCGCCAGGATTCCAGCCGCTCCGGGCTGCCCCAATCGGTGGTGGGCACAGCGTCAAAGGTCGCTTTGCCGTTCTCATCAAGAATGCGGTCGCCCTGTTCGTCCAGGTGGTAGACGCGGTGCTGCTTGTATCCCCACTTCCCGTTCTCTTTCAACGGCCGAATAGGACAGAGGATGTGGAAGTGAGGGTTTTGTATCTCCTTGTCCGGCATATGGACGGCGAGGTCCGCGATCATACCCCGGCTGACAAGCTGCTCCGATACAAATTGCCTTGCGAGCGCGATGTTCTCCTCCAGGGAAAACTCGCTCTGCAAGGCAATGTCAAAGCTGTATGCAAGCTGGGCGTCTTTGTTCCGCTCCGCCCGCTCCAAGGCGTTCCATAAGGTTTGCCTGTCAGCGTATTCTGGCGGCGCATTTGGCGGGAGAAGTATTTCGGAACTAATCACGCCCTTCTTGTGGCTGTAGTCGCTGGTCTCGCCGTAGTATTCGCTGTAAAGTTTCTCTCCGGCGCGATAGGCGGCGGAGGCGATGGCGGACTGACCGGCGCTGCGCTTGATTTGGGTGACATGAAAATGGTAGAGGGCCATCACCCGTCCTCCTTGGAAAGTGCAGACTGGATGACAGCCTGAACATCCGGCAGAGAAAGTATCTGTTCCATGAGGGAGTAAAACGGCACCTCTGCCATGGTCTTGATCTCCGGGGCGATGCTCTCCACGGCGGCCCCGCGGGTGATGAGCCGGTGCGTCCGTGCGGTCCGCTCGGCCTTGCTCAAATACTTTGCCCGGTTTTCCAACCGTTCCAGCCGGTGTTGATACTGCTCCAGCAGAGCCTTGTCTCTGGCCTGTTCCGCCCGAAGCTGCTCCAACGTCTTGCTCATCTGCGTTCCTCCCGGGGCTTCCAGCGTTTGGACCAGTAGCGGTCGCAGACAACGATGCCCATACGGAAGCTCTGCTTGCAGTCCTGGGTGCAGCCTCTACAGATGGGGTTATATGTGATACGATTACGGCGGTTGAGGAAGAAAGACCATTCCTCCCGCCGTTTCTTGCTCATACGCGGCATTGTTACTCCTTTGCAGACGATAATTGAGATTTGGGGTTCCGGGAAGATTACTGTATGTTCCCGGTGTCATTTTGGCGATTTTTCGGCGCTGTGAGCGCGTTTTCAACTGCCGGTCGTGCCGGGACAGCGGGGCGGCGAAAAGCGGCATTTTGTATCTTGTTGGGAGCATTGTGATCCCTCCTTCAGATTGGATTTCCGACATAGGGATAGAAAAAGCAGCCACGAGCTGTCTCGTGACTGCAATTTGCATCTCTGTCTGATTTAGTGTTCGCTTAGAAAATCGTTATACTGGCCATGGGCAAACGCCTCATATCCGGCGGCGATCTTGGCGATCCGTTTGGAGATGGCCCCGGTGGTCTTAAAGCCCAGCTTGTCCGCGATCTGCTGCTGGGTGAAGCCCTCCATCCTCATCCGCAGGATCGTCTGATCGTCCGGGGACAGGCTGGCGAAAAACGAATCCACCGCATCCCGCGACATGACCTTTTTCTCAAACTCGGCCCGCGGGTCCTCGATGTCATACAGCATATCGCCATCCAGCTTGGTTCCGTTCTGCGCGATGTCCTCTAAGGAAAGGTGCGTGGCCGTCCGGTCGTGATACCAGGAGCGGAGGAAATCCCGTTTCTTGGAGTTCTTCCCTCGGTTGTAATCCTCCGCTTGCCGGCCAAGCCATATCTCGTCGATGATTGGCTGCCAGTTTTCCTCGGCGACGATCATGTCTGTGAGATTCCCGATAAGGTTGCTGAACTGCTGCCAGTTCAGCCAGGGGACCTCCACATTCTCCGGCATGATAAACAGCCGCTGGAAGCTCCAATCCATCTCCGTCTCAAACTTCTTCCGGAAGTACCGGATGATGTCGTAGGACATCCGCCATAGCGGGAAGTCGCCGGAGTAGTTCTGCCACTCGCCGGGGATGTCGTGATACGTTCCGTCCTTGTAAGGGACTCGGAAAAATTGCCACGCCGCCCATGCGTAACAGTCCCAAACCAGTTCCAAGAACGAATCGCCCTCAATGAGCTTTCTGACCGCTTCATCCGACAGGAGTTTTCCGATGTTCCGAGGGAGAGTGAGAAAAACCGGCCGCTTCTCCACAAGCTCCCTGGGCAAAGCGTAAAACAGCGTCATCCACGACAGGTAGCTGTCCTGGGGTATCTCCATGATCCCATCTGCCAGCATGACGATGAACCCGGAAGGGCCGTTCTGGTCTGCCACATGCTCACCTCCTTCAGCTCCGGGAATGGTCCCTCCATAATGGAGGGGCATGAGAGGGGCCAAATTGTTCCTGGAACGCGAATAATTTTTTGAAAAAGTCTAAAAACATTATAACTGTCCCGCATTGCCTTGTCCAGACGTGTCTTTCACGGCTCATCAGGAAGTAGGCAGCAGGGAGATAGACGCGCAAGCGTCGCAAGGGGGCCGCCCCTTGTACGGAGCAGCAGCGACGCAAAACAGCCCGGACATTCAGGTGTCCGGGCTGTGCCTCGCAGAGTGCACATACATGGTCGTCAGACCATGTATAGAAGTGGGCCCTTTGTTCCAAAGGGACATTCCCCCCCGTTTCAGTTTGCAGTTGACTTATTCGCCAATATCTGCTATAATCTTTATAGTAATGATAATATGACTAACAAAAATTGAACGGAGGAATCGCTGATGGACATACATACCATACGCCAGCAGCTGCGGACGAAGTCGCTCTATGACATCCGACTGCGGGTGACGTACTATGCCCGGGTGTCCTCCGAGTCGGATGAGCAGCTCAACTCCCTTGGAAACCAGATCACCTACTACGAGGACCTGATCCGCAGGAACAAAGCATGGACCTTCGTGCCCGGCTACATCGACGAGGGCATCTCCGGCATCAGCACCAAGCACCGGGAGAACTTCAATCTCATGATCCAGGACGCGGCGGAGGACAAGTTTGACCTTATCATCACAAAGGAGATCTCCCGATTCGCCCGCAACACCCTGGACTCCATCCAGTACACCCGCCAGCTTTTGGACTGCGGCGTTGGCGTGTTCTTCCAAAACGACAACATCAACACGCTGGACGAGGACTCGGAGCTTCGGCTGGCCATTATGAGCTCCATCGCCCAGGACGAGCTTCGCAAACTCTCCAGCCGTATCAAGTTCGGCCACCAGCAGGCCATCAAATCCAAGGTCGTGCTGGGCAACAACCGCATCTTCGGCTACCAAAAGGACAACAAACGCCTGGTCATCGACGAGACCCAAGCACCCATGGTCCGGGAACTGTTTGAGCTATACGCCACCGGCGAGTACAGCATGAAGCAGCTGGAGCAGATATTCTGGGACAAGGGCTATCGCAACAGCAACGGCAACAAGATTGCCCACACCACCATGAGCGGCATCATCTCCAACCCCAAATACAAGGGATACTACGTGGGCAACAAGGTCAAAGTCGTGGACATGTTCACGAAAAAGCAGAAGTTCCTCCCGCCGGACGAGTGGGTCATGTTCAAGGACGTGACGGGCCAGATCGTGCCCGCCATTGTGTCCGAGGAATTGTGGGAACAGGCCAACGCGGTCCTGCGCCGACGCAGCGAGGACGTGAAGTCCCGCCAGGGTATCTGCAACCACGCAAACCTCCTCACTGGCAAACTTATATGTACCCAATGCGGCAAGCCCTACTACCGCCGGGAGTCCAGAGACCGGAAGGGCAACGTCAACAGCCGCTGGGTCTGCGCCGGAAAGATCAACAACGGAGCCGATTCCTGCGACAGCTTCGCCATCTACGAGGACGAGATCAAGCCCCTGCTCTTTGAGGTGTTCCGGGACACAGAGGTGGACGCCGAGGCCATGATCGGGGAATACGTCCGGATGTATCAGGAGATCACCGACGACGACCGGCTGCCGGAACAGATCAAGGCCCTGCGGCAGACCATCGACCTGGCAGAAAAGAAGAAATCCAAGCTGCTGGATTACAACGTCACCGGCCAGATCAGCGACAATGACTTTGTGACCATGACCCGCGCCTGCAACGAGGACATCGACGCCGCTCAGGAGCAGCTGGAAGAACTGGAAAATCGGGAGCAGACCGGGCGGGAATTTCAAAAGCATATCGCCTCTATCCGCGCCACATTGGAGTCCGCCCGTCGGGACGCCGCCAAGGGCATCATTACAAAAAATTATGTTAACCAATACATCGATAAAATCTTCGTAACGCCCGTGGACGAGCATACCATGAAACTGGAGATCAAGATCTTCACCGGGGAGACCACAGCAAAATTACTGCAAAAGCTCCGTCAGCACGAACAAATTCTAAAGTCCGCAAATCCGCTTGTACCAACGGTTTCCGGCTCCGACAATGAAATCTGTCACGTGGGTCACACGTCTAAAAAGATGATCGAGGCCTACGAGAACGGCATGAAGTGAACGCCTCTGTAAAAAGAGGAGCGGCGCGGCAGATGACTGCCGCGCCGTTTTTATCGTCTCCTCCGCCTCACTGGGCAAAGCACTTGCCCACAGCCTGCAGATCCTCGATGATGGGCAGATGCTGGGGGCACACGCCCTCGCACTGGCCGCACCGGATGCAGTCCGACGGCTTGCCCGACTCCTTCGTGAGCAGCTCATAGGACGTGAAGTTGGTGGACCAGCCCTTTTCCTTCGACTCCCGCATCTGCTCGTTGTACAGGGAGAAATACTTGGGGATGGCGATATGCATGGGGCAGCCCTCCGTGCAGTAGGAGCAGCCGGTGCAGGGAACAGCGATCTGGCCGTTGATGATGGCCGCAGCCTGCTCCACCAGGGCGTATTCACGCTCGGTAAAGGGCACGGGATCGTCCATGAAGCCGGTGTTGTCCAGCATCTGCTCCATGCTGCTCATGCCCGACAGCACCACCATCACATTGGGCAGGGACGCGGCGAACCGCACCGCCCAGGAGGAGACGGATGCGTCCGGCGCCTCGCCCTTCAGCAGAGACTCCGCCGCGGGCGGGAGCTTGGCCAGGGTGCCGCCCTTCACCGGCTCCATGACCACCACCTGCTTGCCGTGCTTCACCGCCGTCTCATAGCAGGCCCTGGACCGGACCCACTCGCTGTCCCAGTCCAGATAGTTGATCTGGAGCTGCACGAACTCCATCTCCGGGTGCTTCGTCAGGATCTCGTCCAAAAGCTCCGGGGAATCGTGGAAGGAAAAGCCCGCGTGCTTCACCAGCCCCCGAGCCTTCTTCTCCAGAAGCCAGTTGAAGCAGTCCAGCCTCTCATACTTGGCATAGCTGTCCGCCTCGATGCCGTGGAGCAGGTAATAATCGAAAAACTCCACGCCCGTCTTGCGGCGCTGCTCGTTGAAGATCTCGTCCCGGCCCTCCAGCGTGTCAAAGAAATTGGCATGGAGCTTGCTGGCCAGGGTGAAGCTGTCCCGCGGATGGCGGCTCACCAGCACCTCTTTGACCGCCTCCTCGCTCTTGAAGCCGCAGTACATCCAGGCGGTGTCAAAGTATGTAAAGCCCCGCTCCAGGAACACGTCCACCATCTTTTTGGTGGTCTCCAGGTCGATGCTGCCCGCGTCGTTGGCGTCCAGCAGCGGCAGCCGCATCAAACCAAAACCCAGTTTTTTCATGTTCGATATCCTCCTTATGAGTCGTTTTTTCCGCTCCGGAAGGAGCCGTATACCTTGAATGTCCACGTTCAATTTTATTCGATTTTCCGAAAAATTTCAATACCGATCGGCGCGAAAAAACGCGCCCTCCCTCAGGAAAGCGCGTTTTTCAGGCGCTGCGATCTATCATGCCGGAGCCACGGGATGGAGATGCTGTTTACAAGCACGTAGGCCGTGAGCGGACGGGGAGGCCTCACTTGGCGGGCGGGTACTCGTTGCACAAAAGCCGGTAAGGGGGCTCGTCCTCCTCGATGGCCGGGAAGCGGCCCACGGGCGGGTTGAAGCGGTTGTCGGTATTGTCGTCGTTGCACTGACTGACCTCTCCCAGCAGCACAGGCCCGGTGCCGGGCTCCACGTTGAAGTCGTGGTACAGATACTGCTGGATGTGGATGCTCTCCCCCGGCGTCAGGCGGATCTGGGTGCCGGCGGGGACGGTGTAGGTCCTCCCGTCGGTGTGGACGGTCACGTCGGACTCGTAGTCGATGCTCTCGTCCGGCAGGCTGTTGTACACCCGGATGAGCACATTGCCGCCGCCCCGGTTGATGATGTCCTCGGTCTTGTACCAGTGGAAGTGGTTGGGCGAATACTGCCCCTCCTTCATGTACAAGAGCTTCTCCGCGTACACCTTGGGGTACTTGTCCGCCATGGCCCGGTTGCCGTTGCGGATGGTGATGAGGGAAAAGCCCACCTTGTCAAAGTCCCCCAGGCCGTAGTCGGTGATGTCCCAGCCCAGCATACAGTCCCGGACCTCGTCGTACTCATGGCCGATATGCTGCCACTCGTCGGGGGTGAAATGGCAGAAGGGCGGCAGATAGCAGCAGTACTTTTCGCACATGGCCTCCAGTTCTTTGAGGGCCTTATTGATCTCAGAACGCTTCATATGACGACCTCCTCACAGGCATTCGCCGTTTGTCTCGATGACCTTCGCATACCACCGGGCGGAGTCCTTGGGGATGCGCCGACCGGTCCGGTAGTCCACATAGATGATGCCGAAGCGCTCGTTGTACCCCTCGCCCCACTCGAAATTGTCCAGGATGCTCCACTGCATATAGCCCCGCAGGTCCACGCCCTCCGCCACGGCCTTGGCAAGCTCCAGCAGATACCGGTGCAGGTAATCGATCCGGTCCGGGTCGTGGACCTGGCCGTCCAGGAAGATACGGTCGTTGCAGGACTGGCCGTTTTCCGTGATGTACAGGGGCAGGCCGTACCGTTTGGCCAGCTGCACGGGGGCGTAGTGCAGCACCTCGGGGGTCACCCGCCACTTGCAGCCGGTCAGGGGAAAGCCGGGATAGGGCTTGACCGGCTCTCCCGTCTCGTCCACCATGACGCCGGTGTACGCGTTGACGCCGATGAAGTCCGGCGTCTCCATCAGCTCCCAGTCCGCCGGGTCCACGGTCTCGGCGAAGCGCCGCACCGGCTCCGGCAGCTCGTCGGCGTACCTTTTCAGACACACGCTGTCCAGAAAGATGTTGAAGGAATTGATCCACTCATGCTCCCGCAGGGCGAAGGTGGCCTCGTAGGCCGCCTGCCGGTTTTCCGGGGTATCCTTCTGCGGATAGGTCAGCCGTCCGCAGGACACCACGCCCACCTGCGCGTCCGCCCCGGCGGCGGCCTTGACGGCCCGGTAGGCCGCGCTGTGAGCCAGGCACAGGTGGTGATACACCCGCGCCACCTTCTCCTCGCCGAGGACCAGGCCGGGGGCGTGCCGCCCGTCGCCGTAGCCCAGCCCCGCGATGCACTGGGGCTCGTTGAGGGTCATGTATTTTTTGATCTTGCCCTTCATCCGCTCCGCGAAAATGCCCGCGTAGCGGCCGAAGGCCTCCACGGTGTCCCGGTTGAGCCAGCCGCCCTTGTCCTGCAGGGCGCTGGGCAGGTCCCAGTGATAGAGCGTCGCCAGCGGCTCGATGCCGTTGGCCAGCAGCTCGTCCACCAACTCCTCATAGTACCGCAGCCCCGGCTCGTTCACATCTCCGTCCCCGTCGGGTATCACCCGGGCCCAGCTCACGGAAAAGCGGTAGGCTCGGATGTTGTGCTCTCGCATGAGGGCCACGTCCTCCCGGAAGCGGTGATAGCTGTCGCAGGCCACGTCGCCGGTGTCGCCGTTTTTGATGTGGCGTCCGGCGGCATCGTGGCAGAACTCGTCCCAGATGCTCGGTCCCTTGCCGTCGGCGTCCCAGCCGCCCTCGCACTGATAGGACGCGCACGCCGCGCCCCACAGGAATCCCTGCGGGAATCGGCTCATACGGTCACCTCGACCTTATATTCGCTCTTGCCCGCCTGGATGGGCACGATCTTCCCCTCCACGGCCTGGCCGTCCACGGTCATGGACCGGGACCCGGTCCGGCGTACATGGATGTGGTACATGGCGTCCCGGAACCGCCGGTCCACGGTGTACTCGCCCAGGCTCTCCGGCAGGCACGGGTCCACGCTCAGGCCCTCCGGCGCGGGCCTGACGCCCAGGATATACTGGCTGATGTTCACGAAGGACCAGGCCGCTGTGCCGGTGAGCCAGCTGTTGCGGGCCGCGCCCTCCTCATAGGACTGCCGGGCCGCCACGGTCTGGGCATAGCAGTAGGGCTCCGCCCGGCGGATATCGCTGCCGTCCTCCTGATAGGCGGGGCAGGTGCGCTTATAGATGTCGAAGGCGTTGTCGCCCCGGCCCACCACCGTCTCGGCGATGCTGATCCAGGGGTTGTTGTGGCAGAATATGGAGCCGTTCTCCTTGTATCCGGGGGGATAGCTGGTGATCTCGCCAAGCTCCTTGTGGTACACGGTGTAGCAGGGCGCCACCAGCTCCACGCCGTACTTGCCCAGCAGCCGCTCCCGGACCGAATCCAGCGCCTTGACGGCCTTGCCGTCGTCGGCGCCGATGCCCGCCATGACGCACATGCCCTGGGGCTCGATGTAGATCTGGCCCTCGTCGCACAGGTGGCTTCCCACGGGGTCAGAATAGGCGTCATAGGCCCGGACGAACCATGCGCCGTCCCAGCCCGCCGTCTTTACCGCCTGCTCCACTTCCTTCACTGCGGCCCGGACCTGCTCCGCCTCGTCCGCAAGACCACGAGCCTGGCACAATGCCGCGTACTGGCCGCCGTAGAGCACGAACATGCCGCCGATGAACACCGACTCCGCCACCGGCCCGTCGGAGGGTCCGGAGGTCTGGAAGCTCTCCCCCGGTTCCTCGGAGAAGCAGTTCAGGTTCAAGCAGTCGTTCCAGTCCGCCCGGCCGATCAGGGGCAGGCCGTGGGGGCCCTTGTGGGTCATGATGTAGTTCACGCTCCGGCGCAGATGCTCCATGAGCGGCTTCTCGCTGCCGGGCTTGTTGTCGAAGGGCGTGGGATGGTCCAGAATGGTCCAGTCGCCCGTCTCGCTGATGTAGGCGTAGGTGCAGGCCACCAGCCAGAGGGGATCGTCGTTGAAGCCGCTGCCGATGTCGTTGTTGCCCCGCTTGGTCAAAGGCTGGTACTGGTGATAGGTGCTGCCGTCCTCCCACTGGATGGAGGCGATGTCGATGATCCGCTCACGGGCGCGGCTGCGGGCCATGTGTACGAAGCCCAACAGGTCCTGACAGCTGTCCCTAAAGCCCATGCCCCGGCCGGTGCCGCTCTCAAAGTAGCTGGCCGAGCGGCTCATGTTGAAGGTGATCATGCACTGGTACTGGTGCCAGATGTTCACCATCCGGTCCAGGACCGGGTCGGCGCTATGGAGCTGATAGCGGTCCAGCAGGCCGTCCCAGTACTCCGCCAGCTCCGTAAGAGCTTCGTCCACCGCCTCGGGCTCCGCGAATTTCTCCATCACCCGATGGGCCGTATCCTTGCGGATGACGCCGGGCGAGAGGAACTTCTTGTCCCGAGGATTCTGCCCGTAGCCAAGCACGAACACATATGTGGCCGCCTGGCCGGGGGCCAGGGTCACGTCCAGGGCCAGGCCCGCCATGGGCGCGCCGCCGTGGGCCAGCGCGTCGCCCGTCTTGCCCTCCCGGATGGCCTGGGGGTCCGCATAACTGCCGAACTGGCCCAGGAAAGCGTCCCGGTCCGTATCGTACCCGGCCAGGGGGGCGTTCACGCCGTAGTAAGCGTAATGGTCCCGGCGCTCCCGATACTCGGTCTTGTGGTAGATGGTGGATCCCTCGATCTCCAGCTCGCCGATGTTCAGGTTCCGCTGGAAGTTGGTGGAGTCGTCCACCGCGTTCCACAGGCACCACTCCACCGCCGCGGTGAAGCGAAGGGTCTTGGACTCGGCGGTCTCATTTTTCAGCGTGACGCGCTGGACCTCGCAAGCCTCCCCCATGGGCACCAGGAAAGTCATCTCCGCCGCCAGACCGTCCTTGGCGGTCTCAAAGACGGTGTAGCCCAGGCCGTGGCGGCACACATACCGGTCCAGGGCCGCGTCTGCCGGATGGAACGCCGGGCTCCAGGCGGGCTTGCCCGCCTCCTTTATGTAGAAAAACCGGCCTCCCACATCCGCGGGCACGCTGTTGTACCGGTACCGCACCAGCCGCTGGAGCTTGGCGTCCCGGTAGAAGCAGTAGCCTCCCGCCGTGTTGCTGATGAGGGAAAAGAATTCCTGACTGCCCAGGTAGTTGATCCAGGGCTGGGGCGTGGCGGGGGTCTCGATCACATACTCCCGCCGCTTGTCGTCAAAATGTCCGTATTTCGTAGCCGGTCACTCCTTTTTGTAGTTAAGATTTAAATGGAGGGCCGCATGCGCGCATGGGCCCCTCCTTTCTCTCTCGTTCTCAGGCGTTCATCGCCTGGAGCATGCCGTCAAGCATCTCGTCGCTGACGGCGCCGCCGCTGAAGCTCACCATGCTCCGCAGGGGCATGTATCGGACCATGGCGGCTCCCATCTCGTCGGTCACGGCTTCATGGGCCGCGTCGCTTTCGCCGCCGTGGCCGCCGAACATCTGGCCCATGCTGTCCATCAGGGGCCGGATGACCTTCATCGCGTCCGGGTCCGCCATGATATCCATGAAGATGCTGTCCTTGGTGTAGTGCTTTTTCAGCTTCACCGTACTCGTGACGGTCACCGTGGCCGCCGCGTCGATGGCCCGGGAGGACTGGCCCACCTCGATGGTGAACTCGCCGGTCTCCACATGCCAGTCGTGAAGGTCCGTGTTCCAGTAGGCGAAGGCCCGCTTGTCCAGGGTGAACGTCACGTCGCGGCTCTCGCCGGGGGCGAGCTCCACCTTCTCGAAGCCCTTCAGCTCCCGCACAGGCCGGAACACCGTGCTCTGCTTATCGCCCACATACAGCTGCACCACGGTCTTGCCGGGACGGCTGCCGGTGTTGGCGGCCTTCACCGTGACGGTCAGGGTGTCCCGGTCGGTGATATGGTCCGCGCTCAGGCGCAGGTCGGAATAGGTGAACGTGGTATAGCTCAGGCCGTGGCCGAAGGGGAACGCCACGTCCATGCGCTTTTTGTCATAGTACCGGTAGCCCACGAACACGCCCTCCCGGTAGTCGGCCTCGTCGGCCTCGCCGCCGTAGCTGAGATAGGACGGGTTGTCCTCCAGCTTGATGGGAAAGCTCTCCGCCAGGTGGCCGGAGGGGTTCACGTCGCCGTAGAGCGCCCGCACCGTGGCCAGGCCCACGGCCTGACCGCCCAGATAGGCCTCCAGCACCGCCTTGACCTTTGAAAGCCAGGGCATCTCCACCGGAGAGCCGTTGTGCAGCACCACCACGGTGTTGGGGTTGGCCGCCGCCACCGCCTCGATGAGCCTGTTCTGGCAGGCGGGCATGGCCATGCTGGTCCGGTCGTAGCCCTCGGACTCATAGCTGTCGGGAAGCCCCGCGAACACCACGGCCACCTTAGCGGCCTTTGCCGCCTCCACAGCCTCGGCGATGCTCTCGTCGGCGGCCTCGTCCGCCGCCACGCTGTAGCCCTGGGCGTAGGTCACGTTCAGGCCCTGGGCCGCCTCCAGGGCGGAGGTGGTCTTGAAGCAGTTGATATGGCTGGAGCCGCCGCCCTGGAACCGGGGTTTCGCGGCAAACTCGCCGATGAACGCCACCGCGTCCTTCTTATCCAGCGGGAGCACGCCCTCGTTCTTCAAAAGCACCATGCACTCACCGGCGATCCGGGCGGACAGCAGATGGTCCGCCTCCTGGTCCCAGGGAGTCTCGGGCTTCGCGTTGGCGAGATACCGCTCGTTGACGGTCAGGATGCGCTCCACGGCCCGGTCCAGCACAGCCTCGTCCAGCTCGCCGGAACGGACGGCCGCCACGATCTTCCTGTCGTTGACGCCGCCGGAGGAGGGCATCTCCAGATCAAGGCCCGCCGCCAAGCCCGGCACCCGGTCGCTGACCGCGCCCCAGTCGCTCATGACGTAGCCCTCAAAGCCCCACTCGCTGCGCAGCACCTCGGTCAGCAGCCAGTGGTTCTGGGAGGCGTACACGCCGTTGATCTTGTTGTAAGAGCACATGACGGTCCAGGGCTGGGCCTTCTTCACCGCCGTCTCAAAGGCGGGGAAATAGATCTCCCGCAAGGTCCGCTCGTCGGCGTTGGAGCTGGAGCTCATGCGCCGGTGCTCCTGGTCGTTGGCGGCGAAGTGCTTGATGGAGGTGCCCACGTTCCGGCTCTGGACGCCGTTGATGTAGGCCGCGGCCATCTCCCCCGCCAGGTACGGGTCCTCGGACAGGTACTCGAAGTTCCGCCCGCACAGGGGGCTGCGCTTGATGTTCACCGCCGGGCCCAGCACCACGCTGAGCTGTTCGTGCTGGCAGCTGTCGCCGATGGCCTGGCCCATCCTGCCGATGAGCTCCCGGTCGAAGGAGGCGGCGGTGGCGCAGGCGGCGGGCATGCACACGGCCTTGATGGAGTCGTTCATGCCCAGATGGTCGGCCTTCTGGTCCTGCTTGCGCAGGCCGTGAGGGCCGTCGGAGACCATGACGGACCTGACGCCCAGCCGCTCCACGGGCTTCGTATGCCAAAAGTCCAGGCCGGAGCAGAGCCCGGCCTTTTCTTCCAGCGTCATCTGAGAGATGATCTCTTTGATATTCATTTCCTACCTCGCATGATCGTTTGATGGATACTGCCCGGGATGGTCCTGCGGACTGCGGCCGGGCCCACCCCGGAGACGCTCCGGCCGTCGATATTATGTTCTGAGGTCCTTCACCGTCTCGCCCGGTATGAGCTTTCCGGGGATGACGATCCGCTTGGGCAGATAGTCTCTCCCCTCTCTGACCGCACGGGACAGCTCCTCCGCCGTCTGCGCGCCCATCAGGTCCGCGTTCTGCCGGAGAGTCGTGAGCCTGGGCCGTATCTGCTGGGCCAGACCGATGCCGTCATAGCCCACGGCGGACACATCCTCCGGCACGGACAGGCCCATCTCCGTAATGACCTGCAGGCCGCCCAGATAGGACACGTCGTCCGGATAAAAGATGCAGGTGGGCGGCGTTTCCAGCGCCAGCAGCTGCCGGGTGATCTCCCCGGAGCCGTCCGGATCGTGGAATCTCCCCTCCACGAGATATTCCTCCGGGATGTCGACGCCCCGCTCCCGGCAGGACTCCTGGAAAGCGCCCACGCGGACGCGGCTGACCATGTTATCCTCCCCGTGGATGAAGGCGATGCGCCGGTGGCCCAAGCCGTATACGTAGTCCACCAGGTCCCGGACGCCCTGCACGTTGTCCGACAGCACGCATCCGCAGCCGCCGAATTCCTCGTCCACCGTCACCGTGGGGACGCCGCTCTCCACCAGCTCCCGGACCTGGGGGTCCTCATAGTCGATGGTGATGATCGCGATGCCGTCAAAATGACGGTACTTGGCATGCTCGGCGTAGGTGTAATACTGGTCACCCAGCCGCCGACTGACAAAAGAGATGTCGTAGCCCAATTCCTCCGCTCGGCGCTTGAAGCCGTTGAGCATCAGGCTGAAAAACTCGTGAGCCAGACCTTTTTTCGAGTTCTCGCGGAATAAAAGACCGAAGCTGTATGTACGGGAGGTCTTGAGCGCACGGGCGGCGGCGTTGGGAATGTATCCCAGCTCCGCGGCGACGGCCCTGATCTTCAGGACCATCTCGTGGCTCACATCCGGCGCGCCGTTGAGGGCCTTGCTCACCGTGGCCGGCGAACAGCCGCACCGCTCCGCTACCGCCTTGATCGTGACCACAGATCACACCTTCCCCATCAAAAAAACGATTTCGTAACCACATTATAACCCCGTCCGTCTATGCTGTCAATATGCTCAAAATCGTTAAAAATGCACCACCCTTTTTGCGCAACTTGCTATTTCTCCAATTTCCCCTATCGAAAAATGTACAATTTTGCCGTGGTTTTTCAACGGAAATTATTGACTGTGCCGACGCTTTATTCTATATTGTTTTATATGATTTGCTGCACGAAAATGTATTCGGAGGAACGCTCATGAAAACTCTCTCTCTCAACGGTCCCTGGACCCTGGACATCCCGGAAAGTCCCTTTTCCGCCGTCCCCGCCACGGTCCCGGGGTCCGTCTACCACGACCTTTTGAGCGCCGGTCTCATCCCCGACCCCTTTTACCGGGACAACGAGACGGAGGCCCTCAAGCTCATGGACCACGATTTCCGGTACAGCCGCAGCTTTGCTCTGGACGGGGACTTTCTGGCCTCGGACGCGGTATATCTTCGCTGCGAGGGGCTGGACACGCTGGCCACGGTGACGGTCAACGGACAGAGCGCCGGAAAGGCCGACAACATGCATCGGACATGGGAATTTGACGTGAAGGCCCTGCTCCGTCCCGGCGAGAACGATATCCGCGTCGAGTTCGCCTCCCCCACCAGGTTCATCAAGGAGGCCTACGCCAAGAGCCGGGCGGACGGCACCTCCGACGCCATGGTGGGCTTTCCCCATCTGCGCAAGGCCCACTGCATGTTCGGCTGGGACTGGGGCCCCCGGCTGCCGGACGCCGGTATCTGGCGGGACATCCAGCTCGTCGCCGTGGACACGGCCCGCATCCGGGACGTGCTGGTGCTCCAGCACCATGACCAGGGCGCCGTGTCGCTGGAGGTACATACCAATCTGAACCATATCACCGACGGAAGGACTACAGTGGCCGTGACCGTGACGGCTCCGGACGGGACGAAGCTCGCCGCCGAGGGCGAGCGCTGCCGCGTCGATATCCCGGACCCGCAGCTCTGGTGGCCCGCGGGCCTTGGCGGACAGCCCCTGTATACGGTGAACGTGACCCTCACGGGGGAGAACGGCGAGCTGGACGTATGGGAAAAGCGGGTGGGCCTGCGGACCATGACCGTCAGCCGCCGGAAGGACGAGCACGGCGAGAGCTTCAGCCACTGTGTCAACGGCGTGGACGTGTTCGCCATGGGCGCGGACTACATCCCCGAGGACAATCTGCTGCCCAGGGTCACCCCCGAGCGGACCCGGCGGCTTCTGGAGGATGCCCGTGCCGCCAACATGAACTGCGTCCGGGTCTGGGGCGGCGGCTGCTACCCCTCCGACGCGTTTTACGACATCTGCGACGAGCTGGGATTGCTGGTGTGGCAGGACTTCATGTTCGCCTGCGCGGTGTACGATCTGACGGAAGAGTTCGAGGCCAACATCACCGCGGAGTTCATCGACAACGTCCGCCGCCTGCGCCACCACCCCTCTCTGGCCCTGTGGTGCGGCAACAACGAGATGGAGCAGTTCGTGGCCGTGGGCGAGTGGGTGTCCAGCTGCCGTCAGAAGGCGGATTATATCAAAATGTACGAGTACATCATCCCCAAGGTCCTCAAGGCCGAGGACCCCCAGGCGTTTTACTGGCCCGCCAGCCCCAGCAGCGGCGGCAGCTTCGACGCGCCCCAGGACCCGAACCGGGGCGACGTGCACTACTGGGACGTGTGGCACGGGCTGAAGCCCTTCACCGACTACCGGAACTATCTGTTCCGGTATGTGTCCGAGTTCGGGTTCCAGTCCTTCCCCTGTCTGGAGACGGTGGAGAGCTTCACGGCCCCGGAGGACCGGAACGTGTTCTCCTATGTGATGGAGAAGCACCAGCGCAACGCCTCCGCCAACGGGCGGATCGTGTCGTACCTGTCCCAGATGTACCTGTATCCCTCCGACCTGGACGGGCTCATCTACGCCTCCCAGCTGCTGCAGGCCCAGGCCATGCAGTACGGCGTGGAGCACTGGCGCCGCCACCGGGGCCGGTGCATGGGCGCGGTGATCTGGCAGCTGAACGACTGCTGGCCCGTGGCAAGCTGGTCCAGCGTCGACTATTACGGCCGGTGGAAGGCCCTGCACTATTACGCCAAGCGGTTTTTCGCGCCGGTGCTGCTCTCCTGCCACGAGGAGGGGATCCTGAGCCAGAACACCAACGTGAACGCCGAGCCGTTCCCGCTCAAAAAATCCGCCCGGCTGAGCGTGACCAACGACACGCCCCATCCCTTCCGGGGCACGATTCGCTGGTCCCTGCGTCGGCCCGACGCCTCGGTGATCGAGGAGGGGGCCATGCCCGTGACCGTGGAGGCTCTGAGCGCCCAATGGCAGCCCGAACAGGACTTTTCCGAGCAGGACACCTACGGCTGCTATTACGCCTACGAGCTGGCGGACGAGGCCGGAGACCCGGTCAGCGGCGGCACGGTGCTGTTCTGCGCGCCCAAGCACTTCCGGTTCGCCGACCCCAAGCTGGAGGCCCATATCGAGGGCGGCGAGGTCGTGGTCACGGCCAGGGCATACGCCCGGAGCGTGGAGCTCCGCTGCGGTCCGGACACGGTGCTGGAGGACAACTTCTTCGACATGAACGGCGGTGTCCGCCGGGTGAAGATCCTCCGGGGCGAGCCGGGGCTCGTCGCCGTCCGGAGCGTATACGACATCCGCTGAACGATACGGCGGCATTCGCCGCGAGATCAAGGAGGTCCCCATGAACAAGTGGACACGCGCGCTGTACCAGCCCAATCTGCCCCTGACGCCGGACGGCTTCGTGACCGCCGGTCCCGCCCATACGGCTCTGTCCCGCAGGGCCGCCAGGGAGGGCATGGTGCTTTTAAAAAACGACGGCGGCCTGCTGCCGCTGGACCCGGCCAGGCCCGTGGCCCTGTTCGGCAAGGGCAGCTTCGACTACGTGAAGGGCGGCGGCGGCTCCGGCGACGTGACTGTTGCCTATGTCCGGAATCTGTACGACGGGCTGAAGGAGCAGAACGTGCCTTTGTACGAGCCCCTGTCCGATTTTTACCGGGGGTATGTCACGGCGCGCTGCGCCGCCGGGGACCAGCCGGGGATGATGGAAGAGCCCGCTCTGCCCACGGAGCTCCTGACCGGGGCCCGGCAGGCGGCGGACACCGCCGTGATCGCGCTGAGCCGGTTCTCCGGCGAGGGCTGGGACCGGTCCGGCGTGGAGTTCGTCGACCCGGAGGCCCCCCGACCCCACGAAAACTCCATGCCCAATATCGCCGGGCGCATCTTCCCCCGGGGCGACTTCTACCGCTCCGACGCGGAGACGGCCATGATCGAGGCGGTCTGCGCCGCCTTTGACCGGGTGGTAGTCGTGCTGAACGTGGGCGGCGTGATGGACGTGTCCTGGCTCAAGGACGACAGCCGCGTGGGCGCGGCGCTGCTGGCCTATCAGGCCGGTATGGAGGGCGGCTCGGCTGCGGCGGAGCTGCTGGTGGGCAAGGCCAGCCCCTGCGGCAAGCTGCCGGATACCTACGCCCGTGACCTGGGCGACTGGCCCTCCACCGAGGGCTTCCACGCCTCCCACTGCCATGTGGACTATACCGAGGACGTCTATGTGGGCTACCGCTACTTTGCCACCATCCCCGGCGCGGCGGAAAAGGTGTGCTACCCCTTCGGCTACGGGCTTTCCTACACCACCTTCGCCCTGGAGCCCCTGGCCGCCGGGGCGCAGGACGGGAGCATCCGCGTTTTCGTCAGGGTGACCAACACCGGCCGCTTTCCCGGCAGGGAGGTGGTCCAGCTCTATTACAGCGCCCCCCAGGGCAGGCTGCAAAAGCCCGCCCGGTGCCTGGCCGCCTTCCAAAAGACCCGGGAGCTGGCCCCCGGCGAGAGCGAGACGGCGGAGCTGGCGTTCCCCATCGAGGACATGGCCAGCTTCGACGATCTGGGCAAGGTGCGCCAGTCCGCCTGGGTGCTGGAGGCGGGCGCGTACCGGTTCTACGCGGGCGATTCCAGCCTGGACGCCAGGGAGCTGGACTTCGTCTGGGAGCAGAAAGCGGACCGGGTCGTCTCGCAGCTTCAAAGCCGCCTGGCCCCCTCTCACCTGGCAAAGCGTCTGCTGGCGGACGGGACCTATGAGCCCCTGCCCGCCGCCCCGGCGGCAGACCCCAACGAGAACATCCTGCCCCCGCTGACCGAGCCGACCGAGGCCATAAGTCCCGAGACCAGAGGCCGGGGCCGGTATCCCCTGTTCAGGCCCTACGCCGAGGGCGCCCAGCCGCTGCAGGCCGTGGCGGAGGGAAAGCTCAGTCTGGACGAGTTTCTCCAGCAGCTTTCCGACGCCGACCTCATCCATCTGCTGGGCGGACAGCCCAACACCTCCGTGTCCAACACCTTCGGCATGGGCGCTCTGCCCGAGTACGGCGTGCCCAACGTGACCACCGCCGACGGCCCCGCGGGCCTTCGCCTGCGGCCGGAGACGGGCGTATGCACCACCGCGTGGCCCTGCGCCACGCTGCTGGCCGCCTCCTGGGACACGGAGCTGGTCCGGGCCGTGGGCGCCGCCGCCGCAGGAGAGGTGAAGGAGAACAACATCGCCATCTGGCTGGCTCCGGCGGTCAACATCCACCGGAACCCCCTCTGCGGCCGGAACTTTGAGTACTGGTCCGAGGACCCGCTCCTGACCGGCAGACTGGCCGGGGCCATGGTCCGGGGCATCCAGTCGGAGCATGTGGCCGCCACGGTGAAGCACTTCGCCTGCAACAACAAGGAGACCGACCGCAGGCAGTCCGACTCCCGCCTGTCCGAGCGGGCGCTGCGGGAGATCTATCTGCGGGCCTTTGAGATCATCGTGCGCGAGGCCCGGCCCTGGGCCGTCATGAGCGCTTACAACATCATCAACGGCCGCCGCTGCTCCGAGAGCCGGGAGCTGCTCACGGACATCCTCCGGGGCGAATGGGGCTTCCAGGGTCTGGTGATGACCGACTGGTGGAACAAGGCCGAGCACTATAAGGAGGTCCTGGCCGGTAACGACGTGAAAATGGCCACCGGCTATCCCGAACGGCTCCAGGCCGCCATGGAGAAGGGCGCGCTCACCAGGGCGGACCTTCTCGTCTGCGCCCGCCGGGTGCTGGAGCTGATCCTAAAGCTCGACTGACAGCGAACCATATAAGCAAGCCCCGCCGCGAACGCGGCGGAGCTTGCTTATTTTACCTTCCCTGTCCTGCATTTGTCTACCAGTGGGCGCATTTTTCGCAAAAAATATGTAAACTAAGTTATGTTAACTGATGGAGGCCGAAAAAACGGCCTCCACAGCCAAATCACTGGAACAGGGCCTTTTTGATCTGGCCCACGGCGTTTTTCTCCAGTCTTGACACCTGGGCCTGGGAGATGCCGATGGCCGAGGCCACCTCCATCTGGGTACGGCCGTCGAAAAACCGCATGGACAGGATCTTGCGCTCCCGCTCTCCCAGCTTGTCCACCGCCTCGGTGAGCGCGATGCGCTCGAGCCATGCGGCGTCGGTGTTCTTGCTATCGCCGATCTGGTCCATGACGGACACGCTCTCGCCGCCGTCGGAATAGACCGGCTCGAACAGACTCACCGGGTCGGAGATGGCGTCCATGGCCATGACCACCTCGCTGACCTCCAGGTCCAGCAGCTTTGCGATGTCCTCCACCGAGGGCTCCCGCTGGTGTTCGTTGATATAGCTCTCCTTGGCCTGGATGACCCGGTAGGCGGTGTCCCGAAGGGACCTGCTCACCCGCAGGGCGCTGTTGTCCCGCAGATACCGGCGTATCTCCCCCGATATCATGGGCACACCGTAGGTGGAAAAGCGCACATCCTGGGTGATGTCAAAGTTGTCGATGGCCTTGATCAGGCCGATGCAGCCCACCTGGAACAGGTCGTCCACGTTCTCCCCACGACCGGAAAACTTCTGGATCACGCTCAGCACCAGCCGCAGATTGCCGCTGATCAGCTCCTCCCTTGCCTGCATATCCCCGGCCTTGGCCCGGATGAGCAGCTCCCTTGTCTCCTCGTTTTTCAGCACCTTCAGCCTGGCAGTATTCACGCCGCAGATCTCCACTTTGCATTGCAACGGACTATCCCCTCTCGTTTCGTCTTGTCAGGCGAAGATAGTGTTGCCAACGGAGGAAGATTTGATTCATCGGCGCATAAAGGCCCCGGCCCGGAGACGCGCGTCTCGTCTTCGCAGGCGTCCCGCTTGTCTTTTTCGCGGATCTGTGATAGTCTTTTCCCAACAGAGGCAAAAGAGGGTGTGTGTGATGAAAAGAACAACGGCGGCGCTCATTCTCCTTGGGGCGCTCATACTGGCGCTTGGCGGCGGCGGGCTCCGGGCGGCGGCGGATACGGGAGCGCCGCCGGAGGCGCCCGGTCCCCTGCATGTGGAGGGCGCGGCGCTGCTAAACGAGGACGGCGAGCCGGTGCAGCTTCGGGGCGTCAGCACCCACGGCCTGGCCTGGTTCCCGGAGTATGTGAACGAGGCGTGCTTCCGGCAGCTCCACGATCAGTGGGGCGCAGACGTGGTCCGGCTGGCCATGTACACGGCGGAGTACGGCGGCTATTGCAGCGGCGGGGATCAGCAGGCGCTGAAGGAGCTTGTCCTGGCCGGGGTGGAATACGCAACCCAGGCGGGGATGTATGTCATCGTGGACTGGCATGTGCTCACGGACCTGGACCCCAACGTCCACGCGGACGAGGCGGCCGCCTTTTTCCAGGAGATGTCCGCCACCCTCGCGGACCACGACAACGTGCTCTATGAGATCTGCAACGAGCCCAACGGCGGCACCAGCTGGGCCGCCGTGAAGCAGTACGCCCGGCGGATCATCCCCGTCATCCGGGAAAACGACCCCGACGCCATCGTCATCGTCGGCACGCCCAACTGGTGCCAGTACGTGGACCAGGCGGCGGCGGACCCCATCACGGAGTATGACAACATCATGTATTCGCTCCACTTTTACGCCGACACGCACCGGGACGCTCTGCGCGAGGCCATGGAGAACGCGGTGGCGGCGGGCCTGCCCATCTTCGTCACCGAATACGGCACCTGCGACGCCAGCGGCAACGGCGCGGTCAACCTGGACGAGGCGGACAAGTGGGCGGCGGCCATGGACCGGCTGGGTATAAGTTATGTAAACTGGAGCCTCTGCAACAAGGACGAGAGCGCGTCCATCCTCCGGCCGGAGTGCGGCAAAACGTCGGATTTCACCGCAGAGGATCTGAGCCCGTCCGGCCTGTGGGTCTACGAGACGCTCACCGGCGAGCATCCGCCCGCCGCCCCGGCGGCCACGCCGGTCCCGGAGGCGGAGCCGGATCAAAGCGCGGCGCTTTCCTCCGGCGGGATGCGGGTGGACGCGGTCCTTGCCAACAGCTGGCAGTCGGAGGGCAAGAGCTTTTACCAGTATACCCTGACCCTGACGAATACGACCGGCGCGCCCATGGACGGCTGGACGGCGGAGCTGGCCTTTACGGCGGACATCGCCCTGCAGGACGGCTGGAACGCCGATTACACCGTTGACGGCGGCACGCTGCGCCTCAGCGCCAAGGACTACAACCGGGATGTCCCCGCGGGCGGCTCGGTGACGGACGTGGGCTTTATCGTCAGCGGCGGCACACTGCAATGATCATTATAGCGGACCGGACCTCCGCAAAAAGACCGTCCCCGGAAACGAACGTTTCCGGGGACGGTCTTTATATAAGGTTTTCTATTTCTTCTTCTCCTGGCCCGCCGGGGTCAGGGGCTTTGTTTTGAAGTTCTCCGTGATCACGAAGGCCCAGATGAGGAACTGCATCGCCATGGCCACGTAGGCCACGCTCTGGGCCAGGCTGCCCAGGTCCACATGCTCCCCGCTCAGCGTGCTGCCGTCGACGGCGGTCATGATGCACAGAAACGCCGCGAAGTTGCACGCGAGCACCGCCTGCCGGGGATGGGGCGCGTTGAAGAAGAAGCCCGCCACATAATAGATCCCCAGGAGCATGGCGCACCGGGTCAGGATGCCCACCACGAACCGCCAGACCACCGGGTCGCTGGCCGCGTCACGGTATCCAGTGATGAGCCAGTACACGGTGAACGCCAGCATCAGCCACACGCCGGTGCGGCACAGGCGCTCCTGCCCCTCTTTGGTCATATTCATGGCCAGGATGGCCGCGCCGAAGGCGCCCAGCACCATCATGCCGCCGCAGATACGGTGCATGGTGGGCCACAGGACCGTGTCCCCCGGCTTCACGACCTGCAGCAGGCCGCCCATGGCCAGCAGCACCGCGGGGAGCAGAGAGATCGCGCCGTAAAAGGGCGTGTGGCCCGCGAGGGCCTCCTTCGCCTGGTCAGGCGCGTCATACTGCCGCAGATGCAGCATATAGACCTTCACGGCGGCGGCGGCCAGCACGATGACGCCCGCAACCAGCCAGCTGATGGGCGCGTTGTCGGCAAGTCCGTCCTCGCCCACGATGCGCAGATCCTGCAGCCACCGCAGCAAAAAGCCCACGGCGCCCGCTACCAGCGTAAAACCGGATAATTTATAAGCCTCGCTTCGCATAAGCCGCTCCATCGTTCCATAGTATTGTCTACCGGCGATTATAGCATAACGCCGCAGGCGGGATGCTATAATGCGGCATGTTTTGCGGTTCCGGCGTAGGCCGGGAGCAAAACCGCCTTAAATCATGTATAATAGCCGCTTGGCGGCTATTATAGCATAACGCCGCAGGCGGGATGCTATAATGCGGCATGTTTTGCGGTTCCGGCGCAGCCGGGAGCAAAACCGCCTTAAATCATGTATAATAGCCGCTTGGCGGCGATTATAGCATAACGCCGCAGGCGGGATGCTATAATGCGGCATGTTTTGCGGTTCCGGCGCAGCCGGGAGCAAAACCG
>CANRDC010000042.1 GCA_947629245.1 uncultured Oscillospiraceae bacterium | reverse complement strand
GAACCCACGGCGGAGCCGACAGCGGAGCCTACTGCAGAACCGACGGCAGAACCTACGGCAGAACCGACGGCGGAGCCTACTGCAGAACCGACGGCGGAGCCTACGGCTGAACCTACAGCGGTGCCGACTGCTGAACCTACAGCGGTGCCGACGGCGGAGCCCACGGCTGAGCCTGCTCCGGCTCCGATCGATGATGGACCTACGGCCACGGCTGAACCCACGGCTGAACCCACGGCAGAGCCGACGGCGGAGCCCACAGCTGAGCCGACCGCTGAACCCACGGCGGAGCCCACTGCTACGCCGGTGAACAGCGTGGAGGGCGAGATCACGCGGCAGGAGGGGACGCCGGAGGTGCAGCTGCCGGAGGGCACAGTCCTGGCGGAGTTGCTGCTGACGGCGGAAGAGCGTCAGCAGGCGGCGAACGGAGCGAGCGTCTCCGTCAAGCTGGACGTGTCGGACGCCGGAGCGACGGTCAGCGATGGTGAAAAGGCCATGGTGGAAAGCGCGCTGCAGGATCTTGGCGGCGTCGGCACGGTGGGCCAGTATCTGGATATCCGTCTTTCCAAGACCGTCAACGGCACGATGACGGCGCTTAAGGCCCCTCTTGCCGGAACTCTCCGGCTGGTGATCGACGTTCCGGAGGGACTGCGGGGCGAGGGCCGCTCCTTTGCGGTGATCCGTCTCCATGACGGCCAGACGGCGATCCTGCCCGATCAGGACAGCGATCCGAATACGGTCACGATCCTGACGGACCGGTTCTCCATCTACGCGCTCGTGTATACGCAGCCCGTTCCGGGCGCCACGGCAACGCCGGAACCCACGGCCACGCCGGAGCCCACGGCCACGCCGGAACCCACGGCAACGCCGGAACCCACGGCAACGCCGGAACCCACGGCCACGCCGGAGCCCACGGCCACGCCGGAGCCCACGGCTACAGCGGCGCCTACGGCGGCGCCCACGGTCACGCCGCTTCCGGCGACCGCGGTGCCCGCGTCGCCTCCCACGGGCGACGGGAGCCACGCGGGCCTGTGGCTGGCATTGCTGGCAGGCAGCGCCATCGGACTGGTCCTGGTCCTGCTGAGCGCTAGAAGAGATCATAACTGAGTATGGATACAACGACGCCCCGGCGGAGCTTCCGTCGGGGCGTTTTTATTATAGGAGCTTTTCCAGCCGTTCGATCTGCTCTTTGAGCCGGTCCGTCTCGGCGACGTAATCGCCGTAATCCGTCTCATTGACCTGGATGATGCGCTGATAGTCCCGGATGGCGGCGGCGTAGTCCTTTTTCTGCTCGTGGATCTGCGCCAGGAAATAGAGCCCGTCGGTGAGCCGGGGCGGGGCCTGCATGGCGAAGCACTTCTCGTAATCCGCCTCCGCCTGGTCCACCATGCCCAGCTTCTTGATCCGGTCTGCCCGGCCGCAATAGGCCTGCCAGGCGTCGGGGCTTTTCTCCACCGCCGCGTTCCAAAGCCGCAGAGCCTCCTCCCGGTCGCACCGGCCCAGAGCCACATCGCCCAGATAGGTGATGGCCTGGTGGTCGTCCTTGATGGCCTGCAAGCCGTGGATGTAGGGCTCCGCCTCGTCATAGCGGCCGTCCGCCAGCAGGTTCTCAATGAGGGCGTAATAGCCCAGGAAGTTGCCGGGATTTTTCTCCACAAACCCCTTGAAATACTCGATCACCTCAAAGTGGTTGTCGTACCACTCGTCGCCGAATACGCCGCCCATGGCCTCCAGATAGGCCACCCAGCCGGGCTTTTCCTCCGGGGCCAGGTCCAGGGCGTGCTTGGCGTACTCCGCCGCCAGCATGTGGTCGTACTGGGCCCGGTGGTTGTAAAGATAGGCCAGGTCCGTGTAAGCCCGGACGTTTTTCGGGTCGTCCAGCAGCACCTTGTTGAGGAACGCCGCTGCCTGCTGGAACGCCTCCGCGCCGATGTGGCCCTCCCGGTCCAGCATGTTCTCCACCTGCTCGAAACGGGTCTCCCGGGGCAGCTCGAACAGCTCGTCGATGGTCACGCCAAAGTAGGCAGCAATGGCGGGCAGCAGCGTGATGTCCGGAAGGCTCGCCTCCGTCTCCCACTTGGATATGGCCTGGAAGCTCACGCCCAGATGGGCGGCGGCCTGCTCCTGGGTGACGCCCTTTTGCGCCCGCAGAGCCTTGATGGTCTTTCCGATCTCCATATGGTTCCGTCCTTTCAAATCGTGCCGGGGTCCCTCGGTGAGACATATATACCATGTCGTGCGGTTCCGGCGCAAGCCGGGAGCACGACCGGTATCCATTGGGTATAACAGCGCCGTGCGTCTGTTATACCACAGCGGGCGGGGCAGGGCAATAGAGGCGGATTCGAGCCGATTCTACGGGCGGTTGAGGGCGGCTTCGTGCGTGTGAGGCACCCTTACAGCCTGAGCCGGGGCTCGCCCCAGCTGCCAAGGGAGCAGCCGTCCCAGCCGAAATAGGTCTCCGTGACGGAGCGGACGGGCCGGGCCCGGCGGGCCCGTTCCTCCACCGAGAGGGATGCGTTCGTCAGGTACGGCTCATATTGCACGTTACGGATGGCGCACAGCAAAATCCCATCTGGGTTCCGGCAGGGACTCAGATGGGATTTTCGCTTTATTCATCAGTGAGGTGTTCATCTGGAAGATACGCCACAATGTCAGATATCGTGCAGTCCAGGATCTGACACAGGGCCTCAAGCGTATTGGTGGAAACAGATTCTCCCGCTTTCAAACGCCGTATGGTAGAGCTGCTGATGCCACCCTTGACTTGCAAAGTGTATGTCGTAGCTCCGCGCTTCTCCATTGTTTCCCACAGCGGGGCATAGGATATCATATTGTCCCCGCCTTTCCCTCTTGCAATATCTTCATTATTGCCTATAATGGGGATATAGTGTTATAGGCAATATTGCCTATAACCAGACAGGAGGGAACTTCTTGTGGGAAAATCAGTATTCTTTATTGGTCACAGAGAAGCGTCCAGTGAAATCTTTCCGATCCTTGCAGACGCGATCGAGACTCACATTTCAAAATATGGCGCAGCGGAGTTTATCGTTGGCAGCTACGGCGGTTTTGACCATCTTGCTGCAGGTGCCGTGATTGAGGCAAAAAAGACCCACCCCCATATCACACTATCATTGCTGCTCCCTTATCACCCGGCGGAGCGACCCGTAAAAACACCGAAGGGCTTTAACAGCACATATTATCCACCTGGAATGGAGGATATTCCAAGGCAATATGCGATCGTCCGAGCAAACCGTTACGTTGTTGACCATGTGGATTATCTGATCGCCTACGCTTGGCACCCAGCCAGCAATGCAAGGGAGTTGGTGGAATACGCAAGAAAAAGAGAGAAAAGGCACTTGATAGCGGTAACTGTACTGAACCCGGTCGAAAAAGATAACTGAAGTTTCATATCAATGCATAGGGGCAGATTTGGGCGGCTTCTACGGACGGTTGAGGGCGGCTGTCACACCAGCCGGACGTTGTACTTTTTCATCCAGTAGTTCACCTGGAGCATGTAGGCGATGGTCTGGGGGGTGGTCATGAGCTGGCCGTACCATGGCTGGGCCTTGTCGTCGTGCAAAAGCGCCTCCAGCGCGTCCCGCCGGACGATGGTCAGCAGCGGCGCGTCCTTATCCGCCAGCACCCGCCGCAGCCGCTTGGACACCTCCGCCATATAGGCCGGGTTATGGGTCTTGGGGTAGGGGCTTTTCTTGCGCCAGAGGATCTCGCCGGGCAGATAGTCCTTCATGGCCTCCCGGAGAAGGCCCTTCTCATAGTGCCGGTAGTCCTTCCACTCCCAGGGCACCGAGTAGAGATATTCCGCGATCCGGTGGTCGCAGAAGGGGACCCGGACCTCCAGGGCGCTGTACATGCTCATCCGGTCCTTCCGGTCCAGCAGGGTCTGCATGAACCAGTCGGTGTTCAGACGCATCATCTCCCGCATGCGCTTCTCCACGGGGCTGTCGGTGTCCAGCGTGTCCGTGTCGGCCAGGGTCATGCGGTACTTTTCCATGAGGTATTCGTGCCCGTCCGTGCCCTGGGCGTATTCCGGGGCGAGGAATCCCGCCCGGTACTGGATGGACTGGGCCCAGGGAAAGCCCTCCGCCATGCGGATCTTCTCGTCCCGATACCAGGGGTAGCCCCCGAAGATCTCGTCGGCGCACTCGCCGGACAGGGCCACGGTCACGTGCTTTTTGATGTGCTTGCAGAACTGGACCAGGGAGGAGTCCACGTCGCTCATGCCCGGCAGGTCCCGTGCGTCCACGGCCTCGTACAGGCCGTCCGCCAGCTCCAGGGTGTCCAGCACGGTCATGTGGCTTTCGCAGCCCAGCCAGTCGACCAGCTTGGGGATATACACCGTGTCGCTGGTGGGCTGGAATTTCGTCTCATGGAAGTATTTGAGGTGGTCCCGGTAATCCACCGAGAAGGTGTGCAGGGTCCGGCCCCGCTCCTTCATATAGAGGTTCGCGATGGAGCAGATAAGTCCCGAGTCCAGGCCCCCGGAGAGGAACGTGCCGATGGGCACGTCGGATACCAGCTGCCGCTCTATGGCGTCGCAGACCAGATACCGGACCGTGTCGATGGTGGTAGCCAGGTCGTCGGTGTGCTCCCGTGCCCGCAGCATCCAGTACCGGTCCAGCCGCAGGCCGTCCCGGTCGAACCAGCCCCGCCAGCCGGGGCGCAGCTCCTCCACGCCTTTGAATACCCCATAGCCCGGCGTCCGGCCGGGACCTGTGAGCACCACCTCCAGCACGCCCTCCCGGTCAAGCTCCGGCTCCACCGCCGGATGGGCCAGCAGGCCCTTGAGCTCCGAGGCGAAAATGAACGCGCCGTTTCGCAGCGCGTAGAAAAAGGGCTTCACGCCCATCCTATCGCGGGCCATGAACAGCCGCCGCTTTTCCGTATCCCAGACGGCGAAGGCGTAGATGCCGTTGAACCGGTCCACGCAGTCCTCGCCCCACTGGATGAAGCTCTTGAGCACCACCTCCGTGTCCGAATGACCGGCGAAGTCGTGGCCCAGGGCGGCCAGCTCCGCGCGTATCTCGTCGGTGTTGTAAAGCTCCCCATTGTAGACGATGGTATAAAGCCGCCCGTCCCGGCCCACGGTCATGGGCTGGCGGCCGTTTTCGATGTCGATGACGCACAGGCGGTTGTGTAAAAGCGCCGCGCACTCCGTCACATATGTACCGTGCTGGTCGGGACCCCGGCTGGTCATGGTCCGCTGCATGGCGGCAAACACGGCCCCCTGGTCCCGCAGGTCGTTGGCAAAGTCGATCACTCCCGCGATGGAACACATATCCATATCACCCCGTTCGACAGATTTCGCACATTTCAGTATATGCGGCAGCGGGATAGGGGGTGCCGTTGACAGGCCGGGGGAGATGTGGTATGCTGAACGATATTTTTTGCGACGGGAGGGATGGCGATGAAGGAGATGGACTGCGGCTTTACCAGGGGCGAAAACTGGTTTCGCTACCGGGTGGGTGCGATCATCGTGGAGGACGGCTGCGTGCTGTTTGCCACCAACGAGAAGGAGAAGTACTATTACTCCGTGGGCGGCGGCGTCCATGTGGGCGAAAAGGCGGAGGACGCGGTGGTCCGGGAGGTGCTGGAGGAGACGGGCGTGCGCTATGAGATCGACCGGCTGGCCTTTGTCCATGAGAACTTCTGGGACGGGCATGGCGCCTATGACACGGGCCTGCGGTGCCATGAGCTGGCGCTGTACTTTCTCATGAAGCCAAGGGGCACGAAGGAGCTCCACAGCGAAAGCGTTAACCGGTTCCATGACCGGGAGACCATGCACTGGCTGCCCATCGCGGACCTGGACGCGTATACGGTATACCCGGCGTTCATGAAGCAGTTTCTCAGCCGGGAGCACCCCGGCATCGAGCATATCGTCACGGACGAGAGAGGGGAGCGGACGCTATGACCATCCAGGAGCTTGCCGCGGGGGATATGGACGAGCTGCTGAGCCTGTATGAGAGCGTAGGCTGGACGAACTATACCCGCGACCTGGACATGCTGCGAAATGCCTATGCCCGCTCGCTGCTGGCCCTGGGGGCCTGGGAGGACGAAAAGCTGGTGGGCGCGGTCCGGGCGGTAGGGGACGGGTGCTCCATCGTATTCGTGCAGGACCTGCTGGTCCGGCCCGAGTACCAGCGCCGGGGCGTCGGGACCGCGCTGCTCCGGGCGGTCATGGAGCGGTTTGATGGAGCGTATCAGATAGAGCTTCTCACCGACGACGAGCCGAAAACGGCGGCGTTTTACGGGTCCCTGGGCTTCCGACCGGCGGAGGCGCTGGGCTGTCGGGCCTATGTCCGGATGAAGTGACCGGATGGGGGGAAAAGGAGGAAAAATGAGCTGCGACATCCGGAAAGTAGCCGCCGGGGACGAGCAGGCCCTGGCGTTCATCCAGACCGAGAGCTGGAAGGCCGCGTTTAAGACGATCCTGTCCCCGGAGCTTCTGGAACAGCTCACGGATCGCGGTCGGGCGGAGGCCATGTACAGGCGGCTGCTGGAAGAGAAAAAAGGACACGGATATCTCCTCTTTGTAGATGGAAAGCCCCACTGCATCGCCTGGTGGGACGCTGCCAGGGAGCGGGACATGCCGGGATACGCGGAGCTGATCTGCATCCACAGTCTGCGGGAAAACTGGAGAAGGGGCTGCGGCAGCCGGATGTTGGACCGGGTGCTGGCGGATATGGCCGCCGGGGGCTATGAAAAAGCGATGCTGTGGGTATTCGTGGAAAACGACCGGGCCCGGCGTTTTTATGAGGCCAGGGGCTTTCACGCCACGGACAGGACCAAGCCCGCCCTGGGCACGGTGGAGATAAGCTACGAGACGCGGTTGCCGGGCGGTCGACATGGGGACTGCAAGGGGAAAACGGGGGCGCGGAATGAAGATCGTTCCCTATGAGGATAAATACCGGGACGACATGATCTTCATGGTCCTGGAGGCCAAGGACGCTCTGGGGCGGGTGCCGACGCTGAATGAGGACCTGCTGCGGGTCAGCGAGCATTACAAGGGCCGGTTCTGGCTGGCCCTCAGCGGGGAGGACCGGGTGATAATGATTATCTGATGGCGAAACGCCGCAGGGCGTTGCGCCGAGCCGCTTTGCGGCTGAAGCAAAACAGCGTAGCTGTTTTGCCAGATACTCATTACAATGAGCGTCGCGCAAATGATCCTTGGATCATTTGCTGCCAAACGTGTCGTTTGGCGGCGAAAACATTTGTTTTCGCCTTGCGATGATCATTATCGGGTGCGTGGGCTATGAGAGTTTCGCACAGGACGCGGCCAAGCTGCACCGGCTGTATGTGAAGGCCAGCTTGAAGCGTCAGGGCATCGGGTCCGCGCTGCTGGAAACGGCGGAGCGGCGCATGAAGCTGGACGGATACAGGTATTCCGTGGCCCACCTGGGCGGGAAGGAGTATTTTGAGTCCAGACAGTTTTACCCCAAGCACGGATATACGGAGTATGAGCCAGGCTATATGCGCCGGGAATTGTGATAAAAGGTCAGGGACAGCTGCCAACGCGCGGTTGTCCCTGATAATATGACGCCCCCTCTGACGAGGGGGCTGTCAGCGCCAGCAGCGCTGACTGGGGGAGAGAAAACCATATAGGTTGGTGTATCTCTCCCTCAGTCTCGCTTCGCTCGACAGCTCCCTCGTCAGAGGGAGCCTTCAAACAGTGTGCGCCTTCGGCGAGATTTAATCCGTGTCCGCTGCCGCCATGCTATTTGCCTTTGCCTTTATACACATGATCAGGCAGATCACAGCCAGGATCAGTCCGCAAATAACGAATATCACGCCGGAGCCTCTGCCCGCACCGACACCAAACACTCTGCCCAGCAGACCGCGGCCCAACACGCCGTTCTCCTGCATCATGGGTTCGAACACGTTGTCGGCCAGAGGACCGGCCGCTATGCAGGCGAGCGGTGACACGATCTTCAGCAGCGCGTTCACCAGCGCCCCGACCCTGCCAAGCATCGTTTTATCAACGGTAGTCTGCAAAATGGTCTGCAAAAGCGTGTTGGCATAGGGCACCATGAGGAAAAACAGGAACATACCCGCCGCGATCACGCCCCAGAGGGGAGACCAGCCCGCGACGATCAGCCCCACGCCTGACAGCGTGAGCACCCGAAACATCGCGGCGGCTTTATTCTTTTGATCGGGCAGGATGCTGGAAATGAATCCGCCCAACAGCATGGCGATCCCGTAGACGGTCTGGACCGTGCCGTATATCGTGGACTCATATCTGCCGAGTACCATGGGTCCGACCAGGATCATGCAGATATTGGCAATAAAGTTCATAAACGCGAATACGAGTATGTATGAAAACAGCGCTTTTTCGTTTTTCAGGAAGCGAAACGCCTCCGCCGAATCCCCGTATACATGCCCCAGCAGCGACTTCTTCTGTCCTTCGTTTTCCTTTATCCGCTCCTGGGGTATCGCTGCGAACGCTATCGTCGCTATACCGACCGCGAATGTGGCAAAATCAACGATGAGCAGCCCGCGCAATCCGATAAACGGAAACAGCGCGCCCGCGAGGATCGGGGCGATCATATTTTGCGCCGCCTGTGAAAGCTGCAGCATGCCGTTCGCACGTCCGACGTTTTCCGTTCCGACCATCATGGGTATGCTCGCGTTGAAGGCCGGGCCCTGGAAGGTGGCGAGCGTCGCGGATAAAAACAGTATCGCATAAATGGTCCACAGCTGCAAAGAGCCGAACGATAAAAGCAAAACCATTACGACCTTCAACAGCGCATCCAGCGAGTCGGTGACGATGATGATCGCTTTTCGACTGAGCCTGTCCGCAAAACTCCCGGCAAACGGCGCAAAGATCACCGTTGGCAACATTGAACAGAAAAATGACATCGCAAAAGGGGTCGCCGCGCCAGTCGAATCGTAGATCCAGACCGACAACCCGAAAGACGACAGGCCCGAACCAAGCAGGGACACGAATTGTCCAAACCAAACAGGGATGAATTTTTTCATTTGCTTGTCTTTCATTCAGCGCCTCCTAAAAAGAGTATATCGTTTGCTGTTGATCTCAGTCAAAAAACCTCAGCCGTAATACTCAAATTCCAGCTCCGCGATGGAGATGGTGTCGCCGTCGGCTAAGCCCATGGCCTCCATGCGCTCGTACACCCCGGCCTCCCGGAGCTTTCGGTCCATATACATCCGGGACTCGTAGTCCGCGAAGTTCACCCGGCTCACCAGCCGGTCCAGCCAGTCGCCCTGCAGCAGCCACACGTCGCCCTCCTTGCGGATGGTGAGATCGTCCGCTGTGCCCAGCTTTATCTCCGGGGCCACGTAATCGGACTCGTACACCGTCACGGGGGGCAGGTCCTTCAGCCGGGCCGCCGTGGCGTAGACGAGCTCTTGGACGCCCTGGTGGGCCGCGGCGGAGATCTCGAACACCGGATAGCCCTTGGACTGCACGTACGCCTTGAAGTCCGCCAGAGCCGTACTGTCAGCCGGGAGCAGGTCGCACTTGTTGGCGGCCACCAGCTGAGGCCGGGAGGCAAGCGACCGGCTGTACTGGGAAAGCTCCGCGTTGATGGCCTCAAAATCCGCGACGGGGTCCCGGCCCTCAGAGCCGGACACGTCCACCACGTGGATCAGGAGCCGACACCGGTCGATGTGGCGCAGAAAATCGTGGCCAAGGCCCGCGCCCTCGCTGGCGCCCTCGATGATGCCGGGGATGTCCGCCAGCACGAAGGAGTTATAATCCCCCGCGTACACCACGCCCAGGTTGGGGAACAGGGTGGTGAAGGGGTAGTCCGCGATCTTGGGGTTGGCCCGGCTCACCACGGACAGCAGCGTGGATTTGCCCACGTTGGGAAAGCCCACCAGGCCCACGTCCGCCAAGAGCTTCAGCTCCAGCACCACCTCCCGGACTTCGCCGGGCAGGCCGGGCTTGGCGAAGCGGGGCGTCTGCCGGGTGGGGGTGGCGAAGTGCTTGTTGCCCCAGCCGCCCCGGCCGCCCCTGGCCAGCACGAAGCGGTCTACGGCGGACATGTCCTGGATGACGGCGCCGGTGGCCTTGTCCCGGATCAGGGTCCCCTTGGGCACCCGCAGTATCACGTCCTGTCCGTCCTTGCCGGAGCAGCGCTTGCCCTGGCCGGGCATGCCGTCCGTGGCGGTGAACTTGCGCTTATAGCGAAAGTCCAGCAATGTGGACATGTTGGGGTCGGCCTGGACGATGATATCCCCGCCCCGGCCGCCGTCGCCCCCGTCGGGACCGCCGGAGGCCACATATTTCTCCCGGTAGAAGGCGATGGCCCCCTGGCCGCCGCTGCCAGCCTTCACCGTGATGGTCACTTTGTCGACAAAATTCATATGCGTTTCACCTGATAGAAGTATGCCCGATAAAATAAAAGCGGGGCGGTCAATGAACCGCCCCTGCTTGCTGTCTTACTGCTGGACCTCGTAAACGGAGACCTTTTTCCGGTCGGAGCCGTAGCGCTCGAACTTCACGATGCCGTCGGCCTTCGCGTACAGCGTGTCGTCGCCGCCGATACCAACGTTGGTGCCGGGGTGGATCTTGGTGCCGCGCTGGCGAACAAGGATGTTGCCGGCCAGAACGAACTGACCGTCAGCCCGCTTGGCGCCCAGGCGCTTGGAATTACTGTCGCGACCGTTTTTGGTGGAGCCGCCGCCTTTTTTGTGTGCCATTGAACTTTCCCTCCCTGTTCACGCGATGGGGCCGATCTCGACCTTGGTGTAAGGCTGGCGATGGCCCTGGGTCTTGCGGTAGCCCTTCTTGGGCTTCATGTGGTAGACGCGGATCTTCTTGGATTTGCCCTGCTTCACGACGGTGCCCGTCACGGTCCTGCCGTCGATGTAGGGAGCGCCGAAGGTGTTCTCACCCTCGCCGGTGACGGCCAGGACCTTGTCAAAGGTCACGGTGGCGCCCGCCTCGGCGTTCAGCTTCTCCACGAAGATCACGTCGCCGGACGTCACGCGGTACTGCTTGCCGCCGGTCTCGATGATTGCGTACTTCATGCTGAATAATTTCCTTCCTTTCGGGCTCGCTGTCCCGGGTGCGGACGAATCCGACTTGTTGGACCCTTTCAATGCGGCTAAAGTATATTACCACCAGACGGGCCGGTTGTCAACTCTTTTTTCAACGCTCTAACCTATTGAAACTGGCGGGAAACTGTGCTAAAATCAAACCGCTGTAAGTTTTGGCGAACGACCAACATAATTTTATAAAGGAGAGCGACATGAAGAAAAGACTTTTAGCGCTGCTGCTGGTATGCGGCATGATCCTGTCCCTCGGCGTCGTGGGGGGGTTCGCCGCGGAGGAAGAGACGGAGGCCGAAGAGCCCGCTGAGGAAGCCGCCGGTGAGGAGCCCGCGGAAGAGGCTGACGGGGAGGAGCCCGAGCTTTCCGACGACCTGTACAGCTTCCAGGTGCAGATCGAAGGCGAGGTCTATGAGCTTCCTATGAGCTATCAGGACTTCATCGCCGCCGGTTGGAAGACCGACGCGGACGAGGCCGAGGAGATCGAGCCCAACAGCTATATTTATGGCATCGAGGCGAAAACGGGCTATCTGGCCATCGACATCGAGGTCATCAACCTGGGGATCAATATGGCGCCCCTTTCCGAGTGCATGGTGGGCGGCATTTCCTTTGACGACGGTCAGTACGAGGACGCGTCCTACGCGGAGATCGTGTTCCCCGGCGGCCTGAAATACGGCGAGGCCACCCGCGAGGATCTGGAGGCGGCCTACGGCGCGCCCTATGACGAGTATGAGGGCAGCGATTATGTGGATCTGACCTATCGGTATGACAGCTATCAGACCTGGGACTTTGAGATCGATAACGAGTCCGGTCTGGTCACGGAGTTCGAGGTGGAGAACTTCGTCGCGGATGACGAAGCCAACGCCGCCGCGGCGGCCGAGGTGTCCAGCGAGCCCACGGAGGCCGTGCTGGCTTATGTGGCGCCGACGGAGATGAGCGACGATCCTCTGGACTATGTCTTTGAGCTGGCGGGAGACCTGTACCAGCTGCCCGCCCCTGTGTCCGCTTTCCTTGCCAACGGCTGGACCCTTCAGCAGGAGGGGAGCAAGGCGGGCAGCGTCGTCATGGGCTATGACTATGGCTACGCGACGCTGATGAAGGACGGCGAGACCCTGTCCGTCTCCATCAACAACTACGATCCCAACGCCCAGGTGGTCGAAAACTGCTTCGTGACGGACATCACGTTCTACAGCAGCGATGATTTTGGCCTGAAGCTGCCCTATGAGATCACCTTTGAGATGACTGGCGACGAGCTCGTCGCGGCGCTGGACAGCATCCCCAAGGATATCCTGCCCCAGTATGACGTGGACGATGACAGCGATCTGGCTACCTATTACACCATCGTGGATATGGACGACGAGTACCAGGGGATCAAGATCGCGGTGGACAAGGAGGACAACACCATCAGCTGGCTCGAGATCGAGCACGAGCCCGAGACCCTCTCCTGAACGGAGCATATACGGGAGCCGCAGCGTAAAAAGCTGCGGCTCTTTTTTGCGCTCGGTGAAATATCTCCGCCCGAAACGGTACTGTAAGGGTGGATGCGGAAGGAGGCGGAAGCCAATGGAGGACGGCGGTATCATCGCCCTGTTTTTTGAGCGCTCGGAACAGGCGATAGGTGAGCTGGACCGAAAATACGGACCCGCGGCAAAGCGGCTGGCAATGAATATCCTGGCGGACGGCCGGGACGCGGAGGAATGCGTCAACGACGCGTGCCTGGCTGTGTGGAGCACCATCCCGCCCCAGCTGCCGTCGTCTCTGGGCGGCTATTTTTGCCGGATCGTCCGGAACATCGCGGCGAAGCGCTATCGGGCCAACGCGGCCCAAAAGCGCAACAGCCATTATGACGCGGCGCTGGACGAGCTGAGCGAGTGCCTGGCCGCGCCGGGAGGACCGGAATCGGCCCTGGACGCGGCCAGACCGGCCCCGGTGATCGGCTATGAGCCGGACGAGGAGCTGCTGGCGCGGATTGTCCAGCCAAACCATACTTATCAGTTCTATTACTCCACCCTGGAGGACATCGAACAGCTCCGGGAGTTCATCCAGACCAATGCCGCTGATCCGACGGAACTGGACGCACAGATCGCCCAGCTGGACGCCCAGGAGGCGCTGACCGCCTCCGGAGACCCGGACGACCTGGACCACTGCCTGGAGACCGGCTACATCAGCCAGGAGGAGTATGACGGGGACATGTCGGCGCGGACCGAGCGGGGCAAAGCGGCCGGACTGCACTACGAAAGCGCCATCTGGCTGGACGCGTTCCTGGAGCGGGAACTGACCGGGGAGGAATACGAGGACCTCTGGGCGGTCCTGGAACGGGACGGCGCGGCGTGCGTGGTGCTGCAGGACGTCCACATCGGCGACCACATGCTGGTGGAAGGGGTAGATATCGCTGCCGCTAGCACCGATGTGGAGGCGGGCACTTTTATAGAGGCCCAGACTCCGGCTGAGAACGGGGGGGATACTTTCCGCCGACCTGCCGGAGCAGCTGCAAGACCTGGACGAGCTGCATGTCCAGCTCAAGGTCAAGGGCGGCGCGACCTATTACTACATGACCCTGGACGGCCGGGCCTGCGCCCTGTTTGAGCAGGGCGAGGAGCAGCTCGTGCCCTTCACCATCCCCAACAGCGCGAAATAGTTTCAAATAGGCAAGACCTCCGGTCTTAAGAGAGATCGGAGGTCTTGTTTTTCATGTATCTTTTTTCCCGCTCCGAATGAGGGCGATCAGTCCGAGCAGTGCGCAGATCAGACACCATCCCGCCCAGATGTTCAGATCCGCATAGCTCCCGGCCATCATGAAGCCCGCCAGCGCGGCCAGCCCGAACATTACGATCAGCGCGATGCTGCCGCCCTTTCCTCCTTTTCGGGTGGCGATGGAGACGATGCCTCCTGCCAGAAGCAGTATGGCGACGAGGACGCCAGCCGAGCCGCCCACTTCGCCGTTGTTTTCCAATGTGTTGCCCAAACCGGCGGCGCAGGACTGAAACAGCACGAACATCGATAATACGATCGACAGAATACCAGACACAAGCTTCCAGGTTTTCATCCTAACAGTTTCCTCTCTTCCTCTTTTCAAGTGATGGATACACGTCCGTTCGTCAGAGCGGCGCCGGACCCGTCCGGGAACGCGGCGCGCATAGAGAATGTGGTATGCCATTAGCTCAAAACTATCGGACAAGTGTATTATACTAGGTTATATATTTCATGTCAACGGAAATGCCCCTTTTAATTTAGCGGATAATGTGATATCAAGAGGTAAAATCTATCATAGAAGGGCGGTGTAGCCGGTGCTCTATGAAGATTTTATCCCGGAACGCTTGGCGCGGCTGCGGATGCAGCGGGGCGTTTCCGCAAGAGACATGTCTCTGTCGCTGGGGTTAGCGAACAATTACATCAATAACATTGAGAACAAAAAGTCTCTGCCCTCGATGCAGTCCTTTTTGAATATATGCGAGTACCTTGGGGTCACGCCGAGTGAGTTTTTCGACGAGGAGAACGCATATCCCGGCTGGGTGGCGAAACTGTCCTGTGATTTGAAACGGCTGGACGCGAAGTCGCTGGCATATATTGCGGAATTGGTGAAAGAGATGGCGGACAGGCCATAAAATGAGGGACGCACGCTTGTGCGTCCCTCGTTGTTCAATTTTGTTTTGTCAATTTTGCTCTGTCAGCAATCCTTTGGCCTGTTTGCCGGTCAGGTGGTCGATCTCGATCTCGAAGCAGGCCACGGCGGGAAGGCCGGAGCGGACCTCGGCCCGGACCTTTTCAGGGACCGGATTGTACTTGAAGCCCAGGTCGTACGCGGCCCGGGCCACGGCCTCGCCCTCCAACAGCCGGGCATGGCCGAAGGCCACGGCGCTTTTATAGTAGGTGGCGAACTCGTCGGGGACCACCTGGTCCTGGTCGACGACGCAGAAGCTCACCCGGCTGTCCCGCGTGAGGGCGTCGAACTTGTGGCCAGCTCTTGCGCAGTGGAAGTATATTTTGCCGTCCTTATAGACGTAGTTCAGCGGCACGGTATAGGGGTAGCCGCCGTCCCCGTTCACGGCCAGGATGCCGGTCCGGCCCCGGCGGAGGATGTCCTCCGTCTCGGCCCGGCTCAGCTCCTGCCGTGTCCGGCGCATGGGGCGAAACGTTTCCTCAGCCATTTTCCACCAAAGCCTTTGTGTCCCTGGCGATGACCAGTTCCTCGTTGGTGGGGATCACCATGACCTTCACCTTGCTCGCGGCGGTGGAGATGAAGGTCTCCTCGCCCCGCTTGGAATTGCAGTTCGGGCAGAGCTCCACGCCCAGGTAGCCCAGATACTGGCAGATGGCGGCACGGGCGGCGCCGTTATTCTCGCCCACGCCAGCGGTGAAGATGATGCCGTCCACGCCGTTCATGGCCGCCGCGTAGGCGCCCACGGTCTTGGCCACGGCGTAATAGAACATATCCAGAGCCAGGGCCGCCCGGTCGTTGCCCTCGGCCACGGCCTTGTCCAGGTCCCGGAAGTCGGAGCTGACGCCGGACACGCCCAGCACGCCGGACTTCTTGTTCAGTTCGTTGGTGACGGTCTTTACGTCCTTGCCGGTGTGCTCGCAGATGTAGTCGGGGATGGACACGTCGATATCGCCGCAGCGGGTGCCCATGGGCAGTCCCGCGATGGGGGTGAAGCCCATGGAGGTGTCCACGCTCTTGCCGCCGTCGATGGCGCAGATGGAGCTGCCGTTGCCCATGTGGCAGGAGATGAGCTTCAGCTCCTCGATGGGCTTTTCCAGCATCTCGGCGGCCCGGGCGGAGACATAGCGGTGGCTGGTGCCGTGGAAGCCGTAGCGGCGCACCTTCAGGTCGGTGTAGTACTCGTAGGGGATGGCGTACATGAAGGCCTTGCCGGGCATGGTCTGGTGGAAGGCGGTGTCGAACACGGCCACCTGGGGCACGTCGCCCATGACGGCCTTGCAGGCCTCGATGCCGGTGATGTTGGCAGGGTTGTGCAGGGGGGCCAGAGGGATGCACTCGGCGATGGCGGCCATGACCTCGTCGTTGATGACCACGGAGGAGGCGAACTTCTCCCCGCCGTGCACCACCCGGTGGCCCACGGCGCCGATCTCGTACATGCTGGCCACCACGCCGTATTCGGCGCTGGTCAGCTTGTCCAGCACCGCGGCGATGGCCTCGGTGTGGGTGGGCAGGGCCACGTCCTCGTCAAAGACGGGCTTGCCGTTCTGGGGCTGGTGCTTCAGGTGCCCGTCGATGCCGATGCGCTCGCAAAGACCCTTGGCCAGCAGCGTTTCGTTATCCATATCCAGCAGCTGATATTTCAGGGAGGAACTGCCGCAGTTGATGACAAGAATTTTCATGGTCAAACCCCTTTCGTCTTGTAAAAATGGGAATTTCGTGTAAAATGATACCAGGACCTCCGATTTCCTATTTTAGCAAATCTTTGGAAAAACGCAAGAGGGAGAGCGGGCTATGAACGTGATCGGTATCGTGGGGGAGTTCAACCCCTTCCACCTGGGCCACGCCGCCCACTTCCGGGCCAGCCGGGAGGCGCTGGGAGAGGACGCGCCCATCGTGTGCGTGATGAGCGGGGACTTCGTCCAGCGGGGCGGCCCGGCCGTTTTCAACAAGCACGCCAGGGCGGAGGCCGCCGTGCTGGGCGGGGCGGACCTGGTGTTCGAACTGCCGCTGCCCTGGTGCGGCGCGTCGGCGGAGCGGTTCGCGCTGGGCGCGGTGGGGCTTTTGGACGGCCTGGGCGTGGTGAGCCATCTGTCCTTCGGCAGCGAGGTGGGCTCTCTCGCGCCGCTGACGGCCCTGGCCCTGGCTGCGGCGGAGCCGGAGACCGTCCAGCGGGTCAAGGAGCAGATGGAAAGCGGCATGCCTTTCGCTGCGGCACGGGAAAAGGTCCTGCACGAGACGCTGGGCGAGGAAGCCCGGCTTTTGCAGACGCCCAACAACATCCTGGCCGTGGAATACCTCAAAGCCCTGTTCGCCCTCCGATCCGGCATGCAGCCCATGACCACCCTCCGCAACGAATCGAGGCACGACGGCATGACCGACGGGCCGGTGCGCGGCGCCGGGCAGCTTCGGACCATGCTGGAGGCGGGGGAGGACATTCGCCCCTTCGTACCGGAGGCAGCCGGGAAGGTGTTCGCTCGGGAGCGGGCCGCGGGCCGAGGCCCCGTGGCGCTGGAGCGGATGGAGCAGGCCCTCATGAGCAGGCTCCGCATGCTCTCCCAGGACGATTTCTGCGCGCTGCCCGACGCCACGGAGGGGTTGGGCAACCGGCTGTATAAGGCCGTGCGGGACGAGGGGAGCCTGATGGCGGTGCTGGCCGCGGTGAAGACGAAGCGATATCCTCTCAGCCGTCTGCGGCGGATGGTCATGGCCGCCGTGCTGGGCGTGCGGGAGGGCATGACGGAGGGCGCGCCGCCCTACGCGCGGCTTTTGGCCTCCACGGAGCGGGGCCGGGACCTGCTGCGGGATGTGGCCGCCAGGACCGGGACGCCTATCGTGACGAAGCCCGCCTCGGTGCGGGAGCTGTCCGCTCAGGCGCAGGATGTGTTTGCTCTGACGGCGGCGGCCCGCGACTTTTACGTGTTGGGCTATGAGGCGGCGGAGGAGAGAAGGGGCGGTTCCGACTGGCGGACCAGCCCGGTGACGGTGTGACGGGGCCCCCAAAGGGCACGCCTGCCCTTTGGGGAGAGGAGGAGCAGCGGAACGGACGAGCTCTGGCGCTTGCGCCGGAGCGAGGGATGTGGAGCTTGTGACGACGAATGGACGAGAAACTGGCGCAGATCGAAGATAAATATGAAAAGCTTTCCGCCCGGATGGAGGACCCGGACACCTATGCGGACCCCAACGCCTACGGGGCGCTGGCGAGGGAGCAGAAGGAACTGGAGCCCATCGTGAGCGCCTGGCGGGAGGTCAGACGCCTCAAGGCTGCCGCGGCGGAGGCGGAGGCGGTGCTCTCCGCTGAGGACGACCCGGAGATACGCGGCCTGGCGCGGGAGGAGCTGGACGGGGCCCGGGAGGCGCTTCCGGCGGCGGAGCTTGCCCTGAAGACCCTGCTGCTGCCACGGGACCCCAACGACGAGAAGAACGTCATCGTGGAGATACGCGGCGGCGTGGGCGGGGAGGAATCGGCGCTGTTCGCCGCCAGCCTTTACCGGATGTACGCCATGTACGCCGAGCGGCGGGGCTGGAGGTTATCCATCGCCAACCTGAACGAGACGGACCTGGGCGGCGTCAAAGAGATCAGCTTCATCGTGGAGGGCGAGGGAGCGTATTCCCGCTTCAAATTTGAGAGCGGCGTCCACCGGGTCCAGCGGGTGCCGGAGACGGAGACCCAGGGCCGGGTCCACACCTCCACCGCCACGGTGGCGGTGCTGCCGGAGATGGACGAGGTGGAGTTTCATCTGGACATGTCGGAGATACGCGTCGACGTGTTCCGCTCCTCCGGGGCCGGGGGCCAGAAGGTCAACAAGACTTCCAGCGCCATCCGGGTCACCCACCTGCCCACGGGCACGGTGGTGGAGTGCCAGGACGAGCGAAGCCAATATAAGAACAAGGACCGGGCCCTGTCCATCCTGGCCTCCCGGCTGGCCCAGGCCGAGCGGGACAGGCAGTCCGCCGACCGGGCCGGAGAGCGCCGCAGCCAGGTGGGCACCGGCATGCGCAACGAGCGCATCCGCACCTATAACTTCCCCCAGGGCCGGGTGACGGACCACCGGATCGGCCTGACGCTGTATAAGATCGACGCCATCATGAACGGGGACCTGGACGAGCTCATCGACGCGCTGGTCACCGCCGACCAGGCGGAGAGGCTGCGGGAGGGGGCGTGAGCGTGTGAACACGGAGCGCATCACAGAGGATATGGACCGGGCGGCGGACATCGTCCGAGCCGGGGGGCTTGTGGCGGTGCCCACGGAGACGGTGTACGGCCTGGCTGCCGACGGCCTGAATGAGAAGGCCGTGGAGCGGATATACGAGGTGAAGGGCCGTCCGGCGGCGAAGCCCCTGAGCCTGATGGTGCCGGGGAAGGAGGCGCTGGCCCTGTACGGACGGGACGCGCCCCGGAGCGCGTGGGGATTGGCGGAGCGTTTTTGGCCCGGTCCGCTGACCATAGTGGTGAAGGCGGACCCTAAAATACCGAAAATCGTCCTGGCAGGTGGGGATACGGTGGGGCTTCGGTGTCCCGACAGCGAAAAGACGCTGGAGCTGCTGCGGCGCTGCGGGCGGCCTCTGGCGGCGCCCTCCGCCAACCCCTCCGGCGTGCCAAGCCCCAAGACGGCGGAGCAGGTGGCGGGGTATTTTGACGGGGCGATCGAGGCCATCGTCGACGGCGGGCCCTGTGGCATCGGCCAGGAGAGCACCATCGTGGACCTGTCCGTCTCGCCCTGGCGTATCCTGCGGCAGGGGGCGCTGTCGGAGCAGGACGTCCGCCAGGCGCTGATCGAACTGCTGACGGTGGTGGGCGTCACCGGCGGCACCGGCGCGGGCAAGACCACGGCGCTGGAGTCCCTGCGGGACATGGGCGCGCTGGTGATCGACGCGGACGAGGTGTATCACGACCTGTGCCAGAGCTGCGAGCCCATGCTGGCGGAGATCGCCGAGCGGTTCCCCGGCGCGGTGGAGGGCGGCGTGCTCCAGCGGAAAAAGCTGGGGCAGGTGGTCTTTTCCGACCCTGGGGCCCTGGCGGATCTGAGCGCCATCACGGACAAGTATGTCATCGCGGCCATCGACGATATGCTGGCGGACCACGCCGCGGCAGGCGGTCAGGCGGTGGCCATCGACGCCATCAACCTGATCGGCACCGCCCTGGAGGACCGGCTCACGGCCCTGGTGGGCGTGCTGGCGGACGAGGATACCCGCGTGGCCCGGCTCATGGCGCGGGAGGGTATCGGCGAGCAGTACGCCAAAATGCGCATCCGGGCCCAGAAGCCGGACGAGTATTTTGAGCGAAACTGCGGCTATATTCTGCGCAACGACGGCAGCCGGGAGGATTTCCGGCGGGCCTGTGACATACTATTCAAAAATATTCTGGAGGGAAAGGCACATGGATGAACTGAAAGAAAAGCTGTTCTATCAGCCGAAAAACGGCTATGACCGCATCAACGCCAGGGAGCGTCTGGCCTGTGAGGACTATTGCCGGGGCTATATGACCTACCTGGACGCGGCCCGTACGGAGCGAGAGGCGGTGGCCGAGGCCGTCAAACTGGCCCAGGCGGCGGGCTTCGAGCCCTTGGCGGAGAGCGCCGGTCCCATCAAACCGGGACAGAAGGTGTACTGGAGCAACCGGGGTAAGAGCCTGCTGCTGGCGGTGGGCGGCAAAAAGCCCATGAGCGCCGGTTTTGTGGTGGAGGCGGCCCATGTGGATTCTCCCCGGCTGGACCTGAAGCAGCTGCCGCTTTTTGAGGATTCGGAGCTGGGGTATCTGCGCACCCACTACTATGGCGGCATCAAGAAGTATCAGTGGACCGCCATCCCTCTGGAGCTGCACGGCGTGGCGGCGCTGAAGGACGGGTCCGTGGTGGATATCGTCATCGGCCGGGATAAGGACGACCCCCAGTTCGTTGTCACGGACCTGCTGCCCCACCTGGCGGCGGACCAGATGCAAAAGACCCTGGCCAAGGGCGTGGAGGGCGAGAAGCTGTGCATTTTGGTAGGCAGCGTGCCTTACGCCGGAGAAGGGTCCGACCGGGTGAAGCTGGCGGTCATGAGCCTTCTCAACGACCGCTTTGGCATCACCGAGGCGGACCTGATCTCCGCGGAGCTGGAGGCGGTGCCCGCCTTTGACGTGCGGGAGCTGGGCCTGGACCGGAGCATGATCGGCGGCTACGGCCAGGACGACCGGGTCTGCGCCTATGCGGAGCTGGCGGCGATCCTGGAGACCGAGGCGCCGGAGCGTACGGCGGTGTGCATCCTGGCGGACAAGGAGGAGATCGGCTCCGTGGGCGTGTCTGGCATGAAGAGCCAGGCTTTTGAGCGGTTCATCCAGCGGCTCTGCGGCGGTGAGTGTAGCGTGCAGGAGAGCTTTTCCAACAGCTTCTGCGTCTCCGCCGACGTGACGGCGGCGCTGGACCCCATGTACCCCGAAGTCATGGAGAGGCAGAACGCCGCCCGGCTCAACTACGGCGTGGGCTTTTGCAAATACACCGGCTCCCGGGGCAAGTCCGGGGCCAGCGACGCCTCCGCCGAGCTGGTGGGATACCTGCGGCGGCTGTGCGACGACGCGGGCGTGGTCTGGCAGATGTGCGAGCTGGGCAAGGTGGACCAGGGCGGCGGCGGCACCGTGGCCGGGTATATGGCCGACCGGGACATCGACACCATCGATGCGGGCGTGCCGGTGCTGAGTATGCACGCCCCCTTCGAGACCACGGCCAAATTCGACTGCTACATGACCTATAAGTGCATGAAGGCGGCGTACGAGGCGAAATAAGGCGTCCCCGCGGGAGCGCTCATAAAATCACCCGAGGCGGGGAAAACTGGCCTCGGGTGATTCTTTTGGACGAAGTCAAAACGGAGGACATCAAAGAGCTGGGGACAAGCGCGCCGTCGGCGATCCAGGTGCTGACCGTCATCGGCCAGATCGAGGGCCACCAGGTGCTGGCGGAGGAGAACAAGACCACGAAATACGAGCATGTGCTGCCCCTGCTGGCGGCGGTGGAGGAGTCCCCCGACGTGAAGGGACTGCTGGTGCTGCTCAACACCGTGGGCGGGGACATCGAGGCGGGACTTGCCATCGCGGAGCTGATCGCGGGCATGAAAAAGCCCACCGCGTCCCTGGTGCTGGGGGGCGGGCATTCCATCGGCGTTCCCCTGGCGGTGGCGGCCAAGCGCAGCTTCATCGCGCCCAGCGCGTCCATGACCATCCACCCCGTGCGCATGAACGGCACAGTCATCGGCGTGAGCCAGACCTATGAGTATTTTGCCCGGACTCAGGAGCGCATCGTCCGGTTCGTGACCGCCAATTCCCACATCGGCCGGGAGAAGTTCCTGGAGTATATGCTCAGGACCGGGGAGCTGGCCAACGACGTGGGCAGCATCGTGGACGGCGAGGAGGCGGTGTCCTGCGGGCTCATGGACGAGCTGGGGAGCCTTGCCGACGCGCTGGCCTGGCTGCACGGTCAGGCGGAGTGAAAAAATAGCGGGTCTGGGCGGGGAATTTTGGTAGATTTGTGCTTGACATTTGTGAGAAAAGATGGCATAATACACACCGTTCCAAATGAAGCGGGATTGTGTAAAGGTAGCACAGCGGACTCTGACTCCGTATGTGAGGGTTCGAATCCTTCTCCCGCTGCCAAGAGGAAACCCCGTAACCATCACGGTTACGGGGCTTTTCTATGCCTTGAAATGGGCGGTTTTCCCTTTAGTTTTCCCTTTACAGATTTTTTTGAGCCATTATAGGCCGCTTGGTAATGTCAAGGATTATGCGCAAAATTAGTTCGCAGTCTCTGGCAGGTAAGCTCAGCAGGCAATAGCGGTGGATTCCTCCATGGCCTCAAGGTGCTTCATGTTCATGTATTTCTTATTGCCCCATTGGGTACCAGCAACATGGCGCAGGCGGGCACAGACAAGCATGAGAGCTGAATTCCCGTCCGGGAAGCAGCCAACCACCCTCGTCCTTCGGCGGATCTCGCGATTGAGCCGCTCCAGAACGTTGTTCGTACGGATGCGTGTCCAATGCTCGGAGGGGAAGTCGGTATAGGTCAACGTTTCTTCCACGCCGTCCTCGATTTTCTTCGCCGCCTCAGACAGCCGCATAGCCCGGAGCATTTCCACAACCTCTTTCGCCTTCTTCCGGCAGGCTGCCTTGCTCTCCTGAGCGTGGATCGCCTTGAGCATCCTGGCTACCGTTTTCATTTTGCCTCTGGGAACGACAGAGAAAACGTTCCGGTAAAAGTG
>CANRDC010000041.1 GCA_947629245.1 uncultured Oscillospiraceae bacterium | reverse complement strand
GGTTTTCGTGTCCCGCAGTTCTCACCGCCTGGATCGTCTTTTCCGGGGCCTCCTCGTCTACCTTCGCCGGGGTGATCCCCTCTCGACTGTCTACATTGTAGCATATCTGCGCAGATATATCAATCGGCAGAGTTGCCAATATTTGCGCAGATATATTGTGCAGAATGTATATTTACGCAGATAGATAAATGCGGTATAATAAATATACACTGGGAGAAGGTAGGGTTATAGAAAACCTCCCCAGTGGAGGAGGGAATGCTATGCCTGCAACCAAAGCCCAGCAAAGGGCGGTAAATAAGTACATGAAAGAAAACTATGACCGGGTAAATCTGACCATCCCGAAGGGGCGCAAAGAGCAAATCAAGGCCCATGCAGAGGCCCACGGGGAAAGCGTGAACGGCTTCATTACCAGGGCCATTGATGAAACCATCGAGCGGGACAGCGGAAAGGAGTGAGAGCAAATGAGCAATAAGGAAATGTGCATCAAGCTGCTGGACAGTGTGCCGGAGTATAAGATCGGCTATGTGCTTGCCTATATCCAGGGCATCACAGCCGATGAAGCGGAAGACGACGCCTATTGCGCCGGACTGTATCAGGACTATTTGAACGACACGGACCCGCACAAGCATGATACCATCACACTGGAGGCGCTGGCCGCTGACCTGGGGGTACAGCTCCCGTGAAGTATCAGATCGTCATTGAGAAGCGGGCGGAGAAGTTCATCCGCAAGCAGACAAAGGACAACCAGGTCCGGTTGCTCACGGCGATATACAAGCTCCCATTCGTCGGAGATATAAAGCCGATGGAGGGAACGCCGGGTAATTACCGGCTTCGTGTTGGAACATTCCGGGTGATCTACACGGTGGAGCAGGAGATCGTCACCGTCCGGGTGCTGGACGCTGGCAACCGTGGGGATGTGTACAAGTGAACCAAATTATAAAGCTGGTCCCGCTCCCGAATTATCAACTGGCGGCGGCCTTTGACGATGGCCGGAAGGTAATATACGACGTAAAGGACGATATGAAGCTGCCGGGCTATCAGCTTCTCGCGGAGGTGCCGGGCCTGTTCCAGCAGGTCCAGTTGGACGAGAGCAGGACGTGTGTATTTTGGAGCGACGATATCGACCTGCCCAGCCATGCCGTATATGAATACAGAAAGCCGGTGGAAGAGCTGCCAGCGAGATAGCCGACGGGAATTGAGCATGCAGAGCGGGACGGGGATGACCTGTCCCGCTCTTTGCCTCTGTGAGGCCCTGGGCGGCCCTCTGCGGGGTTTTACCAGCTGGGAATGCTCTTCCTTTCTTGCGGTCCGCGCAAGCGCACAGGCGCTACCAGGGGCCTAAAACAGGAACAAAGAGCCTCTTTGCAGAATTTGGGAGAGTGAATCGGTGCCCGCACCGGCGAGACGCTGCTCCAGTCGGCCCGCGCCAGTCTGGCCATTTCCCAGCGAGGGCGAGCGGTCCAGGCGGTGGTCCGATGGTCCCGGCCCCACCGGCCCTGCCAGCTCCCAGCGAGGACGGGCGGCCCGGCCAGAAGATTCCCGGCGGCCTGGTCATTTTGTCCAATCGACGCCGCCGCCGGACGGCGGCAAAAAGTTTGCCGAGGATTTACGCGCCTGCGGGTAGGACTAGGGAATATAATATAAACTCCCCCTTCCCCCGCATTTTTGGCCCCGTCAAAATGACGGACCGGTCCGGGCCCTATTTCGCGCCCTGGGTGCTTTGCTCTTCCTAGCAGCGGCAGCCAGGCGGCCTGGCAGCTGGGAGATCATACGCGGCCCCGGCGGCTGCGTTCGGCATTTTCGCCAAATTGGGGGAGAGGGGGAGATAATTTATAAACTCAAGATAGACTTTCCCGCGCACGTAAATCCCCTCCGCGTTTTCCGGCGGCCCGTTTTTTGGACCGTTTCGGAATGGTTTCTATGCAATGCGCCGGATCAATGGCCCGGTCTGATCGAACGGGAGCCGGGCCCGCGCTGGCGGCGCTGGTCTCTCATGTCCTTGATCAAGGGAGCGCGGCGGCCACGGCAGCGCGGCGGCACCCTGGGAAGGGCGTGCCAGCACGCTGCAGCATGGAGATGGGGACGCTGGCGGCGCTGGTATTTCTGCCCTCGATCATGGGAGAGCTGCAGACCGGCGTCCCGGCTCCTGGCGGCGCTGGCCCTTCTGCCCTCATTCACGGGAGAGCAGCGGCCACGGCAGCCACGGCGGCGGGAGCACGGCAGAGGCCGCGGGAGCCACAGCGGGCAGCGTCACGATCACGAGGGGGTATCCTTCGGCGCTGGGCGGCCCTCGCCTCGCAATCAATCTGTTATCCCTTCCTAACCAAAAGGTACTGTAACGTAGAATGCGCTTCTTGCGGGCGCTGCGAGCCCGTGGATTGCCTAGTTATTTCAAAATTTTTATGGATTTCATTCACTTGGAATCGAACGATATAGACGGAAACAGCGGGGATAACCTCCCCGCCACTGGTGAAATATTGAGCCGGTCGGATTTCACCACCTGCCGCCAGATGCACCCTGGCACTATACGCGGTGAGAAGCTGGGAAGAGATCCCGCTCTTGTCTGTGCTATAAATTGGACAGCTATTTTTTGCAAAAAGACACACAAAAGACACACCGACACCCTAAAAAGACACACATGAGGGTATAGCAAGATAAAACAAGTTATAACAAGCAAAACCGGGAACGCTTAGAGCCGCAAGCGATACAGGCGACAAGCTATAACAAGATAAATCAAGCTAAAACAGCTTAAATCGAATTGGTAATGACGAGGTCGGCGGTCCGAATCCGCCCAGCAGCTCCATCAAAAAGCCCGCAGCCGTCATGGCTGCGGGCTTCCAGTTTGTCAAAGAACTCCCCAAATGGGGAGTTCTTTGGTATAATGGTGGTAGAGAGTATGTGTGGCGGGTACAGGCATGGAGGAATGGAGAAAAGATGCACGGCGGGATGTAGTGATCACGGATATAGACGCGCTGGCGCCGGAAGACCATCTGCTGCGAAAGATTGAGAAGGTCGTGGACTACGACTGGCTGTATGAGCGGTTAGACCCGTATTACAACCATGAAGTGGGGCGTCCGGGGATAGATCCGGTGGTGCTCATAAAGATGGTGCTGATCCAGCACCTGTTTGGGATACCCTCCCTGCGGCAGACATACCAGCGGATTCAGGAAACGATCCCATACCGTTGGTTTCTGGGATATGGGCTGCTGGAGAACATCCCACACTTTGTCACGGTGAGCTACGCGTTCTGCAAGCGGTTTCCGCCGGAGAGGAGAAAGACGACAACGGCCCCAACGGCGGAACGGGGACTAAGACGGTATCCACCACGGACCCGGACAGTGGTATGTTCGTGAAGAGAGAGCATGAGAAGCAGTTTGCGTGCGGACCTATAAATAGTCATTCCATAATACAATAAAAATTGGAGGGGCATGCTATGGCAAAAATAATATGGGAAGGAAATCAACCTTGGGGAAAAGAACATCCTGATATTCCGCTTCCCGAAGGCGCAGTGAAAATAAAGAGGCCAGAGAATCTGTTGAGCGCATCTGTGCCGTATGGAATCATTCCGATGATTCTGTGCTTTATCGCTGTTTTCATCAAGAAAAGCGCAAGTACAGAGTTTCTCTTTGACCTACGCTTTATGCCAATCGGGTTTCTTATCGGCTTTTTACTGATACCTGTCCATGAATTTCTTCATGCGGTTTGCTATCCGAAAGAGGCGACTGTTTACGTGGGTATCTGTATAAAGAAAGTAGCGGCTTATGCGGTTTCCTGTTATCCAATTAGCAAATGCCGGTATATTATTATGTCCCTGGCTCCTGTTCTATTGGGAATCATCCCACTTTGCATTTTTCTGATATGTCCTCTGAAATGGAAAGGGCTGTTGACAATTTGCCTTGTTCCGTTATTCATGGGCCTGATATCTCCTTCGCCTGATTATATGGATGTAATTCAAATCATGAAACAGGTTCCGAATGGTGCAAAAATACAGGCGGCCAATGAAGGATTATTTTGGTTTAAGTGATCATCTGCATGCCGGAAAATGATTGCAGTAGCATATTGGCGATACATTAAAAAATCATTGATTTGTTCCACGATTAAAGAAGCCCCTCTCTGGTTCTCGCAAGGGAAATCAGAGAGGGGCTTTCTGCACCTAAAACCGTCAGCCGATAGTTGATAAGTTCGATTAGTTCCTTATCACTATCAAGCCAACGGATCGCGGGCTTCTTTCTGCTTGCTGGCATCAGTAGGCGATCTCGTTGCGGACCACCCGGCCCTGGATGCGGATGCGGGTCCTTTGTGAGTCGTAGATCTGGGGCTGATGGACAGGGTTCGTGGACTGAGGCATCAGCGTGATCGTGTTCCCCTCCCGGTAAAAACGCTTTACCGTGGCGTCCTCGTCGTCTACCAGCACGACGGCAATGTCCCCGTTGTCCACGATGTCCTGTCGGCGGACGATGAGAAGATCCCCGTCGTTGATGCGCGCCGCGTTCATGCTGTCCCCGGTCACCCGAAGAGCAAAATACTCCGCGCCTCCGTTCAGGTCCGTGTAGGTGTAGCCCTCGATGTGCTCGTCCGCGTAAAGCGGCAGCCCCGCGCTGATGCGGCCCAGAATGGGTATCCGGTGGGTGGGTCGGTAGGGGATCTCCTGGCTGGATCGGCTGTCGGGCCGGTCCGGCGGCGTCTTGCCGCACAGCTGTTCCGGCGTCGTCCGCAGCGCCCTCGCAATGGCGTCCAGTACCGGCAGCTTCAGCTTGTCGATGGTCCCCGCCTCATAGCGCTGGACCGTGGACACGGCTACGCCGATGGCGGCGGCGACGTCGCCCTGGGTCAGGCGCAGTTCCAGACGGCGCTGCCGGATGCGGTCCCCGATCTCGCGGTTATTCATGGTCTCGCCCTCCTTTACAAAACGATCATACCATATTTATTTGCGGAGCGCAATAGGAAATGTGCGCTCCGCAAAAAATTTTCGCAAAAATCCTTGACAAATGGATCGCATAGCGCTAAAATTGCACTATGCAAAACGCGAAGGCCGGGCATTTCCGGGCGCCAGGAGACGTGGGCCAAAATTTTTTTGCGCAATAAATTGCGCAGCGCAATCGCGCGAGGAGGATATGGATATGAAAGAGAAGATCGATATGGGAAAAGGAGGGCGGAAGAGATGAGTTCACCGCGGAACATCTGGTGGTCCTATGTGCAGGGGATGATGCGGAGATTCCCGGAGAGAGCCGCGGCTCTGGGCGAGCTGCACAGGTTCGGCATGACGGGGCGGTACGCCGTCATCCCGGGCGGGAAAGGACGGGGGCGCGCCACGGAGGCCGTGGCTTTGCGGGAGCTGCCCCCGGCGGAGCAGAGGGAGTATGACGCGGTCCGCCAGGCGCTGGAGTACGCCGCGGCCAAGCCCGACGGCCAGCTCCGGCTGAAGCTGGTGAAGCTGGTGTACTGGGATCAGACCCATAAGCTGTACGCGGCGGCCTGGGAGGTCGGCGTGTCGGAGCGGACCGCCAGACGGTGGAACCGGGATATCCTGTACCAGGTGGCAATAAATTTTGGGCTGGTCGATGAAGGTTGGCCGCTCACGGCCAGTTAAAGGTGATATTCTGGTATCAACGAAAAAGCGGGAGGCCCATCGGGGCGGAAACCTGTGCGGAACGCATGGGATGAGACGAGCCGCGGATCGTGCGGGGACCGGCAGAGCGCCGGTCCCTGATATTATGAAACGAGCGTTGGCGAGGAGGCAGGCCATGGCCGGAGGGAAATATGAGAGGTGGCTGACGGACGAGGGCCTGGGGCGCATAGAGGCGTGGGTGCGGGAGGGCGCGACGGATGAGGAGCTGGCCGGAAAGCTCGGCGTCACGAGAAAGACGCTGCGCAAATGGGTCCGGGACCATGACCGGCTCGGTCAGGCCATTACGCGCGGGCGCGTCGGCGCGGCGGAACAGGTGGAAAACGCCCTCTATAAAAAGGCGCTGGGCTATAACGTGACGGTGAAGGTGCCTATGCGGGTGAAAAAGCGCGTACAGGACCCGGAGACGGGATGCTGGGAGGAACGGGAAGTAATCGAGATGGTGGACAGAGAAAAGCATGTGCCGCCGGATATGAAGGCGGTGCAGTTCTGGCTGACGAATCGGGAAAAGCTCCGGTGGCGGAAGGCCCCCGAGCCGGACGACGATGAGCGGGAGGGCGTGACGGTGATCATCGATGTGTGAGGCGGGAGCACGACGGGAGAACCCCTCAGTCAGCGCCGAGAGGGCCAGGAAAACAATCCCCCAGACGCGGCTTTGCCGCGCCAGCCCCCTTTGCACAAGGGGGCCTAAAAGGAGTGTGATTTAAAGTGGCTGAGATACGGTTGAGCGACGTGATAGGACCGGCGTTCCGGGAGCTGGCCGGGGATGTGCTCCGGCACGGACATACCCATTACGACCTGGCCGGTGGGCGGGGAAGCCTCAAAAGCTCCACGGTGAGCCTGCTGGTGCCGCTGATCCTGACGCAGCATCCCGACACCCACGCGCTGGTGCTGCGGAAGGTGGCCAATACCCTGCGGGAGAGCGTGTACGCCCAGTATCTGTGGGCGATCGACAAGCTGGGCATGACGGACCTCTGGACCGCCAGGACGTCGGCGATGGAGATGGTCTATGAGCCCACCGGACAGAAGATCATGTTCCGGGGCGCGGATGACCCGTCCAAGTTCAAGTCCATCAAGGCACCCTTCGGCTACATCGCCGTCACCCACTTCGAGGAAAAGGACCAGTTCGCGGGCAGGCAGGAGATCGACACGATCCTGCAATCCACCATGCGCGGCGGGCCGGTGTTCTGGAATTTTGAGAGCTACAACCCGCCCCTCAGCCGGGACAACTGGGCCAATGTGGACAGCCAGATCGTGAGACCCGACCGGCTGTGCCACAAGAGCACATATCTGGGCGCGCCCAGGGAATGGCTGGGCGAGGCGTTTTTGGCCGAGGCGGAGCACAAAAGACTCACCGACGAGCGCGGCTACCGGCACGTATATCTGGGCGAATCCGCCGGGACCGGCGCGGATGTGTTCGAGCGGGTGGAGGTCAGGCGTATCACCGACGAGGAGATAGCCCGCTTCGACCGCATCTTCCAGGGCGTCGACTGGGGTTGGTTCCCGGATAAGTTCGCGTTTTTACGTACCGCCTACGATAGGGCCCACGAGAAGATCTATCTGCTGGACGAGCTGTACGTGAACCGGGAGCCCAACGCGAAAACGGGGGCGTGGATACGGGACAAGGGGTATATGGACTACCCCATCACCTGCGACAGTGCCGAGCCCAAGAGTATCGACGATTACCGGAGCATGGGCCTGCCCGCACGGGGCGCCGTGAAGGGGCCCGGCAGCGTGGACTATGGGTTCAAATGGCTCCAGGGCCGGACGCTGGTCGTCGACCCGCTCCGGACGCCGGGAGCACACAAAGAGATCGTGAGCTATGAGTACGAGCGGGACAGGGCCGGGAATATCATCAGCGGATACCCGGACAGGGACGATCACGCCATCTCCGCCCTGCGGTACGCTTACGAGGGACTTTTCAACAGGCGCGGGACCAGCGCGTAAATGCGGGAGGATATTACGATCATGGGAATTTTTACGAGAGCAAAGGAGTGGGTGAGCATGCACTTGTGGACGAGGGCAAAGGAAACGTTCGGCGTGAGACCGGCGGCGTCGGCAGGGATGGACGCGTTCATCCGGCGCTGCGCCGATATCTACGGCGGGCGTCCGGACTGGGCGGACCCGGATAAGGACATCCGGACCGTGAATTTTGCCAAGACCGTCTGTTCCGAAACGGCGCGGCTGGCTATGCTGGGCACCAAGATCACCATCGGCGGCGACTCCCAGCGGGCGGCCTGGCTCCAGGAGCAGGTGGACGCCCTGTATCCCCGGCTGCGGGAGTGGACAGAGAAGGGCTGCGCTCTGGGCACCGTGATCCTAAAGCCCAACGGGGAGGGCGTGGAGCTGCTGACGCCGGAGCAGTTCGAGGCCGTGGACGTGTTCGGCGATGCGATCACCGGGGCGGTGTTCGTCAGCCGCGCCTATGAGGCCACTACGGAGCGGTGGTATACCCGGCTGGAGTACCACCGGTTCACGGAGAACGGGACATATGAGATCAGCAACCGCTGTTTTCTGGGCCACAGCGAGCGGGACCCCGGCAAGGCCGTACCCATCGAGGCCACGCCCTGGGCGGGACTTGACCAGGACGCGGCGGTCCAGGGGCTGGACCGGCCCCTGTTCGCGGTGCTGCGCATGCCCGGCGGAAACAACATCGACGGCGGCAGCGCCCTGGGCATGCCGGTGTTCGCCGACGCGCTGGAGGAGTTGAAGGACCTGGACGTGGCGTACAGCCGCATGACCGGGGAGGTCTATGACAGCGCCCGTATCGAGCTCATCGACGATAGACTCCTGGACACGCCGGGGAGCCGGACCGGAAAGCCGGACGCCGTCAAGCTGCCCCGGCAGGTGCGGAAGGTGAGTGGGTTCGGGCCGGAGGAATACTACCAGGAGATCGACCCGGAGATCAGGACCGACGCCCGGATGGTGGGGATCAACGCTCTGCTCAGTCAAATCGGGTTCAAGTGCGGTTTTTCCAACGGCTATTTCGTGTTCAACGAGAAGTCGGGCACGCCCACGGCCACGCAGGTGGAGAGCGACGACCGGCGGACCATCCAGCATGTCAAGGACGTGCGGGACAAGCTGGAGGGGGCCATGGAGGGGCTGCTTTACGCGCTGGACAAGTGGGCCGATCTTTACGATCTGGCGCCGGTGGGCCAGTGGGACGTGACCTTCGACTTCGGGGACCTGACGTACAACCGGGAGGAGGACCGGGCCCGGTGGATGAGCTACGTGACCCAGGGATGGGCCCCGGCGTGGTATCTGCTGCAGCGGTTCGAGGGCTTCTCCGAGGAGGAGGCCAAGGACCTGGCCGAGGCGGCGAAAACTGAGAGTGTGATCGACAGTCCGCAAACTCTATGACCGGCTGCAGGCGGCCCGGTACGGGGCCAAACAGGCCCGCGCCGCAGAAAAGGCGGCGGAGGCGGGGAATGTGCTTGCAAATAGCGGGAAATCTGATATAATAAAAGTATCAGAGGGGATGGATATGGGTGTTGATGTAGGGATAGACAAGTTTACACCTTGCCTGGAAGATACTCGCACAGGGGAGATCGTTGAAAGCACTTATAGTTTGGCATCGAGGGACGAACTGAAAGGACTAAAGAAAAAGGGATGGGCCTTTAATTGGTCTGCGGCAGACCTGAAAAACGCAGAGATATACAAGCTGAATGTCAAGGGAACATCCGAGATTCAAGGCCTGATTGCTATCACACCTCAAGAACGTGATAAGGCGATGTATGTGAACATCGTTGAGTCTGCGCCTCACAACAAGGGTAAGGACAAACAGTATTACGGAGTAGGTGGACATCTCTTTGCCATTGCCACGCAAAAGTCAGTGGAAAAGGGGTATGGCGGCTTTCTGTTTCTTGATGCAAAGAATATGGAACTGGTGGAATACTACAAAGAGAAATTGGGAGCGCAATGGATCGGCGGTCCCCATCAGTATAGAATACTTATTGACGAGAGAGCCGCGTGGGATTTACTGAACAAGTACACCTTGGAGGCTAATGGAAATGACTGAAAAAGATCGACAGGATATGCGGGAACTTGACGAGATAGCGGACCGTGCTGGCGGGTATGTCTCTTTTCTTCCGGATATCAAACAGCATGTTGACATGAGAGGTATCCTTGCCTATTGCAAGGAGAAGGGCATTGAACCGATCGACATGACCTTACGGGAATACAACAAATTTGTGATCAGTGATGCCGGTTAATAAGCATAGGATAAGAAGGGCTTCGAGGTGGTAAATTTCGTTGCGTCCACACGCCGGTGGCATGACAGGGGAGACCCGAGAGATGCGGGAGATGCGACGCCCGCCGAAGTCCAACCGACCGGGGGATCGTAGTAATACGGTCCTCTTTTCTATGGAACAATCGCATACCAGATGTTAAATGTACAGCACTCGGGGTACCCATGAAAGCCCAGCGAAGCGGGTTTCATGGGGAGAGGAGGAGCTGCGGAATGCTCAGGGCCTGACAGGAAACTGCCAGGCCCTGACCTATGAAGCGGGCTCCGACGAGCACCGTGCTTTTTTGCTGATCAGGCGGAGGCCGCCACCGGCGCGGCCCGCGCCGCAGAAAAGGCGGCGGAAAGCGCCCCGTTGACGGAGCCCGCAAAAGACGGTATAATCGACCAAAAGAGACAGCAAGAGGAGAAGCCGGACGTGCATACTGTTGGGCGCATTGATATAGAGAAATACAAGTGTGTGACCGAGGACGTCCAGACGGACGAAGTCATTTTGACAGACGTGCAGACAGCTCACATCCAGGAACATCATCCTGACAGTTATGAGCGGGTCATTGAAAGTATTCCAAGTGTTTTAAGTGATCCTGACTTCATCATAGAAGCGAACAAAGCGAATACAGCCGTGTTGCTTAAGGAAATTCCTCATAGGAAGGAAAAAATCAAACTGATACTCCGGCTCAAGGGAAAAGATGACCCGAAGGAATATAAAAACTCTATTATTTCATGTTGGGTGATCGGCGATACAACTTGGAGGAAAAATATAAAGAATAAGAAAATCCTTTACAGGAAGGAATAATAGCGCTATAATAAGCATAGACCAAGACGGGAACTTCAGAGGTGGAAAATGCGTCCCCAAGCGCCGTGTGCATTGCGCAAGCGGCAAAAGAGATTCCGGGAGTGACGCTCCGGACGGAAGTTCCCGCCTTGGGTAAATAGGAAACAAATATTGAAAAGGGCTTTGAGGTGGTAGATTTCGTCCAGACCACACGCCGCTGGTAAGACAGGGGAAACCCGAGAGATGCAGGAGAATTGGACGCCTGCCGAAGCCCAACCGACCGGGGGAGCGTAGTGATACGGTCCCCTTTCCTGTGGAACAACCACATACCAGTTGATGAAAGCACAGTGCTTATGCACCGTGCTTTTTTCATACCCACCGGCGGGCGCGGTATATCGCCCGAAATCCAGACCGCCGACAGGGCGGTATAGAAATCATGTAGGAGGATCATTGACCATGCAGAACATCGAGAGCATCCTGAAGGAATTCGGACTGGAGATCCCGGCGGACCAGGCCGCGGCGTTCCAGGCGAAATTCCGGGACAACTACAAGACCGTCAAGGAGGTCGAGAAGATCGAGGCAGCGCGGGACGACTGGAAGAAACGGGCCGAGACCGCCGAAGGCGTGCTGGACAAGCTGCCCAAGGACGTGGACCCGGCCACCTTCCCGCAGTTGCTGAAAGACGCCCAGGAGGGCGTGGAGACTGCCCGGAAGGACTATGAGCAGAAGCTTGCCCAGCGGGACTTTGACGACGCCTTGAAGGCGGCCCTGGAGGATGTCAAGTTCACCTCCGAGGCGGCCAGGCGGGACGTGGCCGGACAGGTCAGGGCGGCGGGCCTGAAGCTGGCGGACGGGAAGATCATGGGTCTGGGCGATCTGCTCGGCCAGATCCGGGAGAAGGACGCCAGCGCCTTTGTGGACGAGCAGCAGGAGGAACTGGAGAAAAACAAGGCCCAGTTCACCAAGCCCACCGGCAGCGGCGGGAAGGGCGGCGAGCCAATGACCCGCGAGAAGATCATGGCCATCACCGACCGGGCTGCCCGGCGGAAGGCCATCGCGGAAAACATCGATATTTTTTAAAAAAGGAGAATGGATATGGCAGAGGAAAACATCATTTTGAAAGACGAGCTGGCGCGGGTGCGGGAGATCGAATTCGTGAGCGCGTTCTCCGGCTCCGTCGGCAAGCTCATGGAGGCTATCGGCGTCACCCGGAAGATCCCCAAGCAGGCGGGCGCTGTGCTCAAGACCTATAAGACCTCCGGCACCCTGGCAAGCGGCGAGGTGGCCGAGGGCGAGGTCATCCCCCTCAGCAAGTATGAGACCCAGGCAGTGGCAGTCAAGGAGATCACCCTCAAAAAGTGGCGCAAGGCCACTTCCGCCGAGGCCATCATCGACCGGGGCTACGACCAGGCCGTGGATATGATCACCGACGAGATGCTCCGGGACGTGCAGAAGGGCCTGCGGAAGGACTTCTTCGACTTTCTGGCCACCGGCACCGGCAAGGCCGAGGGCGCTTCCTTCCAGGAGGCGATCGCCCAGGCCTGGGGCCAGCTGCAGGTGCTGTTCGACGACGATGGCGTGGCCTGCGCCTACTTCATGAATCCCCTGGACGTGGCCGACTACCTGGCCAGCACCCCCGTCACCATGCAGACCGCCTTCGGGCTCAGCTATGTGGAGAACTTTATGGGGCTGGGCACCGTCATCCTCAACGCCAGCGTGCCCAAGGGGACGGTCTACGCCACCGCCAAGGACAATCTGGTGCTGTACTACATCCCCGTCAACGGCGCCGACCTGAACGAGGCCTTCAACTTCACCAGCGACGATACCGGCTATGTGGGCATCCATGAAGAGGCCGACTATACCAACATGACCGCCGCGGATACGGTGGTGTGCGGCATGCAGCTGCTGGCCGAGAAGCTGGACGGCATCGTGGTCGCCACCATCGGCGCGTAAGGGCGATGGAGTACGACCAGTACGCCGCGCTCTATCCGGACGGACCGGACGAGGGCGCGTTCGACCGGCTCCGGTGGGAGGCCCGGCAGATCATGGATCGGGCCACCACCGGCCTGGACGGCGTGAGGAAGCTGGCCGTGGCCCCGCCGACGGAGGAGCATGACGCCCAGGCAGTGGAGCGGTGCGAGGCCGCGCTGGTCCGGCTGCTGTGGCAGATGGAGCAGGCCGACGGCTGCGCCAGCCGTCCAGATGGGACGGTGACCGGTAAGGTCGTGACGGCCATTACCGCCGGGAGCGAGAGCGTGAGCTTCGCGGCGCCTACGGCGGCCTCCGCCGAAGATGGGGAGGAACGCTGCCGGAAACTGGCGGAGCGGTATCTGTCCGGCGTGGCCGACGCCAACGGGGTCAACCTGCTGTACATGGGTCTATATCCGCGCTGACGCCGACCCAATGAGGCTGAAAGGAGGATGCTGGCCATATACAACGATACGATAACCATTTTTAACCGCCGGACGGCGGGAGAAGAGACGCTGTGGTATCCCACGGTGATCGAGGGCGTCCAGCTCAGCGTGGGACAGGCCCAGGCCGCCGCCGGATACGGCTGGAAACAGGCGGGACAGACCGTCGCCCTCATCCCCTATGTGCCCATGGAGGGGACCATGACCGTGGGAGGCAAGATCTATCTGCCGCCCAAAATGTGGCAGCGGGCGGATGAGCCGGAGCTGTACGTCACCTTCGCGGGAGGAGAGGACTTCGACTTCTTTCTCCCCGGGGCGTGGCCGGAGGCCGGTCCGTTCGCGGACGGCATGTGGCCGGGAGGCTTTTACGAGCACCTGTGCCGGACAAGGGACGGGGTCTGGGCCGTGGAGAGCGTGCACCGCTACGGCGCGCTGCCCCACTTCGAGATCGCGGGGCGGTGAGCGCCGTGAGGTTCAGGCTCAGAGGCTTTGCCGTCCGGGCTCCGGGCGCGGAGGCCGTGTTTTCCGCGGAGGGACTGTCCGACAGGCTCTCAAGAGCCTGCGACGCGCTCCATGAGATGGCCGCCGACGATATGCTCCCCTTTATGCCAAGCCGTACAGGCGCTTTTCGGGAGCGGACCAGAGCGGCCAACGAGGCCATGATCGGGTCCGGGCGGATCTACGCCGGAGTGGGGCCCATGGGGCGGTATCTTTACCGAAACAGGGCCATGGTGGATGCGGCTACCGGAAAAGGACCGCGTTCCATACCCGGAGTGGGGCCGCGCTTTGAGAAGGGCGCCAGGCTCGCCGCCACGGGGAAGCATTTGCGTTACTCCGACGCCGCCGCGAGAGCGGCCTGGTTCGAATACGCCAAGGCCCGGCGGCTCAAGCGCTGGATCGACGAGATGCAGACCATCCTGGACGGCGGATAGTAGGGAGCGATGAAAACGATGGACGAGAAAAAGCAGGAAGTCAAATATGACGTGGAGAGCTTCGACGTGCTGACCGAGGCCGTGAGGGCGCTGGTCAACCGGTTCCCCGGACTGGCGGAGGGCGAGAAGATCGCGTTCGCGACCCTGCGGGAGAACGGCGGCATGGCCATGTACCCCGGCGACGGGGCCGTGGTCGACGAGGAGCGTCGGAGCGTCACCGGACGGGTCCGGCAGGTGTGCCGGTACCCGTTCGTGGTGCTGGTCCGCGGCGGCGGTATGAACGAGGACAGCCGCGCGTCCGCCAAGGAGAGGCTGGACTGCCTGGGCCGGTGGCTGGCAGGACAGCCGGTGAGACTGTCGGAGCAGGTATACCGGCTGGAGGAATATCCGCCGCTTTCCGGCGAGAGGCGGTTTTTGGACTTTTCCGTGCAGGCGCCGGCCTACCTCTATGAGCGGGACGAGCACCATGTGGAGACCTGGGCGGTGGCGCTGGCCGCCCGATATGAAAATATCTATCAAAAATAATTTTTAGGAGGAACATTCAAAATGGCAAAACTGGAACGCGAGGCGCTGGCCCACTATCTGGACAGCAAGTTCAACACCAAGGTGGCCGACGCAGAGAAGGCGGAGTTCGAGGTCATCGGCGACGACATCGAGGAAATGAGCGTGGAGCTCAACTCCGACACCGAGCAGATCAAGAACATCCTGGGCCAGACCAAGACCAAGGACAACGGCTACACCCCCAGCATGGAGGCGGACCCGTTCTACGCGGACCCGGACAAGAAGCTGTATCCCAGGCTGCGGGACATCGCCATGGACCGGATCAAGGGCGACGGGTGCAAGAGCCTGCTGCTGGAGGTGATCGTGGAGGACACGGAGGCGGAAAACCACCTGGCGTGGCTGCGGGAGGTCATGGTGAAGCCCCAGAGCTACGGCGGCGGCACGGAGGGCTTCGCCATCCCCTTCACCGTCAGCGAGGACGGTGCCAGCCAGAAGGGTTATGTGTCCGCCGAGAGCCTGAAGAGCGGCAATCCCACCTTCACCGAGGGCGCTATCCCCGGCATCGGCGGCTGAGGTTGAGGCGGCGGAGCTGCACATTTTATGGCCCCCTTGTGCAAAGGGGGCTGTCGAGCGAAGCGAGACTGAGGGATTGTTACCGGGCTGGGATGTTCTCCAAGACTGGTAACAACCCCTCCGAGCCGCCTTGCGGCGGCCCACCTCCCCTTACACAGGGGAGGCTTTCGATATTGTAAGGAGGATATGAACATGTCTGAAGTCATGAAACTGAAGGTGGAGACCGGGGCGGTCACGGTGGAGGTGGAGGACGAGCGGGGCAAGGTGATCGGCTCGTTCGACTTCAACCCGGCGGACTCCAACATCCTCAAGCGCTACGGCGCGGTGGTGGACTTTTTCAACGGCCTGAGCCAGAAGGAGGGTTTGAGCGAGGAAGAGCAGGTGGCGGAGCTGAACCGCATCCAGGACCAGATCGGGGAGCAGTTCGACGCCCTGCTGGGCTACAAGGTATCGGACGGCCTGTTCGGTGCCTGCGGGCCCCTGACGGTCACCAAGAACGGCGACTTCTACTTTGAGCAGCTGCTGGAAAAGATCGGCGGGCTGATCGAGAGTGTGACCCAGAAGCGCATCGACAAGAAGCTGGCCAAGATCCGCAAAGCCGTGGCCGCCGCGCCCAAGCGGAAATGAGCGCGATAGTGGGGCCCCCGCACGAGCCCAGCGAAGCGGGTCGGGCGGGGAAAGGAGAAGCCGCGGAATACTCCGGGCCTGCCGCTTGCGGCGGGTCCGGACCTATGAAGCGAGTTTCGACGTGGGATCTGCCCACGTCCCTGGAGATCGGGGACGTGGGCTTTGCTATAAACACCGATTTCCGGACAGTGCTGTACGTGCTGAGCGTGATGAACGATCCGGAGTATGAGCCGGACGAGCAGGCGGCGGTGTGCATCCAGGTGATGATCGAGGACTGGGAGAGCGTGTCCCCGGAGCGGTATCAGGAGGCGCTGGAAGCGCTGGTGGGGTTCATCGACGGCCCCGGCGTCCAGGAGGACAGGAAGCGGCCCCGGCCCCGGACCATGGACTGGGAGCGGGACGCGCCGGTGCTGATCCCGGCGGTGAACCGGGTGCTGGGGCAGGAGGTGCGGGCGCTGCCCTATCTGCATTGGTGGACGTTTCTGGGGGCCTATATGGAGATAGGAGAGTGCCTGTTTTCCACGGTGGTGGGCATCCGGCAGAAGCGGGCAAGGGGAAAGAAGCTGGAGAAGCATGAGCAGGAGTTTCTGCGGGAGAACCGGGCCCTGGTGGAGCTTCCGAGAAAGCTCACCGCCGAAGAACGGGAGCAGAAGGACCAGCTGAGAGAGCTTTTTGGATTGAGGTGAAAATAATGGCGGACGGTTCTGTAATTATCAAGGTGGAGATGGAGACCGGCGGCGTTCAGGCGGGCGTCGACGATATCCGGGCAGGGTGCGGGAGAGCGGCGGCTGCCGCGGAGCGGACAGGCAAGGCCGTGACCAGGGCTATGGCCGACGGGACAAGGTCCATGGAAGCGTGCGGCGAGGGCGCTAAACGGGCCGGAGCGCTCGTTCATGAGTCCTGCGGTAAGGTCCGGGACGGAATGAGCGCGGTGGTCGTCCAGAACGGCGCGGCGACAGACGCTCTGGAGCGGATGCGGGCCAGCCTGAGCGCCGTGAAGCTCAGTCTGGCGACGGCGTTCGCGCCGGTGGTGACGGCGGCGGCGCCGCTGCTCATCAAGCTCAGCGAACTGGTGGCGAAGGCGGCGGACTACGTGGCCCGGTTCTTTGCCGTGCTGCGCGGAAAGAGCACGTATAAGAAGGCTGTGGCGGCCCAGGACGCCATCACGGACAGCGTGGCGGGCACCGGAAAGGCGGCCAAGGAGGCCGCCAGAAATCTGTCCGGGCTGGACGAGCTGAATATCTGGAAAGAGGACCGGACCGGCTCCGGCGGAGGCGGCTATGGAGGCTCCGGCGGCGGCAGCGGCGGCGTGGACGAGGAGGATGTGGAGGTCGGCGAGGTCTCCGATTTCGTGGTGCGGCTGCGGGATATCCTGTTCCAGTGGGACGATCTGAATCCGGAGCTCATCGCGGAGAAGATCCTCACCGGTCTGTGCGCGGCGGCGGGCGGTATCATCGGCTATACCCTGGGCGGGCCCCTGGGCGGCATGGTGGGACTGACGCTGGGCGCGCTGCTGGGGGTGAAGCTGAGCCAGCTCACCTTCAACGGGGACGGGAAGCTGGATAAAACGGAGATCACGAAGATGATATTGACCGCGCTGGGCGGGCTCATCGGCGGCGTGCTGGGGTTCGTCATCGGCGGGCCGCTGGGCGCGGCCATCGGCTTCACCGTGGGCGCGGGCATCGGCGTGGCGCTGTCCAACGCAGAGATCAAGGAAGGCGTGAGCGTGGCGGACTGGGTCAAGGAGAAGGTCGTGGGCCTGGTCCAGAAGGCGGTGGACGCCTATCACGCAGTGGTGGAGTTTGCCGCGGGCGTGAAAAACAACGCCAAGGAATGGTGGGCCAACGTGAAGACCTGGTGGGGCGAGAAGGCGGACTCGGTGAAGGAGTTCGCCACGTCCGTGGCCAACAACGCCGCTGCCTGGTGGAGCAACGTGCAGACCTGGTGGAGCGGGAAGGTAGGCTCCGTGAAGGAGTTCGCCACGTCTGTCGCCAACAATGCCGCTACCTGGTGGAGCAATGTGCAGACCTGGTGGAAGGGTAAGGTTGGCGCGGTGCAGTCGTTCAAGACGGCGGTGACCAACAGCGCGTCCACCTGGTGGAGCAATGTGCAGACCTGGTGGAAGGGTAAGGTTGGCGCGGTGCAGTCGTTCAAGACGGCGGTGACCAACAGCGCCGCTACCTGGTGGAGCAACGTGCAGACCTGGTGGAAGGGTAAGGTGGGTTCCGTGCAGTCGTTCAAGACGGCGGTGACCAACAGCGCGTCCACCTGGTGGAGCAACGTCAAGACCTGGTGGAAGGGCAAAGTCGGGTCTGTGCAGTCGTTCAAGACGGCGGTGACCAACAGCGCATCCACCTGGTGGAGCAATGTGAAGAAATGGTGGAGCGGAAAGGTGGGCTCCGTGAAGTCGTTCACCACATCCGTCACCAACGGCGCAAAAAACTGGTGGAGCTACGTGAAGATCTGGTGGAACCAGAAGGTGGGCGCGGTGAAGTCGTTCACGACCTCCGTGGTCAACAGCGCCTCCACCTGGTGGAGCAGCGTGAAGGAATGGTGGAAAAACAAGAGCAAGGACGGGGTGACCTTCAAGGCGAAGGTGACGTCGTTCGTGGACGCCATCAAGGACAAGACCATCACGCTCAGCGCCAAGATATCCAATATCGTGGGCAACGCCAGGGATAAGTTCCTGAGCTGGCTGGGGCTGGCGACGGGCGGTATTTACAAAAACGGCAAATGGGAGCCCATCGCGGGGTACGCGTCCGGCGGGAGCCCCCGGAGCGCGCGGCTTTTCTACGCCAACGAAAACGGCATGCCGGAGCTGGTGGGGCGCATCGGGTCCAGCACGGCGGTGATGAACAACGGCCAGATCGTGGCGTCGGTGGCGGCGGGGGTGTACCAGGCCGTGGCGGCTGCCATGGGACAGATGGGCGGCTGGTTCCGGGCCATGAGCGCCCGGCTGGGGGACATCCCACCGGCCATTGAGATGCTCTCGGCCATGCCGACGCGGATCCCACAGCCCGTGATGGCCACGGGGACGGTGCTGCCGCCGAAGGCGGTGTACGTGGACGGACCGGTGCGGGGTCTGGCGGACGCGGTAGAGGACCTGCGGTCCGCGCTGGACCGGCAGGGTCCGGATCGGAGCGGGACCGGCCGGGAGCCCACGTATAACGTCAATCTCAACGTGGACGGCCAGACCCTGTGCAGGATCGTACTGCGGGAGGGCCGGTCCATGGTGAGCCGGGGCGGGACGAACCCCTTCATGGAACTGGGAGGCTGAGCCATGGCGCAGGAATATATCAAGATGAACGGTACGGTCATACCCCAGCCCGACGAGGGACTGGGGTATGATTTTGAGACGACCTACACGGAGGACTCCACCCGCGTCCAGAGCGGGACGCTGCACGCCACGGCCATGTTCACGGTGGAATCGTTCTCCTACAAAGCCTCCTGGCTGACGCGGGAGGAGATGGCCACGGTGCTGCAGATCGTGGCGAAGGGCCAGCCCTTCACGCTGCACTATCTGTCGCCGTACTACGGCGAGTGGCGGGACGGGCGGTTCTATGTGGGCAAGGGGTCCCTGTCCGTGGGCCGGTGGAACGAGGGCGAGGAGCGGTATGAGGAGCTGAGCTTCAACATGATCGGCATCGAGCCGCTGTGAGATAGGAGGGTAAGCCGTGATCAATGTGAGTACGGAATTCAGGGAACTGATGAAGGAGCGGACCGACTTCAGGTGCTACGCGGCCATGACGCTGGCGGACGGGACCGAAACGGTTTTCAGCGCGAAGGACTTCGCCATGGGCGGCAACAGCGTGACGGACGGCCCCGGCGCGGAGGGTCTGCCCCTGGGGGCGGCGGTGTGCCGGACGGCGCGGCTGAGCCTGGCGGACCCGGAGGGGAAGCTGGACGGGTACGACTTCTACGGGGCGAAGCTTCGGCTGTACCTGACGTTCGCGCTGTCGGAGACGGAGGAACGGGTGGAGCTGGGGAGCTTCACGGTGACGGAGGGGGAGCTGCGCGGGGAGACGGTGACGGTGACGGCGGCGGACGATATGCACCGGGCGGACCGGGCGTATACCACGGCGCTGTCGTTCCCGGCCACCCTGGGGGCGATGTTCCGGGAGATATGCGACGGCTGCGGCATCCCCTATTCCACGGCGGAGTTTCCCAACAGCGGCTTTGCGGTGGCTTCGGCGCCGGGGGAGGGGTATACCTGCCGACAGGTGCTGGGCTACATCGCCATGCTGGCCGGAGGCAACGCCCGGGTGCACCGGGACGGGCGGATGGAGATCCTGAGCTACGCCCCGGAAAAGGCGCCGGAGCATGATCTGGCGGACTGGATAACGCTCACGCCGGACACGGACGACGTGACCGTGACGGGTCTGGAGACCACGGACGGCGCGGGCGAAACGGTGCTGGAGGGGTCCGAGGGCTATGTGCTGGCGGTGGAAAATCCCCTCATGGCCGGGCAGGAGGCGGCGGCGCTGGCGGCCATGGGCCAGCGGCTCATAGGCTTGCGTGTGCGGCGGTTCCAGGGGGAGTACATCGCCTATCCCCTGGCGGAGTTCATGGACACGGCCCGGATCACGGACCGGAAGGGGAATGCGTTCACGACGGTTCTGACGGACGTGGCGTTCGCGTTCGGAGGCAGGACGGCGCTATCCAACAGCGCGGCGCCCGCGGCGCGAAACGCCAGCCGGTACGCGACGCCGGAGGCGAAGGCCCGGCTGGCGGCGCGGCAGCTGGTGGCGGCGGAGCGGACGGCGCGGGAAGCGGCGGTAGCGGCGCTGAACGAGAGGCTGGCCAAAGCCTCCGGGATGTACGGCACCCGGCAGGTCCAGCCGGACGGGTCCAGCGTGTGGTACCTGCACGATAAGCCGGAGCTGGCCCAGTCGCAGGCGGTGATGAAGCTCACCAGCGAGGCCATAGGCTTCTCCACCGACGGGGGGAACACGTATCCCTTCGGCTTCACCGTGACGGGCGAGATGGTCATGGGCATCATCCGGTCCGAGGGCATCTCCGCCGACTGGGTGAAGGTGGGCGGCGAGGCGCTGGGGGCCGTGCTGGAGACCTTTGTGGGCCGGGATGAGAACGACCAGATCGTGAGCATGCTCAACGCCTCCGCCGACCGGATCAACATCCGGGGAAACCGGTTCGTGCTGGACAGCGATAACTTTAAGGTAGCCGCCGACGGGACCATTACGGCGAAAAACGGCAAGTTCTCCGGGCGGGTCACGTCCAGCGGAACGTGGCCCGACGGCGTGCACACGCTCAATATAGAGGACAGCAGACTCGAAATATCCATCGGCAACAAGAGAAATCTCTATGTGAACCAGTTGGCGGGAGACGGCGAGTCCATCGGCGGGTCATACATCTCGGTATACTATGGCGACAACGATAATGGGGTCCTGCTGGACGATGACGCGCGGAAAACGGATGTTGCGGGGAGATACATCAATGTTGGCCTCGATAAAAACGGGACAGCGAGGGGCTGGATAACATGCTGGTATATCAGTGCCGGGGAAGATATCAACGCCGGAAGGAGCGTCAACGCTGGGGCAAACGTCACCGCCAAAGGGAGCATCACCGCAGGAGGGAGCATCACCGCAGGGGGGAGCGTCGCTGCCGGAGGAAGCGTCAGCGCCACATGTGGGAAACGCAGGCTCACGCTCATTGGCGGCCAGGGCGGGACCTACGAGGGGCTGTACAGTCCGGAGCTGGGCGCGTGGCTGGTGACGATCGACGAGAGTAAGAACGTGCGACTGCTCGGGAAAGCGGATAACGCGACAAAGGCGGACTATGTGGGCCACAAGCTGACGTTCACGGGGGCCGCGACGGGCTCCTATGACGGCAGCGCCGCCAAGACGGTGAATATCCCCACCGTCCCGACGGCCCTGAAAAACCCCAAAGCCCTGACGTTCACCGGCGGGGCGACAGGCTCTTACGACGGCAGCGCCGCCAAGACGGTGAATATCCCCACCGTCCCGACGGCCCTGAAAAACCCCAAGGCCCTGACGTTCACCGGCGGCGCGACGGGCTCCTACGACGGCAGCGCCGCCAAGAGCGTGAAGATCCCCAGTGCGCTGGGGGACCTGTCGAACGGTGTGTGGAGCGCGGGCAGCAGCATCAACTATGACAGCGTACTGCTCAATGGATATATCACCAACAGCGGCAAAAACGTGGTCCTGCTCTTTTCGCTGGGCCGCCTGATAAAGGGCGGCGTGACCGCCAAGGTGACGAAGCTGAACGGCGTCCTGCGGGGCGTCGGCGGTTATGTGGGCGGCTCCAGCGCGTTCAATCTGCTCAGCGGGGCCACGGTTTCGGTGGTCCAGCACGCCGACATTGGCCAGGTGCAGATCACGCTCTCCAAAAGCGCCGCGTTCAGCGACGCGGTGAACAATACCCCGGTCGCGTTCGTGGGCGCTGTTACGGTCTCCTTCGCCGCGAGCTCGGACGAGCCCATGCCCGGCCCGGAGATCTTCGCGGACGAGGCGGCCCAAGAGGGCCCGTCCACGGAGGACGGCGCCCGGACGCCGGAAAAGGAGGCGGAGACGGTATGAGCGACGCGGTGGTGGCCGCGCTAATCACCGGAGGGCTCGCTCTGGTGGGCGTGATCCTGACGGTGCGGGCCGGGAACAATAAGCTCCAGCACAGGATGGAGGTGGCCCAGGCGGTGACGGACACCAAGCTGGAGGAACTGACACGGGAGGTGCGGCTGCACAACAACTTCGCCCAGCGGGTCCCGGTGCTGGAGGAGAGGATGGCCGTGGCCAATCATCGGATAACCGACCTGGAGCACCAGGCCGAAAAATAATTTTTACATAGACTAACTATTAAAAGTCAAGTCTGAATTAAGCGGATCTGGAGAAAGGAAGTGGAACCGCAAAGAGGGTATAGCAAAGCAGACGCCAGTGGAGGCGCCGGGACTGTGGAAGCGGAGCAGACTAGGCGGCTGTACGAGGCTGGTAAGGCAGCCCGGACTTCTCCATAGCGTAGATGAGCCGCACGAGCTTCTTCTCGGCATGGGACAAGGCCACATTGTAGTGCTTGCCTTCAGCGCGTTTCTTGGCGAGGTAGGCGGCAAAGGTCGGGTCCCAAATGCAGACGTACTTCGTGGCGTTGTATATGGCGTAGCGCAGGTATCTGGATCCTCGCTTCTCCATATGGGCGTAACAGTTGTTGAGCTGCCCGGATTGGTAAGTAGACGGAGAAAGTCCAGCGTAAGCCAGGACCTTGTCTGGAGAATCGAAGCGGGAGAAGTCACCCACCTCGGCCAGGATCATGGCGGCCATACGCAGGCCCATGCCGGGAATGGTGGTAATGGGTGAGTGTAGTTTCTCCATAATGGACTGGATAGAGGCTTCAATATCAGCTATCTCGGTGTCCAGTTCCCGGATGAAGCGAATGGTGTGCCGCAGTTCCAAAGACTTGGCGGGCATAGCGGAGCCAATAGAGGCTCTGGCGGCGTCCCGTACTGTTACCGCCATATCCCTCCCATAGTGACCTTTGGAGGCGTCAGCCAGGAGGAACTTCAACCGAGTAAGGTTAGCCGCAGCAAGTTGCTTTGCTCCTGGAAACTCCTCCAGAAGGGCGTAGACAGATGCCATATGGAGAGAAGGTACCAGCTTCTCCAGTTCCGGGAACAGGATGCAGACCAAGCGGGAAATGGACTGCTTGAGCTTGGCTCGCTCCCTGACCTTGTCAAATCTGTATCTTGTGAGTGACTTTAGTTCCTCGTTGTGGTATGCTGTATCCGTGTAGGGCTTGAGGCCCACATCGGA
>CANRDC010000040.1 GCA_947629245.1 uncultured Oscillospiraceae bacterium | reverse complement strand
ACTTCATTCTACCAGAGACTGCAAACTATGTCTCTTTTTGTGCTTATTCATTTTTGCGCATTTTATTCTACACTACCGAGTTCGCGGCGTGGAAAGGCCTGCGGGAGGAAGAAAAACACCTCCAAAACAAAAAATGTAAAAAATCGGTGGTGGTATCGTGCTGATACCACCACCCCTTAATTTGGGATTTCTTAGCATTCATAATGAATATAATCTATGCTAGCAGGAAATATGTGTTTCTATTCTGTTTCAGTAGAACTATCGGCTAAGAATTTAATACTAAGAACAATTCATATACTTATAAAATGTCATCACCCAAGAAACCAGATAAAATGGGGTCCCGGTATACAAATATATTGTACAAGATATAGGCAACATTTGATATCAAGAGAATGATAAAGGCGCCTCTGGAGATTACATAAAAATCAAATGGTACTGTTGCAAAACTTTGGACCCACTTATTTACTGGTTCTATTATAAAACTAATCACAGCAGCTGACAGCAATTTACTACGGGCCACACAGAACACAGAAAAGGACCAAATGCACGATGCAACTATATTTGTGGCCCGCCAATTCTTATAGACACGATTACGAATATTACGCACTGGATAAATAAGGAGATTAAGTGCTAGGGAGATAATCATAAAAAGCCACCAGGTATCTGCCGAAAACAACGCGTTAAGCGGAAAGAACTGTTTTGCACCGTCCACAATTTCATTATTAATACCAAAAACCAGAGCGACTGACAATAAAATTCCTAAAATATATTGTCTGTTACCGCGGCTATGATCATCAGTTGCGTCAATGTATATATTTAACTCACTAACATCATCAAAGTTTTCTGGCCGAGGAAAAATGTTTCGCGCTGCAATTCTGTATTTTTGACGAAAGCCAATCATTTCATCTTCAATCCATCTTTGAAAATTAACAGTCGTCTTGTTTGCCACCGGATTAATTGAATTATCATACCTTTTTGTGGTAAAAGGAATTTCGGCTGTGGGTTTAATAGGACATTTACAGGCTTCGTGAAGAGGACACTTGTCATCACTTGAATTCTTGTGTTGCCACTTCACCTCAACGCTAGAACTCTCGTGATTAATAAACGCCTTAACAGGCGGAGAAAAATACCATGTAAAATCTGGCGCGAGATATTTTGTCTGATCTTTGATATCTTTTTGAATGCAAAAATTTAAATTCTGTTCACTTAATCGAAACTCAAATCGGATAGTTGTTTTGACCCAGTTAAGGAGTTCAATGCCTTTGCAAATCTCCTTTCCTTTTGGAACCACCACTTGATATGTCGCTTTTTCACTACCCTCGGCGAGAACTCTACTATGACGTTCACTTTTCTTTGTTTTCTGTTCTCGAATATAGTTTTCACAAGAAAATCCACCAGGAATTGCAAAAGAATTCATTTCCATTGTGGATTCTTTGGTATCATCTTGTATTAAAAGAACAGTGTTTTGTGCCATTTTTGCAAATAAATCTTTTTTTATACAAAGGGTCTTGCCTATAAGATCTTTATATTTAGCTTCGAGGTCTTTTTCTGTAGTGTTGTTCCACAACACTTGGCACTGCTTTCCCCATACCCGTTGGATACACTCTTCCTGCGAAAGAAAACCACGGTTTTCCGGTCCTGTTATATCTTCATTGACAATGGAAAGAACGTCATTATCATCATTTCCGGTAACAACTATATCAAACTTCACACAGAAGGATGAAAGATAATCTAAACTACTTATAAATTTCTCCTTAGGTAGGGGCGACGAGTCAGAAGCTGGTAGAACATTTGAGCTACCGCCTAATACAGTTGCGGTATAAATATTTAAAGATTTACGATCCTTTCCAACAAAAACCATTTGGAAAAATTTGCGAAACATTACAGTATCGACTAGATTACATGCTACATTACATAAGTTAAATGTAATAGTCACTGATCCATGCCCCCTTAGTCTATTATATCTTCTTTGGTATTATGTGATAACATTTGCTCTAAAAGGGTGAGCGACTTGCGAGGATATGTTCGGTTAATGCCAATTTGGGTAATTATCATGCCGCTATCTTGTAGTTCGTTTTGTAGGGAGGACATAAAAAGTCCTGGACGCTTTAGCATGCCGGAACGTGAATACATGTAGTTTAATGCACAGGTAGGCGAATGCTCCACGCCTAGCAGACAAATAAAATCATACCCACCTTTTTGCATGCTTTGTAGTTCTTTTACAATACTTTTTGCTAGACTCTGACAATGAGATACATATCCCTCTACAGACTTATAATAATCAACGCCATGCTTATTGCGGCAAAGTCCGAAGGCATAGCCTTGAAAGGTTGCCTCCGGACAAGGAAGTGGGACAATATTTATAGCATACGCAATCAATAACTCAATAAAAGCATAGCCCCAATGTCTTCCTGGTTTTTCTGCTGCCTGTAATCCCGGAGATAAAACGCACGGTGGAACTATAACCGCTCGTTGCCTAGATCTCATAACGATCAAAGCGCGCCTCATTAGCTTCAATGTTTTTCAATTGAAACTTGTTATCGATCATATCTTTCAGTAATGGTTTCATTACACAGTCGTAATACAAAGCTAAACTGTCAATTTGTTCTTGACTTAATGATTCTCGCATGGGACAACCCAACCAACACTGAAATTCATATGTTTTAGGCCTAAAACCTCGATCCCCCATCTGTAATTTGCGGTCCCAATCGTTTTTCAAGTTATATACTGGTAAATGCAATTGTATGTCATACTCTTCTGCTAACTCTTTATATTTGCTGGCCATTATGGGCAATTCAACAAAGAACCGCTGTGATTCTCGCGCACCTTCTGCCAAATTCTTGATACCATGTTGCCTGCAGTACGCAATAGACTCAACATACATAGCAGTATGGCATGTGAGGCACCGAGCCTGATATGGGAGCAAATGAGGAAAATCTTTACTTAATTCCCCTGGTGTTTTATACAAATATCCTTCTTGTAGACGATATAAATCGGTCACAATTCCTAATATACCAGAAAACAATACTCGCTCAGGACCATATTTGCCAATAATTCGGGTAGCCGTCTCCCGGACAGATTCAACACCGGACATACTCCCATTATCATATGTAATCAAATGTACTCGATAACCCTTTTCTACCAAGTAGCACGCCGATAAAAAGGAGTCTCTACCACCGGAAAACATTAGCAATACATCTTGACTATCTGTTGCAGTAGTGGTTCTTCTGTTGTCCTCCATATTATGCAACTCCTTCCCTTATTATAATTATACTATCACAGTTAGGAATTCTATGCAACACTTTTTCGCGATTGCTGTACTAATTTGCCGTTGAAAACTGTTCAATTATCAGAGATGTTCCTGTTTGGATAAAGTGTTGAAATACTATGAAGAATTGTTAAATTATTGACGTTGAATTCTGTTTCAGAGTTCTAGATGGCTATTCTTTCTTTGTGAACCTTTGTGAACCATACGACAAATCCGGGCCCGTACCCTGTAGGGGATGGGTCCGGATTTGTTATATGGTTCAGGCCCTGCGAGGCGGCACACTTTAGGAATGGGGTGGTCAGGAGGGCGACGGCGAAGCCAAGGGGACTGAGAAGGGAAAAGACGAGCAGCGGCGGCGGTCACTGACTGCCGCCGCTGGCATATGGCGGGGAGCTGGCGCCGCGCTTTCTGCGCGGCCAGGCGAGCCTGGTGGCCTGCTCGGCGGCTTTTTGACGGTTTTTCTGATTATTCCCATGTGCGGCAAGCTTGATTTGTGATAAAGTGATATTGACAATTAATACAGTAAAGCGCTAACATATTAATAATAAAAACTACAAAACCAGTGCTTCGCGGCCAAGTGGGACGTCCCACTTGTGTTTGTGTCGTCAGACACAAACAATGATCCTTTGAGAACGGAGGGCGTCAGCCCTTGTTCCACATATTTCAAACTGGAGGATACACAATGAAGAAGCTTCTTTCCCTGGTCCTGGCTCTGACGATGGTCCTGTCTCTGGGCGTCGTGGCTATGGCCGACGGGGGCAGCGATCTGAACGTCATGGTCGAGACCCCTGTGATGTCCCTGGACCCCCAGATCGCCACCGACGGCACCTCCTTTGAGGTCATCGCGGACTACACCGACGGTCTGACCCAGATGGACGCCGAGGGCGGCGCTATCCCCGCCATCGCCGAGAGCTGGGATATCTCCGACGACGGCACCGTCTACACCTTCCACCTGCGCGAGGACGCGGTGTGGAGCAACGGCGAGCCTGTCACCGCCGCCGACTTCGTGTTCGGCTGGCAGCGCGCGGTGGACCCCGCCAACGCCTCTGAGTACTCCTACATGCTCAGCGATATCGGCCAGGTGGTCAACGCCGCCGAGATCATCGCCGGCGAGAAGGACGTGTCCGAGCTGGGCGTCAAGGCTGTGGACGACAAGACCCTGGAGGTCACCCTGAACGTGCCCGTCAGCTATTTCCTGAGCCTGATGTACTTCCCCACCTATTATCCTGTGAACCAGGCGTTCTTTGAGTCTGTGAGCGACACCTTCGGCACCAGCCCCGAGACGGTCCTGTCCAACGGCGCGTTCGTGCTGGACTCCTATGAGCCCGCCGCCACCGCTTTCCATCTGACCAAGAACCCCGACTACTACGACGCGGACAAGATCCAGCTGCCCGGCCTGAACTATCAGGTCATCCAGGACTCCCAGCAGGCTCTCATGAGCTTCCAGACCGGCGCGCTCGACACCGTTCTTGTGGGCGGCGAGCAGGTGGAGCAGGTCCAGGACGACCCCCAGTTCCTGACCGTGGGCGCTGGCTATCTGTGGTATGTCAGCCCCAACATCAAGGACGTGCCTGAGCTGGCCAACCAGAACATCCGTATGGCCCTTACTTACGCCATAAACCGTGCGGACATCGCCGAGAGCGTGCTGATGGACGGCTCCATCCCCACCTACACCGCAGTGCCTCTGCAGTTCGCCACCGGCCCGGACGGCTCCGACTTCTCCGAGGACCAGACCCTGTTCGCCGACTACTGCGCCGACGACGCCGACAAGGCCGCCGAGTACTGGGCTGCCGGTCTGGAGGAGCTGGGCATCGACTCTCTGGAGCTTGACATGATCGTGGACGCGGACGACGAGCCTCAGAAGGTCGCTCCCGTGCTGAAGGAGCAGTGGGAGACCGCTCTGCCCGGCCTGACCGTCAACCTGACCATCGAGCCGAAGAAGCAGCGCGTGGAGGATATGCAGAACGGCGACTTCCAGCTGGGTCTGACCCGCTGGGGCCCCGACTACGCCGATCCCATGACCTACCTGGGCATGTGGGTAACCGACAACTCCAACAACTACGGCTTCTGGAGCAGCGAGGAGTATGACGCCATCATCGACGAGTGCACCACCGGCGAGCTGTGCACCGACGCCGAGGGCCGCTGGGCCCGCCTGTACGACGCCGAGGAACTGGTCATGGCCGACGCCGTCATCTTCCCGCTGTACACCAAGGCCAACGCGGAGATGATCTCCTCCGCCGTCACCGGCATCGAGCATCACCCCTGCGCTCTGAACCGCGTGTTCAAGAACGCGGTCAAAGAGGGCTGAAAAGTCAACACCTTAACGTGAAGTCCGGCCGCGCTGAAGTGGATAACTTTGGCGCGGCCTTTTCATAAAGGCTTGCCTGAAAAATGGCAACGCGCCCAGGGGCTGTGTTGACATTCCTCAGACGGACCTAAAGGAGGCAAACGTGAAAAAGTACACGCTCAAAAGGCTGCTGACGAGCCTGTTCACGCTGCTGGCGATACTGCTGGTGCTGTTCATCCTGATGCAGCTCATGCCCGGCTCCCCCTTCAACGACGAAAAGCTCAACGACGACCAGCGGGCCGCGCTGTACGCCAAGTACGGCCTGGACCAGCCGGTGCTGGTGCAGTTTTTCCGTTATGTGGGGAACATGCTGAAGGGAGATTACGGCGTCAGCTACAATATCTCCAAGAACACCCCCATCTCCCAGCTCATCCAGACTCGGCTGCCCATCTCCATCGGCATCGGCGGCGCGGCGGTGACGCTGGGGGCCATAATGGGACTGATCTTTGGACTGGTCGCCGCGCTCAAGCACGATACGTTCTGGGACACTTTGGCGACGGTCGTGTCCGTCATCGGCGTGTCGGTGCCATCCTACGTGTTCGCTCTGGGACTGAGCTACGTGCTGGGCTTCCGGGCCCAGTGGTTCCCCATGCTGTATAACGCCCAGCTGGCCACCCAGTCCAGCGTGCTGCCCAGCGTGGCCCTGTCCATGTTCACCATGGCGTCTATCGCCCGGTTCACCCGTACGGAGATGCTGGAGGTGCTGGACAGCGACTATATGCTTCTGGCGGAGAGCAAAGGCATCTCCGGCCCGGCGCTCATCTTCCGCCACGCGCTGCGCAACGCCCTCATCCCCATCGTCACGGTCCTGGCTCCCCTGATCGTGGACCTGATGACCGGTTCGCTGGTGGTGGAGAAGATCTTCGCTATCCCCGGCGTAGGGAGCCTGCTGGTCAACGCCATCCAGTCCAACGACTACAACGTGGTCATCTCCCTGAGCTTCATCTACTCGGCCATGTACATCGGCATCATGCTGGTGGTGGACATCCTTTACGGCATCATCGACCCGCGCATCCGACTGGCAAAGGAGGGCGACTGATATGGCTGCAAAAAAGAAAGCGCCCGCCATGGCTGCCGTGCCTTACGTGCCCGTCGCGGCGGACTTCGTGCTGAAAAACGAGAACGGCGAGCTGGCCCTGGACTCCAATTTCGCCTCCCAGAGCTACTGGAAGGACGTGTTCATCCGCTTCTTCCGGAAAAAGAGCGCGGTGCTGGGCATGCTCCTGATCATCGTCATCACCATCATGGCTGTCGTGGGCCCCGGTATGAACGAGTACACCTACTCCGGCCAGACCCTGGCCCAGAAAAACCTGGCGCCCCGTATGCCGGGCCTGGAGAAGTACGGCATCTTTGACGGCAGCGAGACCATGCGCACCACCACCGGCTCCAAGTCCGTCAACAATTACCTGGAAAAGGGCCTGGATGACGTATACTACTGGTTCGGCTCCGACAACTTTGGCCGGGACATCTGGACCCGCACCTGGTCCGGCACACGGGTCAGCCTCATTATCGCCGCCGCCGCCGCTCTCATCGACATGATCATAGGCATGAGCTACGGGCTTATCTCCGGTTACTTCGGCGGCAAGGTGGATATGCTCATGCAGCGGTTTTTGGAGATCATGAACGGCATTCCCCGGCTGGTGATCGTGACGCTGCTGCTGCTGGTGCTGGAGCCGGGCATGCTGACGATCATCTTCGCGCTGATGCTTACAGAATGGGTCGGCATGAGCCGTATCGCACGGGCGGAGATGCTCAAGCTCAAGGAGCAGGAGTTCGTTCTGGCCTCCCGGACTTTGGGCGCGGGCAAGTTTTTCATCATCTTCAGGGAGATACTTCCCAACATCATCGGGCCCATCATCACCCAGGTGATGTTCTCTATCCCCACCGCCATCTTCACCGAGGCGTTTTTGAGCTTCGTGGGTCTGGGTATCCCCGTGCCCCGGTGCTCTCTGGGCTCGTTGATCTCCGACGGCTACAACAGCTTCACCACACACGCCTATCAGATCATCCCGCCGGTGGTGGTGATGGCCCTGCTCATGTTCAGCTTCAACCTGGTGGCCGACGGTCTGCGGGAGGCCCTTGACCCCAAGATGAAAGAAATGTGAGGCGGCGGCATGGCAGAGAAAGAAAAGATACTCGATATCAAGGACCTGGACATCTCCTTCCGGACCACGGCGGGCGTGGTGCACGCCATCCGCGGCGTGGACATCGACCTGTACCGGGGCGAGACCGTTGCCATCGTGGGTGAGTCCGGCTCCGGCAAGTCCGTCACCATGAAGGCGGCCATGGGCATCCTGGCCAGCAACGCCACCGTCAACCGGGGCGTCATCCAGTTCAACTACCACCACCTGGCCGACGGCTCGCCTGCCAGCGTGGACATCCTGAAGCAGGACAAGAAGTGGATACGCAGCCACATCAACGGTCGGCGCATCGCCATGGTGTTCCAGGACCCCATGACCAGCCTGGACCCTACCATGCCGATCGGCAAGCAGATCATGGAGGGGATGATCTGGCACTACAAGACCCCCAAGGCGGAGGCCCGGGAAAAGGCCATATCCCTGCTGCGGGAGGTGGGCATAGACGACCCGGAAAAGCGGATGAAGAACTATCCCCACCAGCTGTCCGGCGGTATGCGCCAGCGCGTGGTGATCGCCATCGCCCTTTCCTGCGACCCGGACCTGCTCATCTGCGACGAGCCGACCACGGCCCTGGATGTGACCATCCAGGCCAAGATCATCGAGCTGATCCGCCGGCTGCAGAAGGAGAGAGGCATCTCCGTCATCTACATCACCCATGATCTGGGCGTGGTCGCGAAGGTGGCCGACTACGTGAACGTGATGTACGCGGGCAAGATCGTGGAGAAGGGAACCATCAACGAGATCTTCTACGACCCCCGCCACCCCTATACCTGGGGCCTGCTGTCCGCCATGCCGGACCTGGACACGGCGGACGAGCGGCTGTATACCATTCCCGGCTCGCCGCCCAACCTGCTGTACGAGAAGCCGGGCGACGCCTTCGCGCCCCGGAACCAGTACGCTCTGGTGGTGGACGACAAGGCGGAGCCGCCCATGTTCCAGATCACCGAGGACCACTATGTGGCCAGCTGGCTGCTGGACCCGAGGGCCCCTAAGGTGGAGATGCCCCCGGAGCTGCGCGCCCGGATCGAGCGGATGAAGGAGGAGGCGAAAAAACATGGCAGTGAACTATAACGCCGAGCCCCTTCTGAAGGTTCAGGGACTGAAGCAGTATTTCAAGGTCAGCCACACCTTCACCGTGAAGGCCGTGGACGACGTGGACTTCGAGATCTATCCCGGCGAGACCTACGGCCTGGTGGGGGAATCCGGCTCGGGCAAGTCTACCATCGGCCGCAGCGTCATCCGGCTGTATGACCCCACCGCCGGGACCATCCGCTTCAACGGGATGGACATCTCCGGCAAAATGAAGGCCGCCGACCAGAAAGCCCTGCGCACCCAGATGCAGATGATCTTTCAGGACCCCATGGCCTCCCTGAATCCCCGGAAAAAGGTGGAGGACATCATCGGCGAGGGCCTGGACATCCACCATATGTGCAAGTCGAGCGCCGAACGCAGCGAGAGGGTGCGGACCATCCTGGCCAAGGTAGGTCTCGCGCCGGAGCATGCCAGCCGCTATCCACACCAGTTCTCCGGCGGCCAGCGCCAGCGGGTGGGCATCGCTCGGGCCCTCATCATGAATCCCAAGCTCATCATCGCCGACGAGTGCATCTCGGCCCTGGACGTGTCCATCCAGGCCCAGGTGGTGAACCTGATGAAGGATATCCAGGAGGAGACCGGCACGGCCTATCTTTTCATCGCCCATGACCTTTCCATGGTCAAGTATATCTCCGACCGCATCGGCGTGCTCCACCTGGGGCACCTGCTGGAGACCGGTACCACCGAGGAGATATTCGCCCACCCGGTCCACCCCTATACCCGCAGCCTGCTGTCCGCTATCCCGGCGCCCAACCCGGCGGTGGAAAAGCAGCGCGTGGCGGAGGGCTATGACTATAAGAGCTCCGGCATCGACTATGCCCAGGGTACCTATCACCTGCTGGAGGGGACCCACTACGTCAAATGCACCGACCAGGAGCTTGCCGCCTGGAAGTGAGCTCCGCCAGGGCGCCGCTCCGCTATGCGAATTACTTTGACGTGTCGCTGGACTATCTCTATGGCCGCGCCGGGGCTGAATGCGTTCATCGAGATGTGCTTTGCCCCAGCGCTCCTGCAAGGATGGGACAAAGACCGTCGCCTTTGACGAGATGAAGTCGGCTCTGGCGGAACAGGCCGTGGGTTCGGATATGGCTCGCTCCGACGCACCATATGAAATGCTCCCCCTGTGAAAACAGTGTCCTTTTCACTGTTTTCCATAGGGGGAGCGTTTTAGCTTTATGGCCGGGCGTATCTCTAGGGGCGCTTTTTGCCGAACAGAACGAAGAGGAACGGAGAAAAGGAGCCGATGACGGCGCTGAACAGCTCGCCGCCGGTCAGACGGTACAGGAGCAGGGGAATGAAGGCAGCCCACTCGCCGGGCATGGAGAGATAGAAAAAGGTCAAGGCCAGAGAGTCGGTGGGAGAGAGGATCGCTTCCAGCAGGATCGTGATCAGCTGAAACGCCGCCATGATGGAGGCGGAGACGGCGATCTCTTTTCTCGTCATCCGGCGAAACAGCCGCCGGCCGATGGCGAGCGCCGCGGCCATCAGAAGGCCGTAAATAAAAAGGACCCGGCCCTTGTCGCTTGCGAGGCTGCCGTCCGGCAGCGTCACGACGGCGAAACGGGCCACGCCGTAGACGACCAGATAAAAACAGATAAGGCCCGCGGCGATGCAGTACAGGGGCACGGTAAAGAGCGTGTTTTTCCGGATGGGCACAGCGTTCACCCCTTGTCCTTATCTTTGGGCCGTTTGCCAAAGCGGCAGACCGCCAGCAGCGCGAGGCACGCCGTAAGACCTAGGCAGACGGCGGCGAACAGAACGACATAGAGCCGGGACCGCGTTCCGCCGCCCAGGAGCGCTCCGAGCGGGCCGGTCAGAGCCGTTACCAGAAGCAGCCATGGAAAGATCGCCCGGCAGGCGGCGAGGCTCCGGGGCCTGCCAAATGTATGGCCGATCACACAGGGGACCACCACGGGCGCGCCGCTCATGAGGCAGGCCGCGGCCAGGCACAGGGCGACGCCGTTTGGCAGGGTCGCCTCTTTGGGAAAATGCCAGAGCAGGTATATGGACGCGAGCTCCGTAAGGCCAAGCAGAAGGGCGGTCCACAGGCTCCCCAGCCTATCACAGAGCCAGCCGAAGATATAACTGGCGGGGATGGCGAGGATGCTCCCCAGGGCCAGCCAGGGCGCCGCCCGATCGAGCAGCGTGGGACCGCCGCCGCCCTTGGCCAGCAGCCGGGGCTCCAGAAAGCTCAGGCCCCCCGCGGCGGCGAATGTCAGGGCACCCAGGGCGATCAGGGCCAGCCAGGTCCGGCTGTCCTTCAGGACCTGAGCCAGAGACATGGGGGGCTCCTCCTCGTCAGGCTCCGAGGCGGGGGCCCGGCCGTCCCCGTCGGGGTAGAGGCCGGTCTCCTCCGGCCTGTCCCGGAGAAGAAAACGGGCGACCAGGGCCAGAAGCCCCAGAAGCGCCGCCGCGCCCATATAAAAGGGCCGGTGGTCGCCGCCCAGGACCGTCCGGACAAAGTTCGCCAGCGCCGCCGCGCCTATGGCGGAAAACAGCGGCGCGCCCATGAAAACGACGCCCAGGGCCCGGCCCCGGAAGCGGATGAACCATTGAAGGCACAGCGCCGCCAGCGCCGTCTGGATCAGGATGCAGGCGCAGCGGATCACGGCCAGGGAGAGGGCGAACAGCCAGTAATGACCGGCGGCGGCGCCGCCGAAAATATCAAGGCCGTTGGCGCACACCAGGCCGACGCAGCCAAGAGCCGCCGCCGCCGTGCAGGGGATCAACGTCTGACGGACGCCGGAACGGAGAAAGGCGCCGCAGCAAATAAAGGCCAGCGGCACCGCCAGAAAGCTCCCCACGGTCATGGGGAGCTCGATCTGCGCCAACCTCCAGCCGCCGCCGTCCGGCGTGATAACGGAACGGATGATCTGCATCCGGCCGCCGTCCAGACCCGCGCAGAGGAAGGCATACAGCAGCCCCGTCAGGCAGAGCGTGATGGCGTAAAAGGTGAATTTCCTGTTCTTGAACATACGGGTCTCCAGCGTGAATTTGTCAAAAAAGCGGGGATGTCGGTCGTGCAAGGTGCAAGGGGGAGCCCCGCCTCGAATGGGATCTGACGCCCCGCGCCTTGCGCGGTGAGCGGCGCGAAAGTATTGGCGTCATTAAATCAGCGCTCGTCCTTCTTCCTGCGCAGGGAGCGGACCAGGATGACAGCCTCCACTACGATGGCCGTCAGCGCCGCAGCGGAGATGGCGATCCACAGACCGGTCTTTGGGTCGGCGGCGGGCTTGTCCTCCCGCGCGGCGTCGGCGGCGTCGGACGCCTGCGTATCGGTGTCGGACGCCTCCTCCGACCGGGAAGCGGCGGGCTCGTCCATATCGGTGGCGGTGGCCGGGTCCGCTCCGTCCATATCGGTGGCGGAGGCGGGCGAAAGCTCCGCCATGGCGGCCTCTGCCTCCGGCAGGCTGTAATAGTACAGGGCGTTGCCCTCCGTGGCCGCCAGAGTCTTGCCGCAGTTGGCGCATTTCCAGGTGCCAAAGGTGATGAAATCCCCGTTTTCGTCCCGCTCGGCGTCGTACTGATAGGCGTAGTCGTGGCCGGTGGCGGGGGTCAGGACCTGGCCGCAGAGGCTGCATACCTGACTGTGGACACAGGTGGCGGGGGCGTCCTCCGGTACGTGACCGGCGGCCTTCACCGCCTCGGTGTATGTATCCCCGCAGCGGGCGCAGGTATAGGTAGTCTCCCCATCCTGGGTGCAGGTGGCGGTGGTCTCCGTCATCTCGTAATCGTGCTCCCCGTCCGCCAGCGTCTCCGCCGTGTACGTCAGGCCGCACTTGACACAGGTGTAGGCCAGGAGCCCCTTCTCCGTACAGGTGGCCTCCCGGAGCACGGAGACCTCGAAGTGGTGGGGGCAGACGGCCGGGTCCCCGGAGGACGACGACGGCTCGTCGGCGGCCAGGGCGGGGGTGGCGAGAAGCGCCGCGGCGATGATGAACGCAAATATCTTTCTCATAGCGCATCATGCTCCTTTCTGGGGGCGATAAAGCTTCCCAGGCTGTCAAACAAACGCTTTGACAGCCTGCGGTCATCTTTTTATCCGACTTCCCGGATCGCGTCTGTGGAAAAGACCGCGGGGCCGTCGCAGGGCGCCGGACGGCGGTAGACGTCGAAAAACCGGTCCAGGACCTGCTGGATGGTATTCAGGTCATAGGTCTGTTCAAAGGTGTCCTCCAAAAGCCGGGCCTGGGTCCACTTGGGCAGGTCGTAGACCAGGGAGAAGTGCAGGAGAAAATCGTACAGCACCCAGGGACTCGCGTCGTCGTCCCTGGCGATGGAGCGGATGGGCTGGGAAAGGGCCATATCGCCGCAGGTGTTGGCGTACCAGCGCATGGCCAGCCGCGCCACGCTCCGGGGCACCATTGCGTTCACCGCGTAGTGCGAGGGCGCAACGCCCTCCAGCACCCGGACCGTCAGGTCCGTGCCGTCCACGGTCAGGCCCCCTTGCCCGCCCAGGGTCACGCCGAAGGCCGACGCGATCTGGTGGGCCCGGCTGCCCTCCGCCGTGCAGTGGATGTTCTTTCGCGACAGCTTCAGCTTATCCACCGCCGTCACGCATGCCGTCAAGGCCAACAGGGAGGAGGCGGTCCGGTCGATATGTACCGTGAGCTGGGTGGCCCCCAGGCTCTTCATCCGCCGGGCCAGACCCTCGCCCTGAAGCTTCAGGATCCGGGGCAGCTGTTCGGGCAGGGGCGTCCAGGGGGTGGTGGGCTGCTCGGTGACGATCTCCTCCACGGGGGCCGCCTTCTCCCGGCTGGGAATGGTCACCTGAGCGAAGGCGTAGCCGTCCGCGCTGCGCAATATGGCGCCGTTCTGGGCGATGACGCACTGGCCGGTGTACAGCGTGCCGCCGTCGCCCCCCATGGGACAGGCCAGCACTACCACCGCCATGTTCTCATGGCTGGCAAGGCTCGCCAGGTTGATGTTCTCCAGGTGAGAGGCGACTGTGGCTGGCGTGTCCGACGAGCAGCACAATATGTCCAGACCGGGGTGTGGATGGGCCAGCTCCTCCCGGGGCAGAGACTCTTTCGTGATGGGGTAGACCGTCATGGGCCCGGCCTGACGCTCCAACGCGCCCCGGTTCATGTCCTCCGGCAGCCCCGCCGGCAGCACAAGAAGCTGGGCCCCGTCCGCCCGGGCGCGGTCGATGGCGGCCAGGACGTTGGCCATGTTCTGGCCGGGCTGACCGGGCAGCATCTCCGGCGCGGCAGCCGCTACTTTGATCTTCACGTTCTTCAGTCCCCTTCCGAAAATTCGATAAGGTCCTCGGGAAAATACCGCAATATGGCGGCTCGGGCCGCCGCGAAATTGCCGTCCGATATCGTCACGGTGACAGTGTCCCCCGTGACGGCGGCGGTCATCTCGTAGTCCGGCAGCGCCGGAAATACCTGCGTATCCAGCACATCCACCAGCCGGGTGAGGTCGTTTTCATAGGAGGCCCGCTCCGGCGGCGTGTAACCGGGGATCGGGTCCCGGCCCACCGTGAAGCACAGCGCCGTGGCCAGGACGAACACCACGAGAAACAGCGCGCAGCCAAAGGGCCCGATGGCCTTTACGAACGACTGCCCGGCCGTGAGCTTTTCCTCCTGGGGCGCGGGCCTCTTTTCCTCGTCCACGGTTTAGTATTTGATGCGCTGGGCGATGTAGTCCGCCACCTGGTCCATGGGGATGCGGACCTGCTCCATGCTGTCCCGCTCACGGACGGTGACGCACCGGTCGGCCTCGATCTGGCCGTCGCCTACGGTCTGGAAGTCCAGCGTCACGCAGAAGGGGGTGCCGATCTCGTCCTGGCGGCGGTAGCGCTTGCCGATGGAGCCCGTCTCGTCATAGTCGCAGGAGAACTCCTTGGCAAGGCTGGCGTAAAGCTCCTTCGCCGGGCCGGAGAGAACGTCCTTCTTTGACAGCGGCAGCACCGCGCACTTGTAGGGCGCCAGCTGGGGGTGCAGGTGCAGCACTGTGCGCACGTCCGGGTTGCCCTTCTTGTCCACGCCCACCTGTTCCTCGTCGTAGGCGTCGATCAAAAAGGCCAGCATCACACGGTCCGCGCCAAGGCTGGGCTCGATCACGTAGGGGATGAAGCCCTCCGCCATGCCCTCTTCCTTGTATTCCATCTTTTCGCCGGAGAAGGTCTGGTGCTGGGTCAGGTCGTAGTCCGTCCGGTCCGCGATGCCCCAAAGCTCGCCCCAGCCGAAGGGGAACAGATACTCAAAGTCCGTGGTGGCCTTGGAATAGAAGCTCAGCTCCTCCGGCGTGTGGTCGCGCAGACGCAGATATTCGTCGTTCATGCCCAGTTCCAGCAGCCACTGGTGGCAGAAGTTCCGCCAGTAGTCGAACCACTCCAGGTCCGTGCCCGGCGCGCAGAAAAACTCCAGCTCCATCTGTTCGAACTCCAGGATGCGGAAGGTGAAGTTGCCGGGGGTGATCTCGTTGCGGAAGCTCTTGCCGATCTGGCAGATGCCGAAGGGCAGCTTCTTGCGGGTGGTGCGCAGAACGCTCTTGTAGTCCACGAAAATGCCCTGGGCGGTCTCCGGCCGCAGATACACGTCCGTGCCGGACTCCTCCGTCACGCCCTGGTGGGTCTTGAACATCAGATTGAACTTCTTGATGTCGGAAAAATCCGTGGCGCCGCAGCCGGGGCAGGGGATCTTCTTCTCCCGGATGTACGCCACCATCTCGTCGTTGGTCAGAGCCTCCACGTTCACGTCTGTGCCGGTCTCCTTGGCCCATTCCTCGATGAGCTTGTCGGCACGATGGCGGCGTTTGCAGCCCTTGCAGTCGATGAGCGGGTCGTTGAAGTTGGTCACGTGGCCGGAGGCCTCCCAGACACGGGGGTTCATGAGGATGCCCGCGTCCAGTCCTACGTTGTAGGGGCTCTCCTGGACGAACTTCTTCCACCAGGCGTTCTTCACGTTCTGCTTCATCAGCACCCCGAGAGGACCGTAGTCCCAGGAGTTGGCCAGGCCCCCGTAGATCTCGGAGCCTGCAAAGATGAAGCCCCTGTTCTTGCACAGGGCCACGATCTTTTCCATCGTCTTGTCTTCGGCATGCATGCGCATCGGTTCAGTTCTCCTTTTCGGACAGTATATTCAGCTTTGGCTCTTTGTAATCCATCGTCCCCAGGTCGTCCAGCGTCCGCTCAAAGGCGGGGATGAACTTCTCCAGAAAATAGTCCACCTCGGGCATACGGTAGCCCCGCAGCGTCTCCAGGCTCTTGCGCTCCGCCTGGAGGAATTCGTCGTTGCCAGCCCGCCGTTCCTCGATGCACTTGATGTAGGCCGACAGCTTGTCGGCCGCCTTCACCAGCGGCTTCAGCGTCGGGTCAGGCTCCGACAGGAGCGGCGCGTAGGCCGGACGGAGCTCCTCCGGCAGCATGGCCAGCAGCTTCTCCGCCGCCGCCGCCTCTACCTGCCGGTAGGCGGACATGATCTCAGGGTCGTGGTACTTGATGGGCGTGGGCAGGTCCCCGGTCAGGATCTCACCCGCGTCGTGGAACAGCGCCGCCGCAGCCGCCGCGTTGGGGTCGCAGGCAACGCCGAACACGTCCCGGCGGATCACCGCCAGCGCGTGGGCCAGCACCGCCACCATGTGGCTGTGCTCCTGCACGTTCTCCCGCGTCACCGAGCGCATCAGCGCCCAGCGGTCGATGTTCTTCATCCGGGCGATCAGGGCGTAGAAGTTGTCCAACCCGCTCGCCTCCTACATTTTAAAGTATCCTATACTATATCATAAGCGGCTGAACTTTTCAATCACTTGTGCTTCCGCGGGGAACATTGTATAATGTGGTCCGGCAGAGGAAGGAGCGAACGATGGATCTTCCCTTTCTGAAACGGGCCGAATGGGTCACGGACAAGTTCATTTTGCTGATGCTGGGCCTGTTCCCCCTGTTCGTGGGCTTCCGGGGCTATAACGCCATCACGGAGTCGAAATTCTGGTTCTTCGCCGCCGCCACCGGGGCATGGACGGCGAGCGTGACGGTGCTGCTGGTATGGGGACGGCTCGCGGGGGAGCCATACCGCGTGGAAGTCCGGTCCGCACACCTGGCGGTGGGGCTGTTCCTGGCGGTGAGCGGCGTGAGCGCGTGCCTGTCCGAATACGGCACGGCGGCGCTGGCGGGCTCCAACAGAAACGACGGCTTCCTGACCAGCGTGCTGTATGGGCTCATTTTTTTCGGCGTGTCCATGCTGGGGCGGCCCCGGCGGCGGTACGCCTGGGCGCTGGGCGCGTCCACCCTGATCTGCTGCGGCGTCGCCGCGCTGCAGCTTTTCGGATTGGACCCGTTTGGGTTTTATCCGGATGGGACGAATTACTACGACAAATATGTGGCCTACAACGGCGCGTTTCTGGGGACCCTGGGCAACGTGGGCATGCTGGCGGCGTACCTGTGTATCCCGGCGGGGCTGCTGCCGGTGTACGCGGCGCTGTCGGAACACAGGCGGGACAGACTGCTGTTTATCCCCGGCGCGGCGGCTATCGTCATGCTGGGGCTGATAGACGTGGACGCGGGCCTGGTGGCGCTGGCGGGCGGCGCGCTCATTGCCGTACCGACAGTGATCCAAAAGGACAGAAATGCCCGGATCGCGGCGGCCGCAAGCGCTGCCGTCACCACCGGGGGCCTGGCCGCGCTCTGGTCCTGGCCGGGAAAGAGCGGGCTGCTCTATGAGATGAGCCAGGTGCTCCACGGGCATCTGGCCGACGAGTTCGGCTCCCACCGGGGCGAGATATGGAAGCAGGGCTGGGAGCTGTTTCTGGAAAAGCCCTGGCTGGGCGGCGGTCCCGGCACTACCAGCCTGCGGTTCGACATCATCTGGCACAACGAGGAGCTCGGACGGACGGTGGCCGTCACAAACGCCCACAACGCCTATCTGGGATATCTCATCAACGTGGGGCTGCTGGGGCTGCTGCCCTACCTGGCCGCCATCGGATGCACAGCCGTCACCTGGATAAAGAGGCGGAAGCGCGGTGCCATGTATCCCGCGCTGGGCGCCGCGTTCGTGTGCTACCTCATCCAGGACTTCTTCGGCCTGAGCCTGCCGCTCACAGCCCCGATGCTGTGGGTGGCCTGGGGGCTGCTGGAGACCCGGGAGGAAGAGAGCTGAATGCCGATAAAACAGAAAACCGCGCACCGCTGGAAAGCGGTGCGCGGCGTTTGTGCAGGGTCAGGTGATGTCCGTATCGGAAGGATCTGTTATGGGTTCGGGCTCGGTGTTGGTCGGGGTGTCAGGCGGGTTGGTCGCAGGCGGATTGGTCGCAGGAGGGTTGGTGGCGGGCGGGTTGGTCACCGTGGTGGGAGGATTGGGGTTGTTCGCGGGGGGATTGTTCGCGGGAGGATTGGTCGCAGGCGGATTGGTCGCAGGAGGCGCGTTGGCACCTTCACCGCCGATGTAGGGCGTAGGAGAGGGTGAGGGGACCGGCGACGCGGAGGGCGCGGGCGTCGGCGTCGTCACGACGGTGCCGTCGACCACAAAGGTGGTGCCGGGGAAGGTCCGCACGATCTGGCCGGTATAGTCGCCCATGAACTGGATGACGACGACAACGGACCCGTTGTATATCCGGGCGTTCACGGCGTAGTCAACGCCGAGCTGAAGGACCTTGTCCCCGTCGCGGATGGCCAGTGCGCTCAGATTGGTGTCCTTGTTGATCTCGGGGACGGCGATGCTGTGCTCCAGAGAGGTGACGACGCCGTCCGGGGCCTGCAGCTCCTCGTCCAGCTTGAACAGCACCAGCTGCAGGGACTGGCTCTCCTCCGTGGTCACGGTGAAGCGCAGATACTGCCGGACCGCCGAGGTGTCCGCGGGCGCGGTCGTGCCGATATACATCGGTCCCGTACCGGCCGTCCCGGGCGTGGCGCCGTCGGGCGACTGCGTCGCCGCCACGGCGGGCGTTCCGCCCGGCAGCGTCTCGGCCATCATCGCCAGCTGGTCCACGTAGTAGCGGGAATCGTTCCGGTAGTTGAGCGTGGCGATCTCGGAGCCGTCGAGCAGCTTCGCGGTCTGGATGAGCCACCGGGTGCGGACCCGGTTGTCGTTCAGGATCACGTTCTGATCGTTGTCGTCCAGGTTCAGATAGCGCCCGTTGTTGCCGAGAGAAAACCGCTTCTCGTCCTTGTAGCCGTCCCGGTCGGACGTCCAGAGCATGCCCTCCGTGACGGGCCCCTTCAGACACCAGACGCCGTCCTCGGTCTGCACAAGACCCATCTCTATCAGACCGAGGTTCGTTCCGTCCAGATCGACCAGTACGCTGGCCGTGGGGGCGATGGCGACGGTCCCCGTATCTTCTGCGGCGGGCGCCGCGTCCGGCGCCTCCACATAGGAGATGGCAGGCCCGTCTTCGGTATCCTCTTCGTCTTCCTCGGCCTCCTCGGGCAGCGCGAGAGCGCCGTCGGGAAGGTCGTTCACAAGCGCAACGACGTATGTCGCGTCGTCCTCCATCTCGTTGACCATGGCGAACGTACCGGTCTGCACGGCGCTGTACGCCCCGTAATCCACCGCCTGGATCGGCGCGGGCGTGGGCTCCGGCGTGGGCTCCGGCGTGGCGGTGGGCGCCACCGTGGCGGTGGGCTCCGGCGTGGCGGTGGGCTCCGGCTCGGAACTGATGACCTGGAACGCGAACGGCGACAGACTGTCTGCCAGGAACGTCACGGAATGGTCACGGATCACATATGTACCGATCAGATCCCACTGGCCCGCGCTGTTGCGGTGGTGTACCGCAAGACCGTCCCCGTCCGGAAAGCTGGGGTCGCTGACGGTGATGTACAGCGGCTCGCTCATCTCTTTCTTGCTTGTCCAGTTGATGTCCAGCAGAACTACGTCGGCGTCCGCCGGAATGTCAGCCGGACGCTCGGTGCCCTGGGTCACCGAGATGCTGCCCGCCATGTTCCGACCGTTGCCGTATTCGGCGTCGACCTGCGTGATGATGCCGGGATCGACGCTCGGTACGTCGCTGTTGCCGAGCCCCAGCCGGTCCTTGATCTGCGCCCCAAACAACTGCCAGAGCAGTACGACCAGAGCCGCAATGACAACAAGAAGGATCACTACCAACAGGACGACCTTCCATTTGGAATTGGACGCAGTTCGATGCGCCACATGACTACCAGCCATATTTATCACTACCTTGCCTTTTAAGGATGGGTACCATTATAAACGATTCCACAGGAAAATACAACAAAAAATTACGAAAATTTGCGAAACGGTTAATTTTTCTCGGGAAATGACTCATTATTAAGAAATATTGCCGGGAAATGAAATTTTTCTTGACAGTGAGGCAGGAAATAAGTATAATCATAAAGCTCGCATTTGCGCTGTGGCCGAGTAGTTCAGTCGGTTAGAATGCCGGCCTGTCACGCCGGAGGTCGAGGGTTCAAGTCCCTTCTCGGTCGCCAGCTGCTGTAGCTCAGTCGGTAGAGCGCGTCATTGGTAATGACGAGGTCGGCGGTCCGAATCCGCCCAGCAGCTCCATCAAAAAGTCCTGTAGTTTCAATGGCTACAGGGCTTTTTCTATATTTTACCAGTTGTCGGATTTTTTCAAAAAGACACACCAAAAGACACACGGGGTTCAAAAATGGGCCGGGCAGTTTACGACTGTCCGGCCTTTTCTTGCTCTTCGTCAGCTTTCTTTGTGATGGCTGCCCGGTATATGTCGGCGGCCTTGTCCATCGCCTCTTGGCTGGGGTGAGTATAGACCCGGAGCGTAGTGCTTATGTCGGCATGGCCCAGATTCCGGCTGATGCTCCCGATGTCTGCGCCAGCTGCCAGGGAGATCGTGGCGAAGGTGTGGCGGAGCTTGTGCGGGTGTATGCTGACGCCGTAGCGCTCGCTAAACTTTTCAAAATACCTGGTGGGAGAGGTCGGGAACATGGGCTCTGTCTCGCTCCCGTCCTGGAGAAAGACGTATTGTGTGAGCGGGATTGCTTTACCCTTTTTCCGCCGGGCGAGCTGTTCACGTTTGAGCTGCCTGAGAAGGTCGCCGGTGGCCGGGGAGATGGAGATGGTCCGGGCCCGGCGGCCCTTTGGCGTATCCAGATATACGCCCTTAGCTTTGGTGTAATACAGATTCTGTCGGATGGTGATCCGATTCTCTTTCAAATCGACTGCCTGCCATGTGAGGGCACAGGCTTCGCCGCGCCGAATACCTGTGTCAATGAGGAGATACGCCAGGGCCCGCCACTTCAAGGGCTCCCGCTCCAGGCATTGCATGATATACTGCACCTCTTCCACACTGCAGGCGTCAACACTATCTTCTCTGGTTTCATCCTTGCGGGGCTTTGGACGCTGCACACGGTCCATCGGGTTGCTGTCTATCGTCTCATCCAGAAAGGCCATTTTGAAAAGCCCGCTGAGGATCGCATAGCCCTTGACACATGATGCGTGGGCTTTGCCGTCCGCCTGCATGGCCAGAAGCAGCGCGGACAGGTCGGCGGCTTTGATGTCGATCATCTTCATGGAGCCGATGCGGGGGTAAAACCATAGATCAAGGATCCGCTGGTAGCTGTCCCGGGTGCTTTCTGCGATGGTGACGGCCTTTGTGGGCATATAGACCCGCTCACCGTATTCCTTGAATGTGAGGATAGCAGCGGCGGCAGCTTTGGCGGCTTCATCCCGCGCCCGCTGTTCCTTATGAGTAACGACTTCACCGGCCTTTACACGCCGTTCAAAATCGGCGGCAACTTTAGCAAGCTCCCTGTCAACGGCACGCTTGCTCCATCCGTCAGGCGCTGTCCAGCGCATGGAGAGAGCCGGGAGGCCACGGCCACGGCGCACACGGATGCGGTATATCTCCGGCCCGTTACCTGTACTTACTTTGTCAATGCTAGGCATTATCGGATTCCTCCTTTAGCTTTTTCAAGAATACCCCAGCAAATATCCCGTAAGCGCTCACACGCAAATTGCTGGCGGCCCGGCGGGTAGATTTATTCATCGGTAGCTGCCTCCCATTTCCACAGCCGTTCATTGATATCTGACAGAAGGTATCCAGAATCAAACAATAATAGATGTCTTAGTGCTTTTTCTGCCTCGGAAACGTCATATTCAAGCATTTCTTTCCCATAGAAAACGGTCAACTCAGGATTCTCTATTTGGATAGCTTTTGCTTTTTTCTCCATTTCCCAATATCTTACGCTATTTCCTTCAATAGCTTTGCAGCGCCGAAGGAGATCAGCAGCGCGCTCCACAACGTCTATGAAGTGGCTCCCTTCAAGGATAAGGTTTAATCCATCGTCAAGGTCTTCCCTATTTATCTCGCGGATATTATCAACGGATTTTTCGGAAAGGCCAGTATAATCACACACGCCTTTAAGATCCGTGGCAGGTGTGGCAACGTCTGACAATCCGAGAAGGTAATCCGCAGACACATTGAAAAAAATGGAAATTCTTTTCAGGGTGTTTATATCGGGGACGCTTTGCCCAGTTACATACAGGCTTACAGTCTGAGGCCGCATTTCTACAACTTTGGCAAGCTCCTTTTGGGTTGTTCCATGCTGTTGCATCAATTCTCTTAATCGTGTCTGGAATACGCCGCGCTCTGTGATATAGGCCGGGTCCGTTTTTCTTGCCATTCTACGATTCCTCCGTGTTGTATTTCGGTTCTGTTGTAAATTGCATTTTCAGTTTCGTTTTGCTTGATATTCTGTTTCTCTTGCGTTACACTAATATTACCAAGCAATCCGAAGCTTGTCAAGAGAAAAAGAAATGTAAGGAGGTATCATATGGCAGACTTGAGCTTGGAAGAGCGGGCGAAAATTGCCCGGAGGGAATACTACCGTGAGTATCGCGCCAGGCACCCGGAAAAGGTCAAAGAGCAGAACAGGCGGTATTGGGAGCGCCGTGCGGAACGCCTTGCGGCAGAGCGGGAGGAGGCAGAGCATGACCAGCGTTGAACGGCTGACGCCGGTAGCGCCGCCCTTCCAGAAAATCCAAGAAGCAGCCAGGACTACCGGCCTGTCGCAATGCTTTTTGCGCGACGGCTGCAGGCGCGGGACCGTGCCGCACGTAAAATCTGGTGCGACATATTACATCAATATCCCGGCTCTGCTGCGCAAGCTGGACGAGGGGGTCGGGGACGATGGGTGAAAAGAGAAAAGCCGCCCCGGTGGTCGAGACCGGGGACGGCGGAGCGGGACAGTTTGTAATTGCGGATGTGCTTTTGTCCCGGCAACAGTATAACACGGGACCACGCCAGGCGCAAGGGGCCATTTCCGCCTTGCTCCTTCCCGGCGCTGGCAACGCCGTCCCGCTCCGGCGGCTGGCAGCTATGATCGGTCGGGATGAGCGGGACGTGCGGCGAGCCATCCGGCGGGAGCGGCTGGCGGGCGTGCCTATCCTGGCGGACAATCGGAGCGGCTATTTTCTCCCGGCATGCGGGGAGGAACTGGCCGGGTGCGTTCGTTCGCTTCGGCATCGCGCCCGGCAAATTCTGGCGGCTGCAGACGCTATCGAGGCGGCGAGGGATGGAGAGGGTGGTGCGTAGGTGCGAAAGTCGGATTTGCGGCGGCCTGGGGTTATGATCTACTTTGAGGATTTGCGGCCAGTGATGAATGTGCTGGATGATAGCCAACTAGGCCGCTTCCTCCGGGCCGTGGTTTCCTATGCGGACAGCGGGGAAGTAATGGATCTTGATATGCCGGAGCGGCTCGCATTTGAGCTGTATGTCCCCAGGATAGATCGGGACGGGGCAGCACTTAGGAGGAAGCAGCTTCACGGCCAGTATATGACATACTGTCGTGCTGTCGATGAGGAAAACCGCATGTCAGAGTCGGAATGGATTGCGGCTCAGGAAACTAGTGGCAACTGATAGTTTCTATCTGTTTCTATAAGTGACCAAACACAAACCCATACACAAACACAAACCCATACCCATACACAGACACAGACGCAACAGCAGGAGCGGAA
>CANRDC010000039.1 GCA_947629245.1 uncultured Oscillospiraceae bacterium | reverse complement strand
ACGTGGCGCTGCTGGTGGAGCAGGCTCTGGACCGGCAGCTGGAGCAGGAACAATTGACGGTAGGCTGGGACGCGTGAGACGCGCGGTTTACATAGATGAACAGGAAAGAAATCTGACAAACAAGGAGAACGGTAAGACATGAGAGCGATATTGATGGCGGCGGGGATCGGCAGTCGGCTGAACCGGCCCACACGCGAGCCGAAGTGCGTGCTGAAGGTAGGCGGCGAGCCGCTGATCCGGCATACGGTGCGTATGCTGCTGGGCCACGGGGTGAAGGTCGCCGTTGTGGTGGGCTATCGGTATGAGATGGTGATGAAGGCGCTGGAGGGGCTAAAGGTGAAATACTATTTCAACCCCTTCTACCGGGTGACGAACAGCATGGCGTCGCTGTGGTTCGCGCGGGAGTTCATCGATCCGAAGGAGGACCTGATCCTGGGCAACGCGGACGTCTACTGGGATGAGGACGTGCTGGGGCTGCTGCTGTCGGACGAGCGGGACGCGGTGATGCTGACGGATGTGGCGCGGGTGGACGTAGGCGATTTCTTCTTCAAGACGGAAAACGGCCGGGTCGTGTCCTACGGCAAGGAATTGAAGCGGGAGGAACGGGACTGCGAATACGTGGGTCTGGCGCGGATCAAATCCGACTTTTTGAACCGTTTTAAGCAGCGGATGGACAAGTGCGTGGAGGACGAGCTGTACTCCTTCTGGTGGGAGAACGTTCTTTACAGCTACATAGACGACTATCCGATCTACGCGCTGGATGTGGGGGGCCGGTTCTGGGGCGAGATCGACTATGCCGAGGACTATGAGCGCATCCTGGCTCACGTGGGCCAGGCGGGCGCGTGAGGGAGGCCGTCATGAAGCTTTTTACGGTAGGTCCTGTGGAGATGTATCCCGAGACGCTGGCAAGCTCGGCGCTCCAGCTTCCTTATTTCCGCACGGCGGAGTATTCCGAGATCATGCTCGAATCGGAGAGGATGATGCTGGAGCTTTCCGGCGCGCCCGCGGGCTCGAGGGCCGTTTTCCTCACGGCGTCCGGCACCGGGGCTATGGAGGCGGCCGTCATGAACCTGCTGCGGCCGTCCGACGCGGTCATGGTGGTGGACGGCGGCTCGTTCGGGCACCGGTTCGTCCAGATGTGCGACAGCCACGGCATCCCCCAGAGGGCGGTGCGTCTTGCGTTTGGAAAGACGCTGGTCCGGGAGATGCTGGACGAGAACTATCAGCCGGGGATGACGGCCCTGCTGGTAAATCTGGACGAGACGTCCATCGGCCAGCTGTATGACGTCGATATGCTGGGCACGTTTTGCCGGGAGCATGATATGCTTCTGATCGTGGACGCCATCAGCGCGTTTTTGGCCGACGAGATCGACATGGCGCGGTCGGGGATCGACGCGCTGATCGTCAGTTCTCAAAAGGCTCTGGCGCTGGCGCCGGGGGCCTCCGTGGTGGTCCTGTCGCCCAGAGGCGCGGCGCTGGCCCGGGAGCGGGGGTCGGAGGTTATGTATTTTGACTTCCGCGATTATCTGAAAAACGGGGACCGGGGCCAGCCGCCCTTTACGCCCGCCGTCGGAATTTTCCTGACCATGCACGCGCGGCTGAAAGGGATCTGCGAACAGGGACTGGATACGGTCCGGGCGGCCATCCGTCGACAGGCGGAGGACTTCCGGGAAAAAGTGAGAGCGCTGGATGTGGATATCCCCGGTTATCCGCTGTCCAACGCGCTGACGCCGCTTTATTTCCCCGAAGGGAACGCGGGGGCGGTATACCGGGCTCTGCGGGAGGAGTACGGCCTGACCGTGACGCCCAACGGCGGAGCCTTGGCCGACTATTTGCTGCGGGTCGGGCATATGGGAGATCTGTGCCCGGCGGATAACGACGAGCTGATTGTAGCCTTGACCGCCGTCCTGGCGTGATGGGCGGCAAAGAGAGTGAGATGGAGAGCTGGAATAGATGAACGAACTTCAGATCAAGGTATTGGGCCTTTTAAAGGATATCGATAAGCTCTGCCGGGACAATGGGATCGAGTATTATCTGACGGCGGGAACGCTTCTTGGCGCGATACGGCACAAAGGCTTTATTCCGTGGGATGACGATGCGGACGTCATTATGACAAGGGACAATTGGGAGAAGTTTTTGTCGTCAACAAAGGACCAATTACCGAAAGACATCGTTATCAATTCTCAATATACCAATCCGTCGCTTGCCATGACGGCAAATCATTATGTGGATACACATACGACGGCAATTTACCGTTATGACGTCACGAATCCGGAAAGAAACGGCATTATGCTCGATGTTATCATCATGGACCCTGTTCCGGAAGGCGCTAAGGCGAAAAATGAATATATCACGGCGTTGGCAGAGCATACGGACTTATCAACCTTGCCGTATCAATATTCGATTCGGATCGGGAAGAACACACATTTCGCAAAGTATTGGAATGCCAGTAAGATCGTCGGGAAAAGAAAGGTCCTGGATCATATTGACCGGCATGCTTTTCACTATTCGGACGAAGAATCAGCCTACTATGTTCAGCGCTTTTCGGGTTCTCCGCATTTCTGGCCGAAGGAGATATTTGGAACGCCAAAATATGTCCCTTTTGAGGATACGATGCTGCCTGTCCCGGAGCGGGCAGAAGAGTGCCTTTGCATAGGGTTTGATGATGACTGGATGCGTGTACCGGCATCGGGAGTGGCGAAAAGCACACATGAGTTTTGCGTTCGCAGCATGACGGTTCCCGGCAAATTGATCGCAGATGACTTCGAGCGGCATGTTGACCGAGAACAGTTGCTGAACACCTATGTCGAACGCAAAAAAAGAATGGTCGCAGGGACTGAGGACAGATTTCAGACGGAGTTAAAAAAGGACTGCTTTACCTCGTCGCTGATAAAGCTCAGGGTTGAGAGGAAACTGGAGGGAATCGATCTCAGAGAGCTAACAGATAAGAGAGATTATGAGGCTCTGAACGAGCTGTTTAGTGAGTACCTCTCGGTTCAGTGCACAAGCCGATTTCTGGGCAGCTCTGCTTTGTCGGGGTGGATGAACTGGTACCGCAAGTGCAACCCCATGCTGATCGATATTGGCGACGAGCCGCTGTACGCGGTGCTGGTGCTGCTGATGCATGAGCAGAAGCTGGCCTGGACCGGAAAGCTTTTGAAGGCCCGGAAGGCGCTGGACCGACCCCTGAGCGCACAGCTCCGGGAGATGGACGGGCTGTATAACGCGGTGAAGGAGGCGGGCAGCGCCTATGACCGGGGGCTGGACGAACGCTGCCGGGAGGTGCTGGACCAATGGCTGCCCACCTGGTCGGACGATCCCTTCCTCTGGAAACTGGACCTGAAGCTGCGGGTGCGCCGCGGCCTGGAGGGCGGGCCGCTGCTGAAGGCGGCGGAGGCCGGTCTGGAGCTCTTCCCGGAGGAACCGGAGCTGCTGTATTGGAAGGCGCAGGCGCTGTTTGATCTGGACGAGCGGGAAGCGGCGCTGGAGATATACCGGGACCTGATCGGGACCACGGACCATGGCCTGGTGCTGCTGCACATCCGGGAAAGGCTGGAGGCCATGCTGCAGGCCGAGCCGGAGGACCGGATGCTCCGGGGCCTGTGGCTGGACGTGCGCCGGGCCCAGGGCGAGGAAAATGTCCCGGAATTGGAGCCTGAACCGGAACCGGAACCAGAACCAGAACCAGGACCGGAGCCAGAGCCCGCGCCGGAGCCGGAGCCGGTACCCGCGCCGGAGCCGGAGCCGGTACCCGCGCCGGAGCCGGAGCTGACGCCGGTCCAGAAAAAGCGGCTGCAGCTTCTGGGCGAGGTGGCGGGTATATGCCGGAAGAACAAGATAAAATATTACCTGTTCGGCAAGACCCTGCTGCAGGCCGCGCGGGGCGGGAAGTATGTGGACGCCCACGCCTCTCTGTCCGTGGTGATGACGGCGCCCGAATGCAGGAAGTTTATGAATGCGTTCGAGAAGAACAGGCCCGCGGACCGGTATCTGGACTGCATGGATACCAACCCGATGTTCCCGCGGTTCTGCGTCCGCTACTGCGATACGGATTCGCTGGATTTTTCGGTGGACCGGAGCGGGTGCGGGGACAGATTTGGCGTGTTTGTGACCATCGAGATCCTGCGCCGCGCCGCCAAGGACAAAAAGCAGGACCGGAAGGACCTGCTGCTGGAGCAGGGCTGGGAAGCGTCGCTGAATATGAAGCGGTACGACCCGCAGATCGACAAGGTCCGCCGCCAGGTAGAGGCCCAGTGCGCCGTCCTGGGCCGGGAGCGGGTGGCGAAGCGGCTGTTCCGGCGGTTCATGGACGGTCCGAAAGCGGCGAAAAAGGATAATTACTATATCAAGCTCTTTTGGAAGCCCAGGACGTTTTACCCGTCGTATCTGTTCAAATTCACGCAGGGGATAACGCTGGAAGGGAAAAAGTTCCAGACGATGAAGCTGTACCGGCAGTACCTGGCCAAGGCTTACGGGGCCAAGTGGAAGACGCGGCGGTTCCCCATGACCAAGGCGCCGGGCGTCGGGCATATCGTGGATGCGGATATCCCCTGCGGGGAGTATCTGGACCGGCTGGCGAAGGACGGCGTGGACAGAGAGGCTTACTGGAAGCTCTGGCGCCGGGACAATAGGCGCTGGGCCAAGGTCAAGGCCCTGGGGACGGAGACGGACCGCTACTGGGATATCATGTGCCTTTGCGGGGAGCGCTACCGGCTGTGGGAGAAGTATATGCCCATGCGCCCTTACCTGATCGAGCTGTATAAGGACGGCAAGGCCAAAAAACTGGCGCAGGTCCTGAACGACTATTACGCCACCGCCCTGGCTTTCAGCAAAAAGGGCCTGGGCCTGTGCTTCGACAAGAAGATATTTGAAATGCTGGAATACGCGCTTCTGGCGACGGGAAAGGCGAAACAGGCGGCGGAGATACGCAAAAAGGTGCCCAAGCAGGATTGGAAGCCGCTGCCGGCGCCCTATAAGATAGGAGGGAAAGGTTTGAGACAAGCGGTCCAAGACGACATCCCCGCGATCCTCGCGTACCTGAAACGGCATGTGCAGGATTGCATCTATATGTACATAGACATCGCCAAGTACGGCCTGGACAATCCAAACATGAAGATCTGGCTGGACGCCGACAACGACGGCGTTGGCCTGGTGGTCATGAAATACCATACGGGCATGAGCGTTTACTCAGCCAGAAAGAAGTGGGACGCAATGGGCGCGGCCAGGCTTATCGAGAATGAGAAGGCCGCCTCCGTCACCGGACCCAGGGCGCAGATCGAGCGGCTCATGAAGCTGCTCGGGGACCGCTACGGGGCGGAGTACGGCGCCGTTTTCCGCTTTACGAACCACCGGGATTACGGCATGGACGAGCTGGTCGAGACGGCGGGGCCGGAGGATACGCCGGAGTGCGCCAGGCTGATCGCCGCCGACGAGGGCAGCGGCTCCTATTATGAGGTGCAGGACCTGGCGGACCAGCTGGCCGAGCGGATGGATACCGGTATGGGCAGAAGCTATGTGATCCGCCAGGACGGGAGGATCGTGGCCCACATCGCGTCCTACGCGGAGTTTAAGGGCATCGCCACCACCGGCGGGCTGATCGTGGACCCGGCGTACCGCTCGGGCGTGTACGGCGGCGTGCTGGAGAGCTACCTTGTCAAACGCCTGCTGGAGGAAAAATTCAAAGTCTACACCTTCGTCACCGCCCGGCTGCGGGTCAAGCAGCTGACCGCCCTGGGCAACGAGCAGGTGGGCGAATACGGCAAGATGATGCGCAGGAAGGAGGATCCGGAAGGTGGAGAGCAGGGAGAATGACGGCCTGGCCGGACTGCTGGAATATCCGCTGGACCCCGAAACGCTGCTGCGGAAAAAGCGCATCCTCCGGCGGGAGCTGCTGAGCCGGGACGTGAAGTGGCTGGACAAGCGCATCGCCATCCTGTGCGGCTCTACCGCCAACGATATCCGGGACTTTCTGGAGCTGTTCCTGCTGAACGAGGGCATCCGCCCCAGCTTCTATCTGTCGGAGTATGACCGGTTCTATGAGGACGCGGTGTTTGACAATCCGGCCCTGAAAGCCTTTTCGCCGGATATCATCTTCCTCCATACCTCCAGCCGGAACATCACCCGCTGGCCGGACGTGACCATGGACGCGGCGGCGGCGGAGGCGCTGCTGGCGGAGCAGTTCGGGCGGTTTCGCACCGTGTGGGACGCGCTGGCGGCGCGGTATGGCTGCCCCGTCGTCCAGAACAACTTCGACCGGCCCGCCCAGCGCCTGCTGGGCAACCGGGACATATGGGACTGGCGCGGCGGGAGCAACTTCGTGTTTCGGCTCAACGGCCTTTTGTACGCCTACGCGGCGGAGCACAAGGACTTTTACGTCCACGACATCGACTATCTGGCCGGACAGTACGGCCAGGAGCGGTGGCAGGACCCGAACGCCTGGGCGCTGTACAAGTACGCCATGAGCGTGAAGGCGATCCCGGAGTTTGCCCGGGACCTGGCCCACATCATCAAGGCCATCTACGGCAAGAACAAAAAGACCGTGGTCCTGGACCTGGACAATACCCTTTGGGGCGGCGTGGTAGGCGACGACGGGCCGGAGAATCTGGAGATCGGCCCCGAGACCGCCGCCGGAGAGAGTTTTACCGCGTTCCAGACGTATTTGAAGCGGCTGGGGAAGATGGGCGTACTGCTGGCGGTGGACTCAAAAAATGATGAGAAAAACGCCGTCGCGGGCCTGGAGCATCCCAGCGGCGTGCTGCGCCCGGAGGACTTCGCCCATATCGAGGCCAACTGGCTCAGCAAGGACCAGAACATGCAGACCATCGCCCAGGCGCTGAATCTGGGCCTGGACAGCTTTGTGTTCGTGGACGACAACCCGGCGGAGCGGAGCATCGTCCGCGCCCAGGTCCCGGCGGTGACGGTGGCGGAGGCGGACGAGCCCTGGGGCTTCATGTCGGCGCTGGACCACGGCGGGTATTTCGAGGTGGCGAGCCTGACGAAGGACGATCTGGCCCGCGGCGAGATGTACCGTGCCAACGCCGGACGGCAAAAGCTGGAGCGGAGCTTTGAAAACTACCGGGATTATCTGCTGAGTCTGCAGATGCGGGCCGTGATCCGGGACTTTGAGCCGGTGCATATGCAGCGGATCGTCCAGTTGACCAACAAGACCAATCAGTTCAACCTGACCACCAAGCGCTACACGGACGCCGAAATGCGGCACGTGGCGGACAGCGACGGGTATGTCCGGCTGTACGGGCGGCTGGAGGACAAGTTCGGCGACAACGGCATCGTCTCGGTGACGGTGGGCAGGATCGAGGGCAAACGGCTGCATATGGAGCTGTGGCTCATGAGCTGCCGGGTGCTGAAGCGGGATATGGAGCTGGCCATGTTCGACCAGATCGTGGAGCAGTGCCGGGCCAGGGGCCTGGAGCAGATCGTGGGCTATTACTATCCCACGGCGAAAAACGGCATGGTCCGGGAGCTGTACGGCGAGCTGGGCTTTGAGAAGGTCTCGGAGGAGCCGGACGGGGCCGCGGTGTGGACCTATCCGGTCGCCGGGCATCAGACGAAAAATACGGTCATTGAGATCGTGCGATAAGGGAGGAACTGCAAAATGACGAGAGAAGAAGTATTTGGGAAGCTGCGGGATATCTTCGCGGACCTCCTGGACGAGCCGGACTTTGAGCTGACGGAGGACACCGCCATGGGCGCGCCGGAGAGCTGGGACAGCCTGCTGCACATCACGCTGATGACCACCGTGGAGGACGAGTTCGGCGTCCGCTTTTCCACCGGCGACATCGCCAGGCTCAAGAGCGCGGCGGCCCTGGCGGACGACATCCTGGGGAAGCTGGGCGCGGCATGAGGCTGCACCACATCGGCTATCTCGTCCGGGACATAGACAGGTCCGTTAGGGCGTTTGCGGCGCTGGGCTACGGGCCGGTGTTTCTGTGCGCGCCGCCGCCGTCCGGAGCGTCCGTCTACGACGAGAGCCGCCAGAGTGATATCTGCTTTCTGAGCGCGGCGGGGGGGGTAATACCGCTTATCGAGCTCATCGCGCCCCGCTCGGAGTCGTCGCCCATCTGGGGGCTGCTGCGGACCTATAAGAATACGCCCTACCACCTGTGCTTTGAGAGCGAGGCGCTGGATAGGGACGTGGAGACGCTGCGGCAGGCGGGATGGACGGTATTTCAAAGTCCCGCCCCGGCGCCCGCTATCGGGGGGAATACCGTGGTGTTCCTCGTCCACCGCTTCGCCGGGATCGTCGAGCTGGTGGAGATGTAAGCGCGAAAAATAAAAAATTTTTTCGGGGGTACCCCCGAAGCTCATTCGGAGAATGAGCTTATGTGGGTTTACCGCAGATGGGAAAGGAGAGGTCCCATGATCGGAAACATAGAGGACCGGCTTTTTGTCCTGGACAAAAAGAAATTTTTGGGCGCTTGCCAGGTGGATTATCGTTCAGACGAACCGCTGCAAGTGCGGGAAATAGACGATGGGGTCATTCTCCCTCTTCATTTTCGGACGGATCACTTCCAGGGTGATTTCGCCTTTGAAGGCGGCGTCTGCGATAAAACCGGAGCGTTTCTGGCCGGACTGCGGAGGTATACCGACCCCAAATATGAGCCGAGCAATCTCAGCTGCCTGAAGGCGTATACGCCGGACCGGGAGCCGACGGCGCGCCATGAGACCGTGATCTTCGGCGGCGTTTTGTATTGGATCTTTGGCCACGCGGTCACGGAGTGCCTTTCCCGTCTGTGGTGGTTCGCGGAGCATCCGGATACGCCGTATAAGGTGGTATTCCTGGATATCCCAAGGAATAAGGGCTTTCAGTACTGGAACATCCTGGCGGCTATGGGCTTGCCCAGGGACAGGATAGAGGTCGTGACCGAGCCGACGCGGTTTGACAAGATCATTGTGCCGGACCAGGCGTGGATCATGTACGGCGAGTATCATCGGGAGATGCTGTCCGTCTATGATGCGTTTAAGGCGCGGGTCGAGCCGGGACCGTATAAAAAAGTCTATCTATCCCGCACGGAATATTTTGGCAAGGAAGAGGTCAACGAGGCGTATTATGAGGATTTCTTCCGCCGCCGCGGGTTCGTCGTTATCCATCCGGAAAAATTGCCCTTTCCCGAACAGGTGTCCGTTATCGGAGGCGCGGATGAATTGGCGTGCCTGCAAAGCTCGCTGCTTTATATGACGGCGTTTTGCAAGCCTGGCGCGAAGGTCACCGTCCTGACGAGACTGGATGGGATCCTGAGACCGTCCGTCATGGCGATGCAGCTGCGGGATGTGGACTATACCATTATCCACGCCAACTATAACTTTCTGCCCGTGACGACCTGGAATTCCACGGCCTATCTGTACGGCCCGACAAAACAGTGGATCGAGTATCTTGACAGGGCCGGGGTCGAATACGAGGAGAACGAGGTATCCTTTGAACTGTATGTCAAGCCGTATATTTATGAGTATTTGACAAAATGGGCCGGAAAGGCCGCGGTGCCGAGCGTATATGGGACCATACACAACCGTTCCTTGATCGACGTGGTAGAGGGGCTGAACGGCCTGCTCCTGCAAAAATCGATCAAGCGCAAGGAACTGCGGGACAGAGACGACTGCACCAGACTGAAAAATGAGACGGCGGCGCAGAAGGCAAAGATACGCTCCCAGCAGGAGGAGATCGAGCGGCTGGCGGAGCGCGGCCTGAGCCTGGAAAAGGAAGGGAAAGGGCTGCGCGGCAGGGTAGACGCGCTGAAGAGCGCCCTACAGGAGAAGATGGAGCTGTCCGAGGACCTGGCGCGGAAAAACGCTGCCCAGGGGAATACGCTGTCGGCCCAAAAGAAGGAACTGGACGCGCGGGCAAGGGAAATAGAGGCCGGGAAACAGACGATAGAAGTTCAGGAGCGGCTGATCGGCGCAAAAGAGCAGGAACTGGAGGAAAAGAAGAAAGAACTGGACGAAATAAAGAAAGAGCTTGATAGCAAAAGGAAAGAACTGGACGCGCAGAAAAAGAGAGCGACCAGGCTGAAAAAGCAGATAACGACGATGGAAAATTCCCGCTCCTGGCGTATCACCAGGCCGCTCAGAGCGGCGGGGAGAGCGTTCCGCCGAATAATGAGACGATAAGATCATCACAAATTATTGGATGAACCAGAGGTATGCGATATGAAAGTCATCATTCCAATGACAGGATATGGATCTCGCTTTGTCGCGGCGGGATATGACGAGCTGAAGCCGGTCATTAAAGTAATGGGAATACCCATGATCGAGTGGATCGTAAAGGGTATGTTCGACATGGAGCGGGATCGCTTTGTTTTTGTGTGCCGTGCCGAGCATTTTGAAAGCGGGAAATTGGATGAGGGGTATCTGCGCTCCCTGGCGCGTTACATTGATATCGTGTGCATCCGTGATTGGGTGAAGCTTGGTCCGGTTTTTGATATCCTCCGAGCCCGGGATGCGATCGACGACGCGGAACCGTGTATCGTCAATTATTGCGACTTCTACGCGCCTTGGGATTGGCCGCGGGCGCAGAATCAACTTCTGGAACGCGGCTGCGACGGGGCGGTCGTGGCGTTCACAGGGTTCCAGCCGTGTCTTGTGCCCAAGAAAAACGTATACGCCTCATGCCTTTGCGATGAAAATGACGATTTGATCGAGATCCGGGAAAAGTATTGTTTTACCGCGGATAAATTCCAGGGGAGGCATTCTACCGGAACATATTATTTCAGGACCGGCGCGCTGTTGAAGCACTATTATCAGCGAACGGTGGATGAAAAGGTGATGCTGAAGGGCGAGTACTATGCAAGCCTCCCATACAATTTCCTGGTCGCTGACGGAAGGAAAGTATGGGTCCCTGTATTTGGCAAACAGTTTTATACATGGGGGACGCCGGAGGATATGCGGGAATTTGAATTTTGGGTAAATGCTGTGAAAGGTTGGGCGAGAAAATGAAGATCATCATCCCGATGGCTGGAGAGGGGCGGCGCTTTCTTGACGCAGGATATAAGCGGAACAAAGCGACGCTGCCGATGGTCTACCGTAAAACAGGGGAGCGGTGCCCTATGGTCGTCTGTTCTGTCCTGGACCTGCCCGGTATCCATGAAAGGGGAGACAATATCGCCTTTATCATGCGCGACTTCCATATGGAGATGGGGATCGATGAACAGATCCGCAAGCGCTTTCCGGAAGCTACGTTTTATGCGGTAAAGGAGTTGACGCAGGGACAAGCCTGTACCTGCCTTCTGGCGAAAGATTTTATAGGGGAAGATGAACTGCTGATCGCGGCCTGCGACAATGGGATCGAGTACGACCCGGAGCAATTTGAAAAGCTGAAACGGACGAGCGACATGATCGTTTTTACATATAGGCATGACGCTCGCGTGGAGGATGCTCCTGACTGCTTCGGGTGGGTGAAAGTGAACGAACGGGATCAGGCGACAGGCGTTTCAGTGAAGAAGCATATTTCCGACACGCCGCAGAACGACCATGCCATCGTTGCGACCTTCTGGTTCCGCCATGGAGGTATTTTTATACAGGCGGCTGAAAAAATGATCCGTGAGAACGACCGGGTAAACGATGAGTTTTATGTGGATCAGGTCATTAAGCACGCGTTGGAGCTTGGATACAGCGTTCGCGTGTTCGAAGTGGAAAAATTCTTAAATTATGGTTCGCCGGAAGACTATGAAAATTACTGTCGGATGGTGACCCGTTTTCAGCAGTTCGTGGGCTCAAAGGATTGCATGGGGGTGTAAACAGATGTCATACAGGCTTGGGATCAATTTGGGCTTTGCGATCAATAAATACATTGAGCCGGAGGTATGGGGCGATATCGTCGCCAATGAACTTGGTCTTAGTTATGTGCAGCTGGTTGCGGATCTGCTCAATCCGTTTTGGGATGAGGAGTATCTGCGCGACCAGGTGCGCAGGATCAAGAAAGTGGCGGCGGATAACGAGCTCGCGATCGAAAGCCTGTTTACCAGCGCTTTTACGCGGGTCAACCATCTGATGAATCCGGATGCGGCGGCCAGAAAGATGTGGTACCGATGGTTTGAGAAGTTTTTAGAGTTGGGAAGCGAGTTTGGCGCCAGAAATATTGGCTCGCATTTCGGGATCATGACGTTCAACACATATGAGCGGCAAAAACAACGGGAATCTATATTGGATTCGGCGGTAGAGGCATGGAAAAAGTTGTCTTTTCGCGCCAAAGAGCTTGGTTATTCCGAACTGATCTTTGAGCCTATGAGCGTCCCGCGCGAGATGGGAGATACCATTGCCGGAGCAAGATACCTTATGGATCGGGTGAATGAAAACAGCGGTGTTCCGATGCGGTTTTGCCTGGACGTGGGGCACGCGCCGCACCCATCGGAAAGAGACCCCTATTTGTGGGTAAAGGAACTGGCGGCACAAGCGCCAGTCATCCACTTGCAGCAAACGGTGAAGGACCGGTCAAATCACTCTCCGTTCACCGAAGAATACAACCGGGATGGGATCATACGGCGGGATAAGCTGATGGAGTGTGTGCGGCAGGCTGGCTGTACGGATGCGCTGTTTGCCTTTGAGATCAGTCATCGGGAGCATACGGACTATGAGCACCGCATCATCCCGGATTTAAAGGCAAGTGTCGAGTATTTCAGAGAGGTGATCCCACTGTGAGTGAAGACAAAAAAATGACAGCCTGCGTGCTGAGAAACATCGGCGATCTGCGGGTGGAACAGGTGAACATCCCGCAGCTATCTCCCGGTCAGGTCCTGGTCAAAGTACGCGCGGCGGGCATCTGCGGATCGGATGTGGAGCGGGTCTTTACCAAGGGCGTTTATCACTATCCGACCATTATTGGCCACGAATTTGCGGGTGAAGTCGTTGACGTTGGCAGCGAGGACCGGGACTGGCTGGGAAAAAGAGTGTCGGTCTTTCCGTTGATCCCGTGCTTTCGGTGTCCCTCCTGCATGGAGGGGCGGTACGCGCAATGCCAGCATTACGATTACTACGGTTCCAGGCGCGACGGAGGCTTCGCGGAGTATCAGGCGATAAACACCTGGAACCTGCTGCCGGTACCTGACACGGTCGCGTTTGAGAGCGCCGCTATGTTTGAACCGGCGGCTGTGGCGATGCATGCGCTGGGGCAGGCCGGACCGCTGCAAGGACGGACCATTGCCATATTTGGCGTTGGCGCGATCGCGCTCATCATGGCGCAGATCGCCGCTAACGCCGGATGCAGCAGGGTCGTACTGGTTGCGAGAAGCCAAGAGAAAGCGGATTTCGCGAAACGAATGGGATTCGGTGACGTGATCAACAGCCGGGTGGAGAACGTTCAGGCGCGTGTAAGCGAGCTGACGAATGGTCAGGGCGTCGATATCGCGGTGGAGGGCTGCGGAAGCTCCGCCACGCTGGAGGACGCGCTGGCTGTTTCCGCGGCGTTTGGTACGGTGATCTGTATGGGAAATCCAAAAGACGACATATCCCTGAGGCGTGACGCGTATTGGGGCATTCTGCGAAAACAGCTGCGCCTATGCGGAACATGGAATTCCTCGTTCAAGGTATCCCATAACGATTGGAAGGCTGTGCTGGATATGGTGGAAACGGGACGGCTGAGGCTGCGAGATCTGATCACTGGAAGATACTCCTTTGAACAGGCGGAAACAGCGTTTAACGATATCCACATGAACGCGGGGCAAGGCGTCCATATCAAAAGTATGTTTATCAATGGGGAGGAGCGCGTATGAAGGCGGCGGTATTTAAACAACTGGAGAATATTGTGGTCGAGGATGTGCCGAGACCTGTCGTCGGCGAGCGCGAGGCTCTGCTGAAGGTCGAGGCATGCGCTGTGTGCGGTTCGGATATACGGATATTCCATCATGGCAATGATCGCGTGAAACTGCCGCAGATCATCGGCCATGAGATCGCTGGCCGCGTAGTCGAAGTCGGCGGTAAAGTGACGACCCTGAAAATAGGGGACAGGGTCGCCGTCGGGGCGGACGTTCCATGCGGACACTGTGCGTATTGTGAGAGCGGCCATGGGAACAACTGCTCGGAGAACTATGCCATGGGCTATCAGTTTGCCGGAGGATTCGCGGAATACTGTCTGCTCAATGAGCAGGTTTTGAATTATGGTCCCGTCCATAAGATCCCGGATCACGTCTCCTGCGAAGAGGCTGCGCTGGCGGAACCGCTCGGCTGCGTCATCAACGGCATGGAAATGGTCGACGTCCGTTTGGGGGACACGGTGGTCATAATCGGCGGCGGTCCTATCGGATGCATGATGGCGTCGGTGGCGCGGCTTCATGGCGCGGCAAAGATCGTCGTCGTGGATAAGAACGAAAGGCGGGCCCGCGCATCTCTGGAATATGGAGCCAATGGGTATATATGGTCCGGAGAGGCAGATCCGGTGGAGCAGGTGATGAAACTGACGGGCGGGGCGGGCGCCGATGTAGTGCTGACGGCCTGTCCGGTGGCGAGCACGCATCTTCAGGCGATCGAAATGGCGGGACACCGCGCCCGCGTTAATCTCTTTGGCGGCCTTCCGGCCGGGACGACGATCACATTGGAACCGAATAAGATCCACTATAAGGAAATGTTCGTTATGGGCTCGCACGGGTCTACGCCGCGGCAGCACAAGCTGGCGCTGGACTTGATCGCGTCAGGAAAAATAGATATTTCCCGTTTTATCACACACCGGTTTCCGCTGGAGGACATACGCCTCGCGTTTCGGGCCGCCGAGGAGCAGAACGGCATGAAAGTCATTGTCAACCCTTAAGGAGAATATATGAGCAGAGAATTATCTGTTTCCATGATGTGCATAGATTTAAGCAATTTGGGTGAGATGCTGCGCACATTTGAGGACGAGGGTGTAAATTACCTTCATGTTGATGTCATGGACGGTCATTTTGTCCCGAATCTCATGCTGGGAACGACCTATGTTGAATGGCTGAAAAACAACTCCCGTATCCCGTTGGACATCCATCTGATGGTAGAAGATCCCGCAGCCAAGCTGGACTGGTTTCCCATCGGGCCGGGAGATATGGTCACAGTACATGTGGAATCGGCGTGGAACGTGCTGGATTCTTTGATACATATCAGAAAACTGGGAGCGAAGGCTGTGCTGGCCATCAGTCCGCAGACCCCGATCACCTCCGTTATCCATCTGCTGGATTACGTTGACGGCGTTTGCGTCATGCTCGTGATCCCCGGCTTCTCCGGCCAGACGATGATCAAAGGGATGGAAGAGAAGATAAGAGCGCTGTCAGACTACCGCAGGAGCTCCGGGTCGGAGTTTTTCATTGAGGCGGACGGCTATATTCATGAGGATAATATCCGCTCGCTTGAAGCGTTGGGCGTGGATGTGTTTGTGGCAGGCACCTCGCTCCTGGGAGAGCATCCTGGAAAATACAGGGAAAGGATCAGGCTGTTTTACAGCATATGAGGAGCACGAAACTATGGAAATGATCGCGCACAGGATCAATACGCTGGACCAGCTTCGGCAGGTCCCGCGGGAGTATGGCGTGGAGCTGGATATCAGAGATGGCGCGGATGGACGTATTTATATGCAGCACGAGCCCTTTGCGCCGGGAGAGGACTTTGAATCGTATTTGCGTGAGTATCGTCATGGAACGATGATCGTGAACGTCAAAAGCGAACGGATCGAGTTGGAGGCGATCAATCTGCTGGAGCGCTATGCCATCAATGATTTCTTTTTTTTGGACTCGTCTTTTCCCATGATAAAGCTTTTGACGGATATGGGGGAAAAGCGGATAGCGCTGCGCTATTCCGAATATGAAGGCATGGACACGCTTCGCAATATGGCGGGCGAGATCGATTGGGTCTGGGTGGACTGCTTTACGAAAATGCCTCTTACAACGCAAGACTATGCAGAACTGAAGGACTTGGGATATAAACTTTGTCTTGTCTCACCGGACCTGGTGGGGCGCGACGGCGAGATAGAGGCGTATCGCCGGGAGATGGAGCAGAGAGAGTTCACATTTGATGCAGTCTGCTGTAAAGCCTGTCACATGGACAGATGGCAGCGGTAGAGGAGGACGGTTCATGGCGATCATGGGAAAGCCGCTGTGGGCGGTGATGTGCGGCGCGATACGGCAGGATTTCGAGCTGTACACAACGCTGGCGATACTGTGCAGATATCGGGCGGAGGGATTGATCGACGGGATCGTCGTCAGTACCTGGATCGGCGAGCCGGACAATATCCCCGGTCTGCGGGAAAAACTGGAGAAGCTCAGCGTTGGCGTGGTGGAGCTGGAGCCGCTGGACGAGATGCTGGGTAAGTATACGAACCTGAACTTTGCCCGGCAGGAGCGTCAGATGCGGGCCGGATTGGACCATTTGCCGGACGACGTGTTCGTGATCAAGTGCCGGACGGATTTCAGCGAGCAGAAAATACGCAATCTGGAACCGGTCCTTCGGGGGGCGGCTGATCTGACGGTCGGCTCCCATGGGGCATGGCATACGCATCTGGAGTACCGCGTCGTTGTGGCGCGTCTGGCCGTGATAAGACCGTTTTGGCTGGTCGATCTGGGATTTTTGGGCCACAGGAACGATCTGTATAAGATGCTTGGCGGCGAAAATACGCTTCTGAAATACGGCTGTTCCATCACGCCGGACATGGCGTGGTTCTCCAATCTCTTTTCGAGCGAATATCCGATCGTTGGGGAGCTGTTTCGCCTTACGCAGGGCAAAAACCTTTTTATAGAGGCGAACGTCATCACCAGGGCACTTCAAAGGTATTACGCCGAGGACGAGCATAAAATAGAGGATTTTGAGCTGCCAGGGGCGCTGAACAAGTTTTTCGCGCTGTACTTCGTCCTCATGGAAAACTGCTTTTACCTGCTCACGCAGACGAGAAAAAAGCTCGCTCCCTTTTACCTGGGAGATGTGTTCCGAGGGAGCAAGGAGCTGGGCATGTTCAGCGACGTCCTCTGCCAGTCAGCCTTCACGAATATGGAGATCCTGCGGATGATCCTGGAGGGGGAGTGCGTCCCCACAAAAGGATATCTGAAGCTCTATCAGGAGATAAACCGGCTGAAATGGCCGGGATATGCCCGCAGGGTCCATATCACCAGGGCCGATTACCTGGAGATGCGCGGCTGGGTGGAGAACGTGCTGCGGCTGGACCCGGACGAGTATCTGCATTGGGACGGGGCGGAGGATGCCGAGCCGGACCGGATCGGGTTCTCGGAGGCGTTGGACGTGCTGTTTTCAGAGTTCGCGCTGGACTCGGATGAAAAACGCAGAGCGTTCCACGACGTGATGTACAATGTCTGCTTCGAGAAAGAGCGGGCGTTTTATAAGGCTATACTGGAAAACCTCGATACGTTCAGGAGCCTGGATGAGGACCTGTATCAGTGCGCGGTCCCGGCCACGACGAGATCCGAGCTTCCCGTCTCCTTCAAGCGCTGCGCGAAGGAGCTGTACGCGGGGACGGTGGCCCCGGAGCGGGAAGCCTATTACGGCTTCATTTTCCGGTGCTGGGCCAGCATACCGAGCCGTGTATACAGATGGCCGATCCCGGCGGACTCCCTGTGCGCGTTTTATTACTACGGCCTGTATGAGGAGCGCAAGGGCGGCAGTGACGTCTCTCGGACCTTTTACGGTGTTGTCGCGAAATACGCCGGTGTTTCCGACCAGCCGGAGCCCGCCTCCTACGCCTGCGCGGCGCTGGAGCTGATCAAACGGATCGCGGCGTCCCGCTATGAGGAGTGTCCGGTGGACCTGAATATCCGGTATATGGTCGATTTCCTGTACGATGAGTTTTCCGAGACGGGCTTCACCAAGGAGGCGGCGGCGTATCTCGCGCCCTATTTCGCGCAGAGAAAATACGCCCGTCCGTTTTTGCTGGGCGAGGCGGACGCCTTCCCGCGGCTGCTGTCCGCCGCGGAGAGCGCGAAAGACCAAACGGAGGCGGAGTGTGTGCTCGGGCTGCTGCTGCGGGAAAAGTCCGTGCAGGAGCCGGAGACGCGGGAGAGAGCGGACCGGGCGATACGGACGCTGACGGAGCGCTTCGCTCTGCCGGATACCTGTCTGCTTCGCGCGGACCGGCTCGGGACCGGGGAAACATTTGAGGTGGACCCGGCGGAAATAGCCACAGACGAGCAATTCGTTACGCTTCTCCGGCTGCTGGCGGATAAGAAATACCTTGCTTCCCACCGCCGGAGCCTTCTGCGGATATGCGGGGGCGAGCGCTTTCGGATGTTCGCGCTCAGCTTTTTTGAACGCGTGGAAAAGACCCCGGAGGTGGCTTTCTTTGCCATGAAACGGGCGCCTTTGGGGCTCGAGCTGTGGGTCAGACACACCGGATATATGGAAACGGGATTCGACGGAGAGCTCATTCCCCTGTACCGGGATGACTGGGTCCAGTGGCCCTATACGGAGGTGGCGGCTGGGTCATGTCTGGCGTCCTTCGTGCGGATCGAAAAAGACGCCGTAGTCGCCGTCACCCAGTTTGGCGCGTCGATGTGCCGGGCGAAGGAGAGGCTGTTGTCCGAGTTCTCCAAGGCCATGGGCGTCTCGATCGACGATAAGATAAGGAGGATCACTTTGAAGACGACGAGGATCTGTGCCACGGCCCCTGAACAGCTCGACGGGGCGGTCAATGCCGCGTTGGATGGTATATGCCATGTCGGGGGGGTAATTGCAGACTGCGCGGGAAGGCTCGCGGGAGAGCGATTCGTTTGGGAGACCGGTCCCGCCGCCGGGCGGCCCGAGGAACAGGAGGGCTGGCCTGATGGCGATCATGGGCAAGCCCGTATGGGCGGTGATGTGCGGGGCGATACGGCAGGATTTTGAACTGTACGCGACCGCGGCGATGCTGTGCGGATACCGCGCGGAGGGGATGATCGACGGGATCGTCGTCAGCACCTGGACCGGCGAGCCGGACAATATCCCCGGCCTGCGGGAGAAGCTGGAGCGGCTTGGGATCGACGTGGTGGAATCGGGACCGATAGACGAGGCGCTGGGAAGGTATACGAATCTGAACTTCGCCCGGCAGGAGTACCAGTTGAAGGCCGGGCTGGACCACTTGCCGGACGATGTGTTCGTGCTCAAATGCCGGACGGATTTCAGCGAGCAGAATATAAAAGTGATCCTTGAAAACATCCGGGGCCCGGTCGACCTTTCCATCGGAGAGCACGGCGCGTGGAGCTGCGGGCTGAACTATCGCATCGTGGTGAGCCGTTTCCCCGTGACGCGGGCGTTTTGGCTGATCGATCGGGGGTTCGTCGCCTATAAGCCGGATATGCTCAAGATGCTGGCGTTTGAAAATACGATGCTGAAATACGGCACGCTCCTCGAGCCGGATATCGCCTTCTTTCTGGATCCGTTCGTAAACGAATATCCCGTTTTGGGAGAGATGCTGAAGCTCACCAGAAATTCCTATCTGGTCAAAAGAAATGACGTGCTGACGCAGCGGCTGAAGAAGTATTACGGCAAACACGAAGAGGAAATGGGAGCGTTCTCTCTGCCAGCCGCGTACAATAAATTTTATGCGCTCTATTTCGTGCTCCTGAGGAATTGCTTTTACCTGGCGGCGGCAAAAAAGAAAAAAATCGGCAGGGTCGCGCTCGCGGATGTATTCCTGGGGAGCAGAAATATAGGCATGGTGAGCGACGCGACCTGCCCGTCCGTGTTCTCCGATCCGGAGCTGCTCCGGGTGATCACGGAGGGAGGATGCGTGCCGACGGAGGGGTATCTGAAGCTGTACCGGGAGATAGACCGCTTGAAATGGCCGGGCTACGCGCAAAGAACGCATATTACGCGGGAGGACTATCTGGAAGCGTGTGAATGGACGGGCAGATATCTCGCGCTGGACCCGACACAGGTCCTCTCGTGGGACGGAGTCGACGCGCCCGCGAGTAATAACACCGGCTTTTTCGGCGCGATGGACCGACTATTTTCCGAATACCGTCTGACCGAAGGCGAAAGCCGCGCTTTCCGCAGCGTTATGTACGACGTCTGCTTTGATCCGGGCCGACACTTCTATAAGGCGCTCACAGATCGTTTGCATGATCTTGACGGGATAAACGGCGAGCTGCTGCGAAGCGCTCTGCCCGCCGCGGCCCGCTCGGAGATCCCGTCCGTGCTGGAGCGCTGCGCCGCCGACCTGTATGAGGGAAACGTTCCGCCGGACAGGGTGGGATACTATCGCTATATTTTCGAGAGATACGACCGCTCGCCCGGCTTTTTCTTCAAAATGCCCAAGATCGCCTCCCTGTACTATTACGCGAAGTTTTCGGAGGCCGAAGGCAGTACGCGTTTTTCACAAGACGTATACGATGTTTTCTCCAGAGTATTTGCCCCTGTCGATGCTCCGAAGGACGCTTCCTATGCGGAGCTGCTGGTGGAGGTCCTGGCGAAGGCGGCGAACGAACGGTATGGAGAATACGCGTCGAACGCCGACGTCCGCAGCGCGATCGACTTTCTGTACGACAAATTTCCGGACAGGATCGCAAAAGAGGCGGCGGCGTATCTCGCGCCCTATTTCGCGTGGAGAAAATACGCCCGTCCGTTTCTGCTGGGCGAGGCGGACGCCTTCCCGCGGCTGCTGTCCGCCGCGGAGAGGGCGAAAGACCGAACGGAGGCGGAGTGTGTGCTCGGGCTGCTGCTGCGGGAAAAGTCCGCGCAGGAGCCGGAGACGCGGGAGAGAGCGGACCGGGCGATACGGACGCTGACGGAGCGCTTCGCGCTGCCGGATACCTGTCTGCTTCGCGCGGACCGGCTCGGGACCGGGGAAATATTTGAGGCGGACCCGGCGGAAATAGCCACGGATGAGCAATTCGTTACGCTTCTTCGGCTGCTGGCAGATAAGAAAGACCTTGCCGCCAACCGGGAACGGCTGGCTCCGCTGTGCGGTGAAAATGGATTCCGGCGGCTTGCGCTCGCGGTCTTTGAAAGGCTGGAGACGACGGAAGAACTCGGCTATGCGGCGCTGAAAACGGCGCCGCGCGGTAACGAGCTCTGGCTTGTCCATAGAGGGTATATGCGGTCCGGCTTTGATGAGCGCCTGGTGCATCCGCGCGCGGATAACGGGGTGCCCTGGCCCAATCTCGAGACGGCTCTGCCGTCCTGCCTGGGAGCGTTCTTTCGCCTGGAGCGGGAGCGGCTGGTATTCAGCGTTCAGTTCGCCGCCGGACTGAGCAGGGACAAAGAACTGCTTCTGGGCGATCTTGCGGGACAGACGGGCGCTGCGATCGATACGGATCTGCGCTGCGTATCTCTGCTGGACCGCAGATATCCGGCGGAGCGCCCGGAGACCTTACGGGCCGCCGTGGATGGCGCGCTGGACGGGTTTTGTGAGATTGGGCGCAGGCTGAGCCTGTCCGCGGCGAGGTATTCACCCGAACGGCATTATCGGGAAGAGGATAAAGGCGCCGATACCCTTTAATGCTGCCATGGTATGCAGAAAATTGCGGGATGTGTAAAGCGCGACGCAAAAAATACTTGCATGTCCCGGAAAAGTGTGGTATGATACCCAAGCATGTGAATGCGTCTATTAAGGCGGTCCGCTGCCGGATGAGAGGAATTCCCGGTAAGAACGTCTATGTAAGGAAGGTCATTACCATGGATCTCATCAACGCGCTGACTCAGCAGTACATGAAGCCGGAGCTGCCGGAGATGAACGTGGGCGACACCGTCCGCGTCACCGTCCGCATCAAGGAGGGCAACCGCGAACGCAACCAGGCGTTCGAGGGCACCCTGATCGCCAAGAAGCACGGCGGCATCAACGAGACCATCACCGTGCGCCGCATCTCCTACGGCGTGGGCTGCGAGAAGGTCTTTCCGGTCCATTCTCCCACCATCGTGAGCGTGGACACGGTCCGCAAGGGCAAGGTCCGCCGGGCCAAGCTCTATTATCTGCGCGACCGCGTGGGCAAGGCCGCCAAGATTCGGGAAAAGCTGTAAGATCCGAAAAAACCGACAAAAAAGAGGCCGCGAGCCTCTTTTTTGTTGCGTTATGGGACAGTTCTATTATATAATACCTTAGTTAGGCGAATTGGAAATGATTTCCGTATCGGCCTTGGCCGCCGCGGAAATGTGCGACAGGAGGTGCGCCTATGTTTGGAAAGGGAAAGAACAGCGGCCAGGCGGAACAGGTCCGGGAGCAGGCCGCGGAAGAACAACGCGGCGAACAGGCGGCGGAGGAGAAGCGCAAGGGAAAGAAGGATAAAAAAGAATACAACCCCCTGAAGGATACCTACGAGTGGATCCACTGCATCATCGTGGCGATCATCGTGTGCGTGCTGATCTTCGTGCTGGCCGCCCGTGTCATCGATGTGCGGGGCAGCTCCATGCTGCCCACGCTGGAGAACGGGGACAAGATCATCATCACCCGTCTGGCGGGCGGTTATGACAACGGCGACATCGTGGTGCTCAAGGCGGAGAAATACAAGGCCGAGCCCCTTGTCAAGCGCGTCATCGGTACGGCGGGGCAGACCGTGGAGATCAACTTCGTGGAGGGCACCGTCTCCGTGGACGGGAAGCTGCTGGACGAGCCGTATATCTTTGAAAAGACCTACGACAGCTACCACATCATGGACCCGCTGTATTACGACGTCTACGGCATCGACGAGCGGGAAGATGTGGGCGAGGGCTGGGTAAAGGTTACCGTGCCGGAGGGCTGCATCTTCGTCATGGGCGACAACCGCAACAACTCCAGCGACAGCCGCGTGTCCACCATCGCCTTTGTGGACACCCGCGACGTGATGGGCAAGGCGGTGTTCCGCATGTATCCGTTTTTCAAGCTGGGCGCCATCTACGGAACGGGAGGGCGCAGTGGCTGACGTACAGTGGTTCCCCGGCCATATGAAAAAGGCCGAGCGGATGATGCAGGACAGCCTGAAGCTGGTGGACGCGGTGTGCGAGGTGGTGGACGCCCGCATACCCCGGTCCAGCCGGAACCCGGACCTGGACGGCATCATCGCCGGGCGAAAGCCGAGACTGCTCATCTTAAACCGCGCGGACCAGGCGGACCCCAGTGTCACCGCCCAATGGCGGGCATGGTATAAGGCTCAGGGCGTGCCCTTTCTGGAGTGCGACGCAAAGTCCGGCCGGGGGGTGAAGGACCTGCCCCGTGCCCTCCGGGCTTTGCGGGACAAGCAGGGGCCCATGCGGGCCATGGTGGCGGGGGTGCCCAACGTGGGCAAATCCACGTTCATCAACAAGGTCAGCGGCCGGAAGACCGCCGCGGCCTCCGACCGGCCCGGCGTCACCCGGGGCAAGCAGTGGATAACGGTAGATAACCAATTGGAGCTCTTGGACACCCCGGGCATCCTGTGGCCCAAGTTCGATGACCCCGCCGTGGGGGACGCTCTGGCGTTCACCGGGGCGGTGAAGGACGAGGTGTTGGACGCCGAGGACGTGGCCGCGAGGCTTTTGGTGAAGCTGCGCGGGCTCTACCCGGCGGCGCTCGCCGAGCGGTATAAGATAGACCCGGCCCCGGAGATGCAGGGCTGGGAGCTGTTGGAGGCCTGCGCCCGGAAGAGGGGCTTTCTCATGGCCGGCGGGAACGTGAATACCGAGCGCATGGCGGCGGTGCTGCTGGACGAATTCCGGGGCGGCAAGCTGGGGAGGATCAGCCTTGAAAGACCCTCTGACTGACCTGTGGGAGACGGAGCGGGCGCTCCATAAGGAGGGCATCGCTCTCGTCTGCGGCGTGGACGAGGCCGGGCGCGGGCCCCTGGCGGGGCCGGTGTGCGCCGCGGCGGTGATCCTGCCGGAAGGCATTGAACTGCCCGGCCTCAACGACTCTAAAAAGCTGACGGAGAAAAAGCGGGAGGCGCTGTTC